>DAHXND010000054.1 GCA_027366675.1 Acidimicrobiales bacterium
CGCCGCCACCGCCACCGCCACCACCGGCTTCGCCTGCTGTGAGCTCGATAAGCCCGTCATCTGGCCCGACCTCTGGGGGCACCTCGGTCACGATCAGCGGCACGAACCTAACCGGTGCAACGGCGGTTGACTTCGGCACCAGCCCAGCAAAGAGCTTTACCGTCAACTCCTCCACCCAGATCACAGCCACCTCCCCTGCCGAGCCAGCAGGCACGGTGAACGTAACGGTAACCACCTCGGGTGGAACCTCCACAACGTCCTCAGCGGACCGGTTCAGCTTTGCAGCGCCCGTCAACATAACCGAGTACACCCCCCTCAGCCCGACGCGCATCTGTGACACAAGACCGGGGAACCCATCCGGCCTTGAAGGGACCGAACTGACCCAGTGCGAGGGAAGGACGCTTCGGCCGGGTGCATCTCTCACAATCCAGGTGGCAGGCCTTGGCAACATACCAAAGGGGGCGGACTTCGCTGTCTTGAACGTTACTGCCACCGGTGCAAGCGCGCCCAGCTACATAACCATCTACCCGGCCTCTTCGATCTCTCCCCCGACGGCGTCCAACCTCAACGTCTCGTCTTCCATGCCGGTTGCGAACCTTGTAGAGGTGGCCCTCCCGACAAGTGGATCCCACGAAGGTGAGATAACTATCTACAACCACTCCGGGGACGTGAACGTGATAGTAGATGAGGAGGGCTACGGAACACTCTCCCAGGTTCAAGACCCATCTGGCGCGGCTTCCTTACCGGGGCTCTACGTGCCGCTTCCCTCTCCTGTGAGGCTTCTTGATACTAGATGCCAGGTCACTTCTTTCGCTTCGGATCACACGAGCTATTGCAAGAGCCTCCCGTCTCAAAACAGACTCGTGCCTTTCGCTGCTCGTGCCAGCCAGTCCATAGAGGTTGGTGGGCTCGCCTCGATCCCTTCGAGCGCTTCTGCGGTTGTGCTCAGCGTTACAATGGTGACACCCACGGCCAATGGGTACCTGACCGTTTACCCCGATGGGAAGAACAGGCCTACAGCCTCAGATCTAAATGCCCCATCTGGCCACAACCGGGCAAATGAAGTAATCGTGCCCCTTTCCTCCTCCGGAAGGGTGAGCATCTTCTCCTGGGTCGCTACAAACGTGGTCGTAGATGTATCAGGCTATTTCACCTCCTCCACCTCAGGGCCTGTGTCGGGTGCTTCTGCGGTCACACCGCTTGCCCCACTTCGGATATGTGACACACGACCGGGGAACCCCTCGGCTCTTACAGGCAGCCAGGCACAGTGCAACGGCGATGTCGTTTCCCCGGGGGGCGAGCTCACCGTCAGGGTCGCAGGAGTAGGAGGCCTACCGGCAAGTGGTATATCGGCAGTGGTGATAAACCTCACGGCTATAGGTACTACTGCCCCCGGGTATCTCTCTATCAACCCATCTACGACCCCACCCACCACCTCCAATGTGAACTGGACCAGGCCAGGTAAGCCTGTCCCCGTCCTTGGGATTGCCACCATCTCCTCAAACGGGGACTTCACCGTCTACAACGGCTCCAGTTCCCCTGTAAACGTGGTAATAGATGTAGAGGGGTACCTGAGATCGCCATGAGCTGATGGCAGGGGTAGCAACGTTCCATCGCCCGGTCGTGGCCCGCGGCTGACTATTTCCACAGGTTCGCTGCGGAGGCTCCAGCCTCTACTGGCCGCCATAGCGAGATGTCGTGCTAGATTGGCGGGAGAGTGAGCTCGCAGATCCCCGGAAGACCATCAGCCGGCAGGTTGCCAGGCAGTGCATCAGCCCTGTCATTGGTTCCGCTACCATCTCCTTCCTGCCCTGCCTTCCTCCTGCCCTGCCCGGCGGTGAGGGGCCCGGCGGTCAGGGAGCAGCCGGCCAGGGAGCTTGGCGAGCGTATCGTCGGGGACACGGAGGAGCCGGCAAGGCTCGCATGGCAGGCTGTGGCTGAGCCTGAACGGGCCGCTTTCCTGGCGGGAGCTGGTTTCCTGGCGGGAGCTGGCGTCTAGCCGTGTTCGACGGCCGCTTTCGCAAGGGGGTCGATTCGAGGACAGGCCCGGTAGCGATAGTTCTGTCCAACCTGGGGATCAGCGCCGATCTCCTCACGGTCATAGGCATAGTCATGGCGGTGGGGGCCGCCTACGTTATCGCGACTGGCCATTTCCTGATCGCAATCGTGATGCTGCTTGCATGCGGGCTCCCGGATCTGCTCGACGGCCCGATAGCGAAGGCCACCGGCACGGCATCGGTGCGCGGCGCCTTCCTCGATTCGGTCGCCGACCGGGTCACAGATGCCCTGCTGCTCGGTGGGCTGGCATGGTACCTCGCAGGCACGAGCCACCCACGCTACGCAGTCCTCGCTCTGGGCGTTCTCGCCGCGAGCTTCCTGGTCTCCTACCAGCGCTCGAAGGCGGAATCGCTGGGTCTCTCGGCCAAGGGGGGGATCATGGAAAGAGCAGAGAGGATGATCCTCCTCGGCGTGGGGTTCCTGGCCCATGTCCTGCTCATTCCTGTCTTGTGGCTGATGCTTGCCCTGACGCTCCTGACCGCGCTCCAGCGTTTCGTGCGAGTCCTACGCGCTGCTCCGGGTCCTGCCCCGGCAACACTCTCGGCTGATCCCGAGGCGGCTGATGCCGAGGCGGCCGGGGTCACGTCGGGATCAGCTAGTGGCGAAGTGGCTAACCCGCATCCGGGCTCCGGCGACGGCGCGGTCGGACGCGAGACGGTGCGAGCTACGCTTGCTGGCTGGCTGCGGCCCTCTGCTTCTACGCCGGGTGGCCTGTCCTGGTACGGTCGATCGGCGCCGAGCAGATCCAGATCGCATGTTCGACGGGCGCGGCTCGCAGGCGATGCTCCCAGCAGTGCAGAGAAGGCCGCCGCGCAGCGTCGATGGGGCAGCCGTCGCCGTACCCTGGTGGGCGATGCCACGGGGGCCAAGCGCCTTACCTGGGAGCAGTGGACAGCACGCCGGCGCTCCACCAGGGCAGCAGGGGGAAGGCCTGGAGGCGGGAGGTCGCGGGGCGTAGCTGCTGGAGGCTCCAGAGGCACCAGCCGTCTGACGACTCGCTATCGCAACACAGGCGATAGCTGAGAGCATTGCCAGGAGTGGTATGCGCCCTTAGAGCGAGGGCGACTTTCTGGACCTACAGGTCGCTCGCGGCGGCACTGGAACGGGTTCCCGAGTGGGTCGCGGACAGCGCTGGCTGGCTGGTCGGCCAGGCCATGTGGGCGAAGATGGCTCCTGAGCGCGAGCTCGTGGGCCGCCATCTATCCCTGGTGCTCGGGCAGGATCTCGAGCCGCGGCTACGTAGCCATCTCGTTCACGAGGCATTCATATCTTACGCGCGCTATTGGGTGAGCTCGGCTCGTATCGTCTCGTTCACGCCGCAGGAGGTGAGGGAGCGGATGGTGTGCGTGGATGGTCTGGAGAACCTCGACGGCGCGCTGCGAGATGGCTTGGGGGCAGTTCTCGCGATCCCGCATATCGGCAACTGGGACTTCGGTGGCCGATGGCTGTTCGAGCGCGGGACGCCACTCACCAGCGTGGCGGAGATCCTGGAACCCCCTGAGCTGTTCGACTGGTTCGTCAGGGAGAGAGCACGCGTAGGTGTGAGAGCGCTGCCCCTGGACGCGTCTGCCGGGCCTGAGCTCCTGGCGGTTCTGCGTTCGAATGGCATCGTAGGCCTTCTGTGCGATCGGGACGTGGCCGGCGGTGGCGTGGAGGTGACGTTCTTCGGGAGGCAGACCACGGTTCCCGGCGGTCCAGCCGCTATCGCCTTGAGGACAGGGGCCGCCCTGCTCCCGACTGCGGTGTACATGGGACCGGGCCGCTCTTTCAACGTGGTCATAGCCGACCGTGTCAGAGCGGAACGGGAGGGGCGCCTGCGGGATGACGTGAGGCGCGTGACGCAGGAGGTCGTGTACGCGCTGGAGGACCTCATACGTCGCGCTCCACTCCAGTGGCACCTGTTCCAGCCGAACTGGCCGGACGAGCAAGACTGCTCGGATCGGAGCTGAGAGGTTCCCATGGGCGCCCCAGGTATGCGCGTTGCCATGCTATGTCCCTACGCGATGGATCGGCCCGGTGGGGTGCAGGGGCAGGTCGCCGGCTTGGCGGGGGCACTGAGGGCTCGCGGCGTGGACGTGACGGTGTTGGCACCCCTGGCCGGCTCGCCCAAGAGGCGCTCGGGCAGCCCTTGGAGGGGGGACGGTGCCAGAGATGGACGCGACCTGCCGGAGAGAATGATCGCGATAGGTCGGAGCATCCCTGTTCCTGCCAACGGGTCCAGGGCCCCGGTTGCGCTCTCTCCTTCGGCCTTCGGTCGTGCGCGGAGGATTCTCGAGATGGGGGGCTTCGATGTGGTTCATGTGCACGAGCCATTGGCTCCGGTAATTGGCTGGGCTGCACTGGCACAACGGGCCGCACCGGTGGTCGCCACCTTCCATCGTTCTGGGAGTGGTGTAGGGTATCGTCTGGCGGCAACGTGCGCCAGGCGCGCCGTGAGTAGGGTTCGCATATGGGTGGCGGTGTCTTCGGCCGCGGCCCAAACTGTCGAGGAGGTGTTCGGACGGACGCCGGATGTGTTGTGGAACGGTGTCGACGTGGAGCGTTTCTCGGGGGCGGGTGAGTCGCGCGAGCTGTCGATGCGCCTTGTGGGTCCCCGAACCGGTAACCCGTCGGCGGTGTTCATCGGTCGGCACGAGCCCCGGAAGGGCCTCGATACCCTGCTCAGAGCTTGGGAGATCTTGCTCTCGGATCGCGATAGGGATCCTGTGCTCGCGGGGAGTGGCGAGCCGGTTCTGTGGGTGGCGGGTGAGGGCGAAGGGGTGCTCGGCGGGGGGAGGCGAGCTGGCGTCGTGGATAGCCGGCCTGTCGTGGATAGCCTGCCTGGAGTGCGGTTCCTGGGTCGCCTGACCGATGCGGAGGTGGCCGCAGTGCTCCGGCGGGCTGATGTGCTGTGTGCTCCATCGCTTGGGGGCGAGTCCTTCGGCGTGGTGCTGCTGGAAGGGATTGCCGCAGGCTGCCTGGTCGTGGCGAGTGACATCCCCGGCTACAGGGAGGCGCTGGCCGGACATGGCATCCTGGTTCCCCCTGGTGATCCGGGCCAGCTGGCGGTTCGTCTGGCGGAGGCATTTCAGTCGCTTCACGCTGGAACCGGAGCCGCCTCGGCTGAAGCAAGGGCGCGGGCTATGGGCTACGTGCAGGGAAGGGATTTCGCCGGGCTTGCAAGCGAGTACCTGCTTAGGTACCGTGCGGCAAGTGCGGCGTGAGGTAGGGCTCCGGGACTGCCTGGAGTCACGCGTTCGGAGTGGGCGGAGCGACGTCGCGTCACGCGTTGCACGTGGGCCGAGCGACGTCGCGTCACGCGTTCGGAGTGGGCGGAGCGACCTGGCGCAGGGTGTTCCGGTCGGTGTGGTGAAACGGCTCGGATCTTCCTCGGACCAGCATCACCGTGTCCTGGGCATACGACCATGTGCCGTCCGGGTTTACCGCGACCTCGATGTGGTACTCGATCGTGCGGAAAGCGTAGAGCAGGAACTCCCCGGAGCATGTGCCGCAGTCCTCGGCACCCGCCCTGGCGCTCAGCTCGAATGAGCTGGCATCGGCGCTGGCCTTCCCTGTTGCCAGGAGAACCTGCGCTCTCGGGATGGCGAGCATGAGCGTGACCACTGTGGTCTCCGGCTCCCAGAGCCAGTAGCCGACCTGGTCGTGGAAGGTCTCGGTCCTGCCCGGCTCGACTATGTGGGTGTGGTAGCGCAGCCCATATAGAAGCTGGGGCCCATTCGTCTGGGGATCGATCGGTTGCAGGTCGTAGTCCTCCAGGTACGGGCTCACCTCCGTGCCGGTCGCCACTGGATGCTCGTCCAGCCCTTCGCCGTGCCAGCGACCAGCCAGTGGCCGGAGCGGGCCGAGGTGCGAAAGGGTATCTGGGTCAGGCTCAGGCTCGGTATAGATGTCTGAAGGAAAACTATCCACAATGCATGGTAACCGGGTAGGTCTGCCAGGCTGTACGCTGGTCGCACTGTGGAAGAGAAGCCTTCGACTCCGAGGAAGCGTGCCCCGAGGAAACGTGCGCCCGGGAAGCAGGCAACCGCGGCCGGCGAGGACGCCCCGCCGCCCCGGCGGGTCGCCGCCAAGGCAGGGACGGAACCCGAGAAGGCAGGTGAGCGCCAGCGAGCGCCCGCGAGCGCCCGATCGCGCTCAGGTGCTCGGGCGACCAGTTCCGCCGGTGAGTCGCGAGGCGGAGCGCGGCGAAGGTCAGGCAGTGCCGGTGAATCGAGCAATGCCGGTGCCGGTGAATCAAGCAGTGCCGGTGCCGGTGCCGGTGCCGTTGGCGATCGGCGTCGCAGTCGCAGCGGTGATGGCGCGGCTCGGGCCAGGCAGGGGAGTGCCGTGGCTGGCAGGGTTCGGGCCCCGGGGAACGAGAGTGCTGCGAATCCAGGCCCGGCGCTGGTGGAGGACCCGGACCTGGCTCTCGCTATCGTGAACGAGCGGAGGGCGCTGCGCCTCACCATGCTTGTCACGACCCCGGTTCTCGTGGTGCTGGGTGTCGGATGCGGGATAGGGGTGTCCTGGTGGGCCGGCGTGGCTGCCGGGCTGGTTGGATGGGTGGCTTCCTCCTGGTGGCTAAGACAGCGCAGTCTGGGCCGCCTTCTGTCGGCTCTGGGTGTGAGCAGCGCTTCCGATGCCCTGGATCCCTACCACGCAGCCCGGCTCCTGAACATAGTGGACGGGCTCTCTTCTACGGCAGGCGTGGGCGGCATCGAAACCATGATCCTCGAGTCGAGAGCGATCGACGCATTGGCGCTCGCCCAACCGGCGGGCGGTGCCGTGATAGTGGTTACGAGCGCTGCGGCCACGGAGCTGGACCTCGTGGCTCTGGAAGCACTGGTTGCCCATGAGGTGGCTCACGTACGGCGCGGCGAAGCTCTCTTGCTGAGCGTGGCGGGATCCACATTGGGATGGGTCGCAGGACGAAGGGCGCCCGGCGGCAGGCGACGCAGCGTGGCGATGATGGCTATGGACCACCTGATGGGATCGCACAGCCAGATCGAGGCCGACCGCCTGGCCGTTAGGTTCACCCGCTACCCGCCCGGGCTGGTTGCGGTCCTGGAAAGGGCTGCCGGGGCCCCCGCCCTTCTCGGCGAGCCCCCCCTTCTCGGCGAGCCCGCCATGGGAGCTGCCCGCAGGCGCGCTATCCTCGCTACCGCTCCGGGATGGCAGATCTTTCCGGCCGTCGATCCTCACCGGGGCTCTCGTGAAGGTGGCAGGACCGAGTCAGGGTCGAGCCTTGGCATGACGCCGGAGCTCCGGCTGCGCGTCGACGCTCTGGAGGAGTACTGAGAGCTGCCGTGGATGCCAGATGCGTGGCAAGCTCCCCAGCCATAGGGGCGTGGCCGTTCTGCCGCTCAGATCGCAGAAGCCGTCGGAAGAAGGCGTGACCGGCTCCCCAGCCATAGGGGCGTGACCGGCTCCCCGCTTCGGGTATCGGAACTTCTGGCGCCAGCCGCTCCCGCTGACCGTTGTCTCATCCCGGCTAGCCTGTAGTGCAGTCCAGTCGAAGAGAAGTGCAGTCGAGAAAGCATCGAGGTGATAGATGGCTGACTCTAAGGGGTTCTCATCTGATTCCGGGAGCAGCGCGGGTGATTCCGGGAGCAGCGCGGGTGCTGTGACGGCCGCGCCCGCCGGGAATAGCCCCGCTGGGAACAGCCCCGCTGGGAATAGCCCCGCTGGGAATAGCCCCGCCGGGAATGCCCCGGCTGGGAAGGGCCCGGCTGGGAAGGGCGTAGTGGCAATGGCTTCCGATCGCTCGACCGGCACCATGCGGGTAAAGCGAGGCTTGGCCGAGATGCTGAGACGCGGGGTGATCATGGACGTGGTCACGCCCGAGCAGGCGAAGATAGCGGAGGATGCCGGCGCCGTGGCGGTGATGGCCCTCGAACGCGTGCCAGCTGACATACGAAGAGACGGGGGCGTCGCCAGGATGAGCGATCCGGCGCTCATAAGCCAGATCCAGGAGACCGTGACCATCCCGGTCATGGCGAAGGCGCGCATAGGTCACTTCGCAGAGGCTCAGATACTCGAGCACCTCGGGGTGGATTACGTGGACGAGAGCGAGGTGCTCACGCCCGCTGACGAGGAGCACCATATCGACAAGTGGAGGTTCACCGTCCCCTTCGTCTGCGGGGCAACGAACCTGGGAGAGGCTCTTCGCCGCATATCCGAAGGTGCAGCCCTCATTCGCTCGAAAGGCGAAGCCGGTACCGGCAACGTCGTAGAGGCCGTGGCGCACCTGAGGTCCATCCTCGGCGACATCCGGGCCATCCGGTCATGTGACGCAGCGGAGCGCTACGCCTGGGCGAAACGGCTCGCAGCGCCGATCGGGCTGGTGGACGAGGTGGCTGACGCAGGGAGGTTGCCGGTGCCGCTCTTTTGCGCGGGTGGCCTTGCCACGCCTGCCGACGCGGCTCTCGTGATGCAGCTCGGAGCTGAGGCGGTGTTCGTGGGGTCCGGAATCTTCCACAGCTCGGATCCACCTCGCCGGGCGAGGGCCATAGTGGAGGCTACGACCCATTTCGACGATGTCGATATAGTGACGAAGGTCAGCACAGGGCTCGGCGAAGCCATGGCGGGCATCGAGATGGGCGAGCTCGGAGTGCACCTGGCGGATCGCGGCTGGTGACGGGCGCGATCTTGGATCGGTCGCAGCCGGGGCATCATTCATCGGATATGACTTCTCTGATGGCTGGAGCCGCCAGTCCCCTCGGGTCGATCTGATGGAAGAGCAGCAGGGATCCGGGCGCAGGGCTTCCGGTCGCCACTCAGCTCCTGGCAGGATAGGTGTTCTGGCGCTGCAGGGCGATTCGGTAGAGCACCTCGCGATCTTGCGTGATCTCGGAGCCGAAGCCACGAGCGTGCGCGATGGGCGGGATCTGAGGGGCCTCGATGGGCTCGTGCTGCCCGGGGGCGAGTCCACGACCATCCAGATGCTGCTCGAGTCATCTGGCATGTGGAGCGAGCTCGCTCTGCTGATAGCGTCAGGCTTGCCTGTCTTCGGAACCTGCGCAGGGATGATCCTCCTCGCTTCGAGGGTCATGGACGGGCGCAGCGACCAGCGGACATTCGATGCCATAGACCTGAGCGTGCGCCGGAACGGTTTCGGACGGCAGGTGGCCTCATTCGAGTCAGACCTGGAGGTGGAAGGCATAGCCGGAGGGCCGATAAGGGCGGTTTTCATACGGGCCCCGCTGATAGAGTCCGTCGGTCCAGGCGTCGAGGTGATGGCCAGCGTGGCCGAGCCGGTCGCTGCCCGCCGGGGTCCTCTCGCCTCTGAGCAGCGCTCAGGTGGCAACGCATCTGATCTGCGCACAGATGGCAGGGCGCCGGCCGGTAGCAGGGTTGCGGCCCGGGTCCCCGTGCTGTGCCGGAGCGGGCCGATCCTGGTCAGCTCCTTCCATCCTGAGCTGACCGGTGACAGCCGGCTGCACGGGTACTTTCTCGATATGGTTGCACGGGGCTATCCTCTGGTGGCCACGGAAGCTGGCAGTGAAGCCGATAAGCAGAGGAGCGCGTGAGTACACCATGTCCGGACACTCGAAGTGGGCCACGACCAAGCACAGGAAAGCTGCTGTAGACAAGGTTCGGGGTAAGATATTCGCAAAGCTGATCCGCCAGGTGGAGGTAGCTGCGCGTGAAGGTGGAAGCGATATAGAGTCGAATGCGACCCTTCGGACGATGTTCCAGAAGGCCCGTGATGCGTCGGTGCCGCTGGAGACGATCGAACGGGCCATCAAGCGAGGCACGGGGGAGCTCGAGGGCGTGCGTTATGAGCCTGTATCCTACGAAGGGTATGGGCCTGCCGGTGTGGCGATCCTGGTGGAGTGTCTCTCCGACAATCGTAACCGGACTGGTTCGGAGATAAGGAGCATATTCAGCCGGAATGGGGGCAGCATGGCCGAGCCGGGGGCCGTGTCGTGGCAGTTCGAGCGCAAGGGGCAGGTGGTGGTCGACGGCTCTGCCGACGAGGACCGGCTGGTCGATATCGGAGCCGAAGCCGGAGCAGACGACGTAACCGACGACGGCGATTCGCATTGGGTCGTGACGTGTCCTCCTGGTGACCTCGCACGCGTCAGGGACGCCATCGAATCTGGCGGGATGGCTGTCTTCTCGGCTGAGCTGGTGATGAGCCCGACCACGACTGTGCTGGTAGATGGCGAGAGCGATGCCCGGAAGGTGCTGCGTGTCCTCGAGCTTCTGGACGACCACGACGATGTCCAGAATGTCTGGTCGAACTTCGATATCCCGGACGCTGTTCTCGCTGCGGTGAGCGAGGAGTGAGGCAGGGCTTTCCGGCGCTCGCCAGCCGGCGATCACCTGCAGCGGCAGGGCTTTCCGGCGCTCGCCAGCCGGCGATCGTCAGCCCTTCGGGGTATCCGCCAGGCAGGGATAGCCGGGAGCTAGAATAGAACGAGTGTTCGTTCTCGGTATAGACCCAGGGCTGTCGAGGTGCGGGTACGGTGCGCTCCAGCACGCCGGGGGGCAGGTAAGCGCTGTGGCGGCTGGCGTTCTGACTACAGACAAGGACCTCCCGTTGCCGCAGCGCCTCGCTCTCCTCGCAGACGATCTCGCAGCTCTCTACGACTCTCTGACGCCTGACGTGGTGGCGGTCGAGCGCGTCTTCTTCCAGGTGAACGCGCGCACCGCCATGAGCGTGGGGCAGGCGAGCGGACTGGCTCTCGAGGGTGCAGCGCGGCGTGGCTTCTCGGTCGTCCAGTACACGGCGAACGAGGTGAAGGAGGCGATCGCCGGCTACGGGTCTGCCACGAAGGAGCAGCTTGGCGCGATGGTTGCTGCGCTATGTGGTCTGCCCTCGCCTCCGGATCCCCCTGACGTGACGGACGCGCTCGGAATAGCCCTGTGCCATCTCAGCCGTTCGGCGATGGACGAGGCGATCAGGCGTGCTACGGGCAGGCAGTCTCGCCCGAGTCCCGGAGGGGTGGCGAGAGCACGGCTGGGCGCGCCAGATGCCCGTGCGGAGCGGCCGCGCCTCGGTGGAGTGGCGGGGTCCACATGATCGGCTTTCTCTCCGGGAGGCTCATTGATCGCGAGCCGGACGGGACCGTGCTCCTCGACGTAGGTGGGGTGGGATACGAGGTGCGGGTCCCTACGGGCGTGGCGTTCGCCCTGGGCCAGCTGGGCGACGTAGCCGAGCTCCATGTCCATACCCACGTCAGGGAGGATGCGATAGTGCTGTACGGATTTTCCACCAGGGAGCAGCGCCGATGCTTCGAGGCACTTCTCGCAGGTCACGGTGTCGGGCCGAGCCTGGCTCTGGCCGTACTGTCAGTTCATGCCCCCGAGGCCCTGCGGAAGGCTGTCTACGATGACGACCTGGAGATGCTCAGCCTTGTACCGGGGATAGGCCGGAAGACAGCGCAGCGCCTTTGCCTGGACCTGAAACCGCGGTTTCAGGCCATGGATGTCTCTGGCTCTGATGGGACGGTCTCGACCCCTACCGCGGCTGGAGATGGCGAGAGCGGAGGGGCCGCAGCGAGGCGGGAGGTGGTCGCGGCTCTCCAGCAGCTGGGTTACGGGCCAGATGAGATAGCGCAGGCTATCCGAAGAGTGGATGGCGAGGGAGCTGTCCAGGATCAGCTACGCCAGGCTCTTCGTGAGCTCGCAGGGGCAGGGAGATGAGCCCGCGGCGCGAGGTGCTGGCCAGCGCCCACTCAGCGGCTGGGCAGGCATCCCCGCCGGGCGGTGAGTCGTCCCCGCCGGCTGGGCAGGCGTCCCCGCCGGGTGGTGGCGGTGCCTACCGGGTGGGCGGTGGTCATCCATCCCCGCCGTCCAGTGCGCAGCAGGCATCCGGCGGCGTCACTGTGCCACCAGACGGCAGGGTCAGCCATGGTGCGGAGAGCGAGCGGGCAATGCGGGCCCTTGATCCGCTGCCCCAGGCGCAAGAGGCGAACGAGGAGGCGCGGCTGCGTCCCAGATCGCTCTCGGAGTTCATAGGGCAGTCCCGCCTGAAGGAGCACCTGCAGATCGTCTTCGAGGCGGCCAGGCGTAGGGGCCAGCCAGTCGATCACCTGCTCTTCGCCGGACCGCCAGGGCTCGGCAAGACTTCGCTGGCGGGGATCGCAGCCTCGGAGATGGGGGTCGGGCTGCGCGTGACCTCCGGACCGGCGCTTGTGCGCGGCGGGGACCTGGCAGCGATCCTTACAGCTCTCCAGGAAGGTGATGTTCTTTTCATAGACGAGATCCATCGCCTGCCACACACGGTGGGGGAGGTCCTCTACCCGGCGATGGAGGAGTTCCAGATCGACATCGTCATCGGCAAGGGCCCGACCGCACGAGCTATCCGTCTCGAGCTACCTCGCTTCACGCTGGTCGGGGCCACTACGAGGACTGGACTTCTCGCAGGTCCGCTCAGGGATCGATTCGGATTCGTGAGCAACGTCGACTACTACGAGCCCGCCGAGCTGGAGGATATCGTTCAGCGAGCGGCATCTATATTGAAGGTGGATGTCGATCGTAGCGGTGGGGCTGAGATCGCCAGGCGCGCGCGCGGGACTCCCCGGATAGCGAACCGGCTATTGCGTCGTGTAAGGGACTTCGCCGAGGTTCGGGGCGATGGGCGGGTCGATCTCGACATAGCGCGCAGGGCACTGGAGCTCTTCGGCGTGGACGAGCGTGGGCTCGACCACGTGGACAGGGGGATCCTACGCAGCCTCTGCGAGCGGTTCTCCGGTAGGCCGGTTGGGCTGGTCACGCTCGCCCACAGCGTCGGGGAGGAGCCGGATACCATCGAGGATGTTTACGAGCCGTATCTATTGAGGTCAGGCCTCATACAGAGGACGTCCAGGGGCAGGCTCGCCACGCCGGCAGCTTGGGCGCACCTCGGGCTGAGCGAGCCTGCAGGCTCCAGGCTCCTGTAGAGATCCAGGCTCCTGTAGAGATGCAGCCCGCCGGCGAGCAGGGCTCTGGAGAGAATCGGGTGGCCTCGCTTCCTCCAGCGCGCGTCGTTCCCCCCGCTGCGCCGGCCCATGGCCGTTCCTGGCCATCCGGGCTTCTAAGGTTCTGATCTGTGGACGGTTACGACTACGGGCTGCCCGTCTCCGCTATAGCTCAGGTCCCCATAGAGCCTCGCAGCGCGGCGCGCCTGCTGGTCGATCTGGACGGCAAGGCAGGTCTGGCGGGGCTGGAGCACCGGAGGATCTCCGATCTCCCGGAGCTCCTCCAGGCGGGTGATGTGCTGGTGCTGAACGAGACCAGGGTGATCCCGGCGCGCCTCAGGCTGGAAAAATCGACGGGCGGGAAGGTGGAGGTGCTGCTTCTCGAGCCGCTCAGTGCAGGTGGCGTGAGTGGGGGCACCCTCACCGCTTTTCCCGGCGGGGATCGCCCGGACTCAGGAGGGGATCGGCCAGATTCAGGAGCGCCAGGATCAGGTCCGCAAGATTCAGGAGCGCCAGGATCAGGTCCGCAAGCATGGAAGGCACTCATCCGTCCGGGTGCTCGGGTGCAGCCAGGTACCGAGCTGTTCTCCGCGGATGGATCCCTCGCAGCCGTCGCCGGCGGCAAGGTGGATGGCCAGGGAATGGTACGGGTCGTAACTCTGGCTGATGCCGAGGTGATCGAGCAGGCAGGCGTCGTGCCCCTGCCTCCCTACATACGCGCGCCACTCGGTGACCCCGAGCGCTACCAGACCGTCTACGCGCGCGTGCCCGGTTCGGTGGCTGCTCCGACCGCGGGGCTGCATCTGACGAGAGAGATCCTGGAGGCGCTCTCGGAGCGCAACGTGAAGATCGTGCGCCTGAATCTCTGTGTAGGGCTGGCGACATTCAAGCCCATGACGGCGTCCAAGCCCGAGGACCATGTCATGCATAGCGAGCGCTACGAGATCGGAAGGGAGACCATGGATGCGTGTGAGAACGCGAGGCGGGTGGTCGCCGTGGGCACGACCGTGGTTCGCGCACTCGAGACGGCGGCGGCGACGGGCGAGCTCAGCGGCCAGAGCGAGCTGTTCATTCATGGGCGATATCCCTTCCAGCTCGTGGATGTCCTGCTGACGAATTTCCATCTGCCACGATCATCACTGCTGCTGCTCGTCGAGGCCTTCGTCGGTCCGCGTTGGCGTGACCTCTATCGTGTAGCGCTTGAACGTGGATACAGGTTCCTGTCCTTCGGGGATGCCATGCTGCTGGAGAGGCGCTCGTGGTGAGCGGGCCCCCGGGGCGCGGGCGCACCTCGGGCAGCGCCGAACGTTCCGGTAGCACTGGGGGGCTTTCCGGGAGCAGCGCCGAGCGTTGCGGCAGAAGTGGGGGGCGTTCAGGCAGCACTGGGCGCGGTTCTTCTGATCGGGGCGTGCGCCTGGAGATAACGGCACGTGACGGGGATGCCAGGGCGGGATGGCTTCATACCGAGCGCGGGTCCGTGCGGCTTCCCTGCTTCATGCCGGTCGGGACGAGAGGCTCTGTACGGGCTCTCTCTACCGCGGATCTCGCGTGCTTAGGTGCTCCGGTGATGCTCGCCAACACGTATCACCTCCTGCTCCGACCGGGAACTGACCTGATAGAGGCAGCAGGTGGCATACACGCCTTCGCTGCCTGGGACGGTCACGTGCTCACTGACTCCGGCGGGTATCAGGCGCACTCTCTGCCCTCTTCAGTCGACGATGGAGGTGTCACGATCCGTTCCGTCTATGACGGCGGGCTCGTGTACCTGACGCCCGAGTCGGTAGTGGCTGCGCAGGAAGCCATAGGAGCAGACGTTCAGATGGTCCTCGACGTCTGCGCTCCCTACCCCGCTGGAGCCGAAGAGCTGCGATCGGCGCTGCAGCGTACGGCTGCGTGGGCAAAGCGCTCAGTTGCAGCCAAGCGACGGGAGGGCCAGGCGTTGTTCGGGATCGTCCAGGGTGGTGTAGATCCCGGTCTAAGGCGCCTGAGTGCGGAGCTCACGGTGGCGCTGGACTTCGACGGCTACGGGATCGGAGGCTTGTCTGTCGGCGAGCCCCGCGGGGCCATGCTGCAGGCCCTCGAATCGGCCATAGGCGTCCTGCCCCAAGATCGGGCGCGCTACCTGATGGGCGTGGGGGACCCTGTGGGACTCGTGGAGGGGGTGGCCAGAGGGGTGGATCTCTTCGACTGCGTGGCACCCACGCGCTTGGCCAGGCATGGCGCGGTGCTCACCGCCAGGGGTCGCTACAACCTGCGTAGAGCCGAGCATGCGGGCTCCCTGGAGCCGCTCGAGGAGGGTTGCCCCTGCGCCACCTGCTCCAGATATACCAGGGCGTACATTCGCCACCTCCTGATGGTGGGGGAGCCGGTCGCGCTGCGCTTGGTGACCTGGCACAACGTTTCCTGGATGCTGTCCCTGATGGACAGGATCAATGCGGCGATCGGGGCCGGCCGCCTGGATAGCCTGCGTGCCGAGATCATGGCCGCATGGGGCTGAGCCAGGGTGCCCCGCGTCCCTTCAGGTCTTGCGCTATCCTGATAAGCGCCCGCAGCGGACCAGTTTCCCTGCCGGACGTGCCAATAGCTCGCCCGGTCTCGTGACGCTTGACTGCCTGGGGGTAGCCGCAACCCGCAAGGTCTGCGGTGTTCCTGAGTCCCCGAGTGTTCGGAGCTGATCGCTATGCCTCAACATCTGACGAGTCTCCCGGCAGTGCTCCTGCTGGCAGCTGCCAAGTCGTCGTCCAAGAGCAGCTCCTCGGGTGGGGACGCGTTTTCCATAATCTTCCTCATCTTGATAGTGGGAGTCGGCTATTTCCTGCTCGTGCGGCCGGGCCAGCAGAGGATGCGCCGCCAGCGCCAGACCGCCGCGAGCGTGGAGATGGGTGCAGAGGTCGTGCTGACGAGCGGGATAGTAGGCACGGTGACCGAGGTCAATGACGACAGGGTGACGATCGAGACGACACCGGGTACGCAGCTGGTCGTGCTCCGCCAGTCGATAGCCCAGAGACTCGACATGCAGGCAGGCCAGCCAGCGGGTGGCGGGGGCTTTTTCGGGGGAGGCGGGGCTGGCC
>DAHXND010000146.1 GCA_027366675.1 Acidimicrobiales bacterium
CGCTCAGATTCCCAGGCCCTCTTGATGGCAAGAGTGCTGGTGGCGCGTCGCTCGACACGCCGAGCGAGCACAGGTACCCCGTGGACCGGGAGCGGCCTGCTGCCGTCCTGATCCCGCTCTTCGAACGGGATCGCTCGGTCCGCGTCGTGCTGACAAGACGCTCGCTCGCCTTGCGTCGCCATACGGGAGAGGTCGCCTTTCCCGGAGGCGGCATAGAGCAGGGTGAGGGAGCCTTAGAGGCGGCGCTGCGAGAGGCATATGAGGAGATCGGGCTGGAGCCTGGCCTGGTGAAGCCCGTGGTCGAGCTCCCCCCGCTTCTGACCGTCTCGGGTCGGAGGGCAATACGTCCATTCGTGGGTCGCCTGGACAGCGTTCCCGGGCTGGTCGCCAACAGGAGGGAGGTGGCGAGGATCTTCGACGTCTCGCTGGCGGAGCTCGCGGCGGGAGGCGTCTGGCGGGAGGAGCATTGGCCAGTACCGGGGGGTGGGACTCATCCAGTCTGGTTCTTCGAGGCAGCCGGCGAGACGATCTGGGGAGCCACGGCAAGCATACTCGGCCAGGTTCTGAGCACGATAGCGGCGCGTGCAGCCGGAAGCGAGCACACCTGAAGCGTCACCGTCCCAGGCGGTTCAGCCGCGCTACGCTGGCACCAGATAATTCATCAACGGCGACCGGGAGGAAGTGGAGTGGCAGAGATCGAGATCGGCATCTACAAGTCAGGTCGGCGTGGGTATGGGTTCGACGACATAGCCATCATCCCGAGTCGCAGGACGAGAGATCCGGAGGACGTCGACATCTCCTGGGAGATAGACGCTTACCGATTCGAGCTGCCGCTCATGGCAGCCGCGATGGATGGCGTGACGAGTCCTGATACCGCTATAGCCGTTGGACGGTTGGGCGGTGTGGGGGTCCTGAACCTGGAGGGGCTCTGGACTCGCTACGAGGATCCTGAACCCGTGTTCAGCGAGATAGCGGATCTCGACGATGGCAAGGCGACGGCGCGCCTCCAGCAGCTCTACAGCGAGCCGGTAAAGCCCGAGCTCGTAACCGAGCGCATCCGCCAGATCAAGTATGGCGGGGTGGTCTCCTGCGCGTCTGTCACTCCGCAACGCACAGAGGAGCTCGCTCCTTACATACTGGCGGGTGAGCTAGATCTTCTTGTGATACAGGGTACTGTGGTGTCGGCAGAGCACGTCTCGAAGACGGCAGAACCCCTGAATTTGAAACGATTCATCCGGGAGTTCGATCTGCCCGTGATCGTAGGTGGTTGTGCCTCCTACCAGGCCGCACTGCACCTCATGCGCACCGGTGCGGTCGGCGTGCTCGTGGGTGTAGGACCTGGCAATGCCTGCACTACGCGTGGGGTCCTCGGTATCGGCGTTCCCCAGGCAACAGCCATAGCGGATGTGGCAGGGGCCCGGATGCGCCACCTGGACGAGACTGGTGTCTACGTTCACGTGGTAGCAGATGGCGGCATGAGCCGGGGTGGCGACATAGCCAAGGCCATAGCCTGCGGTGCCGACGCTGTGATGCTGGGCTCGCCACTGACATCTGCTGTCGAGGCTCCGTGCCGCGGCTATCACTGGGGGATGGCTACGTTCCATCCCACCCTTCCACGTGGCACCCGCGTGCGCACAGAGGTCCGTGGGACCTTGGCTGATATCCTGGTGGGACCTGCGCACGAGAACGATGGCAGGATGAACCTGTTCGGAGCGCTGCGAACCTCGATGGCCACCTGTGGTTACGCGAGCGTGAAGGAGTTCCAGAAGGCCGAGGTGATGGTGGCCCCAGCCCTGCAGACGGAAGGGAAAGCGCTCCAGCGTTCCCAGGGCGTCGGCATGGGTCACTGACCGGGGTGGCTCGCTTGCATCGGCCACCTCAGGTGGTCCGCGCTCTGGGTCAGGTGCGCTAATGGTCCCGGCACCAGGCGGCGTGCTGGTCGTAGATTTTGGCGCTCAGTACGCACAGCTCATAGCGCGAC
The DNA here is from genome assembly GCA_027366675.1 of Acidimicrobiales bacterium. Taxonomy (GTDB): domain Bacteria; phylum Actinomycetota; class Acidimicrobiia; order Acidimicrobiales; family JAMCQF01; genus DAHXND01. The sequence goes on from DAHXND010000146.1 coordinate 1,982, forward strand.
GTGTTCGTGAAGCTCACGTCTACTCGGAGATAGTTCCCCATACGATGAGTGCTTCGGAGTTATCGGTCCGCCGACCGGCAGGCATAATACTCTCGGGAGGTCCCCAATCCGTCTACGTCGAAGGCGCGCCCGGGATAGACAGGTCGATCTACGATGCTGGGATACCGGTGCTGGGGATCTGCTACGGAGCTCAGCTAATGGCAAACGATCTGGGCGGGAGAGTCGCTCGCACCGGTAAGGGGGAGTACGGCCGAACCCTGGTCGAACGTGAGCAGGTGAGCTCCCTGCTGACGGCAGGGTGGCCGCAGTCGAGCAACGTATGGATGAGTCATGCGGATGCCATAGAAAAGCCTCCTTCGGGGGCGGTAGCGACTCTCAGGAGTGCTGGTGCGCCGGTTGCTGCCTTCGAGGACATCGACCGGGGCCTCTACGGGGTGCAGTTCCATGCGGAGGTAGCGCATACGGACAGGGGCCAGGAGGTGATAGAGAGCTTCTGCTACAAGGCGTGTGGCTGCCGCCCTACCTGGACAAGGGTCTCGATAATCGAGGACGCGCTATCCCAGGTGAAGGCTCAGGTCGGATCCTCGAAGGTGCTCTGTGCTCTCTCGGGGGGAGTGGACTCTGCCGTAGCCGCCGCCCTAGTGTTCAAGGCGGTCGGGACCCAGCTCACCTGTGTCTTCGTGGACACCGGGCTGATGAGGGCCGGAGAGGCCGAGCAGGTGGAGGCTACCTTCCAGGATCAGTTCTCGGTTCCTCTGGTCCATGTGAAGGCGCAGGACCGCTTCCTCGCTGCACTGGCCGGCATCACGGACCCGGAAGAGAAGCGCAAGAGGATAGGTACGCTCTTCATCAGGATATTCGAGGAGGTAGCGCGAGATCTGTCTGACGCGCACTTTCTCGTTCAGGGCACCCTCTACCCGGACGTGGTCGAGTCCGGAACTTCCGATGCAGCACGGATAAAGTCGCACCATAACGTGGGTGGCCTTCCCGAGGACATGCGTTTCGAGCTGGTGGAGCCCTTGCGCTCGCTTTTCAAAGACGAGGTGCGAGCGGTGGGAGAGGAGCTTGGCCTACCGGCGGAGATCGTCTGGCGCCAGCCCTTCCCTGGGCCAGGCCTTGCCGTACGAGTGATCGGAGAGGTGACGTCGGAGCGGGTGGAGTGCGTTCGCCGGGCGGATGTGATCGTGCTGGAGGAGATACGGCGTGCCGGGCTCGATCGGGACCTCTGGCAGGCCTTCGCGGTGCTGCTGGGTATTCGCTCCGTGGGAGTGATGGGAGATGAGCGCACCTATGGATACCCGATCGTGCTCCGCGCTGTGGTTAGTGACGATGCTATGACAGCTGATTGGGCAAGGCTGCCTGACGAGCTTCTGGAGAGGATATCCTCTCGCCTGATAAACGAGGTTCCCGGCGTGAACCGCGTGGTATACGACGTAACCTCTAAGCCACCTGGAACGATCGAATGGGAGTAGGAGAGGCTGACCCGCTCTTGCGGGGCCTGAACTCGGAGCAGCTCGAGGCGGTCCTCCACGGAGAGGGACCCCTTCTCGTTGTCGCGGGAGCTGGTTCCGGCAAGACGCGGGTCCTTACCCATCGGATAGCTCACCTTGTGGGGCGCAGGGGGGTTCCTTCATCGGGTATATGTGCCATCACCTTCACTAATAAGGCTGCAGGCGAGATGCGCAGCCGCGTCGAATCTCTACTCGGTGCCGGCACACGAGGAATGTGGCTATCGACGTTCCATTCGGCCTGTGTCAGGATCCTGCGGGCTTACGGAGATCGCATCGGCTATCGATCCTCATTCACCATATATGATGACTCCGATCAGAGGAGGCTCATCTCTCATTTGCTCACCGAGTGCAACCTGGATCCGAAGCGCCTTCCTCCGAGGACCGTCCAGGGGATCATCAGTGCAGCCAAAGGAGAGCTCGTGTCAGCGCGCGAGATGGAGGAGCGGGCAGACGGCGGGCTCGATCGCGAGGTAGCCCGCGTGTACCGCATCTATCAGGAGCGGTGTCTCGCTGCCAACGCGCTCGATTTCGATGACCTCATCATGGCGACAGTGAAGCTTCTTCGTAGCGATCCGGAGGTTCTCGGCCACTATCAGGAGCGCTTTCATCACCTTCTTGTGGATGAGTACCAGGACACGAACCATGCACAGAACGAGCTGGTGCTCCTTCTCGGTAAAGCCCGCGGGAACGTGTGCGTCGTCGGAGACTCTGACCAGAGCATCTACAGGTTCCGCGGCGCAGACATCAGGAATATCCTCGAGTTCGAGCGGGCCTTCCCGGACGCCACGGTTATCCGTCTCGAGCGGAACTACCGCTCGACGCCGGTGATCCTCGATGCGGCCAACGCCTTGATCGCCAACAACGCGAGGCGTGTTCCAAAGGATCTCTGGACGGAGCAGCCGGGGGGTGTGCCGATCCGGCTGTACCGTGCGGAGGACGAGAAGGACGAGGCTGCGTGGGTGGCGGCCGAGCTTCGCAGGCTCGTACGTGACGAGGGACTGGCATACGACCAGGCCGCAGTCTTCTACCGCACCCACGCGCAGAGCCGGGCTCTGGAGGAGGCATTCGTAGTTCAGGGTGTTCCCTACCAGGTCGTGGGAGGCCTTCGCTTTTACGACAGGCGCGAGGTGAAGGACGTGCTTGCCTACTTGCGGGTGCTCGTGAACATGGACGACGAGGTGTCGCTAAGGCGCGTGCTGAACGTTCCGAGGAGAGGCATCGGCGACAGCACCCTGGAGCGCCTGAGCAGCTATGCCCTGGCGGAGGGGAAGAGCCTGGGAGCAGCTCTCGGGCTTGCTCGTGACGCTGGGGTGGCGAAACGGGCCAGCGAGGCTATAGGGAAGTTCCTCGATCTCTTGGAGGAGCTTCGCCGTGTGCTGGAGGCGGGCACATCCCCCAGGGATCTGGTGGAGCAGGTGGTCGTTCGCAGCGGCTATCGGGAGGCAACCGAGGCCGAGGGCGGTATCGAGGCTGAGGGGCGCCTCGAGAACCTGGTGGAGCTGTCAGGCGTAGCTGCCCAGTTCGAGGATCTGGACGAGTTCCTGTCATCGGTGAGCCTTATGGGAGCGATAGACGAGGCTGAGATGGCAGGGCCAGTCAAGCAAGCAGAGCGAGGTGTATCGCTTATGACCCTGCACACGGCGAAGGGCCTCGAGTACCCCGTGGTTTTCCTCGTGGGCCTCGAGGACGGCGTGTTCCCGCATGTCAGGGCGCTCGATGATCGCGACGAGCTGGAAGAGGAGCGCAGGCTTGCATATGTGGGGATCACTCGTGCTCGTCAGCGTCTCTATCTCGTCCATGCCTGGTCGAGAGTCGTCTGGGGAGCGCCGCAGTACGGCATACCGAGTCGCTTCCTGAAGGAGCTACCTTCCGAGCTGATCGAGGAGGTGTGAGAGATGGCCCTCGGTCACTGCATCTCTCGGCCGTGGAAGGTGATCTGGCCCATCCTGGGCCGGCGCGGTAGGGTCGAAGGCGGTGGAGCGTCCTTACCGGGTCGTCGTGGCGAAGCCTGGGCTGGATGGGCACGACCGCGGGGCGAAGGTGATAGCCCGGGCACTCAGGGACGCCGGATTCGAGGTCGTGTACACGGGCTTGCACCAGACCCCTGAGCAGGTGGTGCAGACAGCAGTTCAGGAGGACGCAGATGCGCTCGGGCTCTCTCTGCTGTCGGGTGCTCATCTGACGCTCGTACCGAAGGTGATGGAGGGGCTCCGCGGCGCAGGGCTCGATGACGTGGTGGTGGTAGTTGGCGGGATAGTTCCCGACCAGGACATCCCCCTGCTGGAGGCGGCAGGCGTGGCGCGGGTTTTCACGCCGGGGAGCCCACTCGAGGGTATAACGAGCTGGCTTGCTGCTGTGCTGGACGAGCGAGAGCACGAGCGTCAAACGCTGGGGTCTTGATTCGGGTTGCCCTCTCCGGGTGCCTCGATCAGAGGTGGCGTTCTATCATGTTGCGCGCTCTTCGGCCTGGGTATCGATTTGGGCGCTGACTTGGTCAGTGAGCTCCCTATTGGCACTGCCGGCCGGCGTGCCGCCAAAGTAGAGGTCCGAGAGAAAGGAGCGTGTGGTGGATCTTCTCGAGTACCAGGGCAAGGAGGTATTCAAGCGCTTCGGCATTCCAGTCTCGCCAGGCGGTGTAGCGCGAACCGTGGAGGATGTGCTGGAGCAGGCCGAGCGTGCCGGGTATCCAGTCGTGGTGAAGGCACAAGTGCCCGTCGGTGGCAGGGGGAAGGCCGGTGGGGTGAAGCTGGCGAGTGACCCCGCTGAGGCGCGCTCCCATGCCGAGGCGATCCTTGGCATGGACATAAAGGGTCACACAGTTCGCACAGTCTGGGTGGAGCATGCTTCGGACATAGCACAGGAGTACTACGCGAGTTTCACGCTCGATCGTGCAGCGAAACTGCATCTGGCAATGGTGTCATCCCGAGGTGGGGTGGACATAGAGCAGGTAGCCGACGAGGAGCCAGAGGCCATTGCTCGTGCGCACGTAAATCCTGTGGACGGGTTCGCCCTCGACCGGGCGCGGGAAGTTGTGGACGCTGCAGGCCTCGAGGAGCAAGCGCGAGCACAGGCAGCCGAGCTGCTCGTCAAGCTCTACAGGTGCTTCGTGGAGTCCGACGCCGATCTGGTCGAGATAAACCCTCTGATCTTGACGACAGATGGCCGCGTCCATGCCCTGGATGCCAAGGTCAGCCTGGACGACAATGCTTCGTATCGTCACCCGGAGTGGGAGAACCTCGCGCCTGATCCTGCTGACATTGACCCCCGTGAGCGGTTGGCCAAGGAGAAGCACTTGAACTACATAGGTCTTGATGGCACGGTGGGCATAATCGCGAACGGGGCGGGGCTCGCCATGAGCACGCTCGACGTCGTGAACCAGGCTGGAGGTAGCGCGGCCAACTTCCTCGACATCGGTGGGGGCGCGAACGCGGACGTGATGGCTAGCGCCCTGGAGGTGATCAACTCTGACGATCGGGTGAGGGCCATCTTGGTGAACATCTTCGGTGGCATAACTCGCTGTGATGAGGTGGCGAAAGGCATTGTGGAGGCGCTTTCACGTGTAGAGCTACGCAGCCCTATTGTCCTGCGCCTGGACGGAACGAATGCAGCCGAGGGTCGGGCGATCCTCGCTCCTCATATATCCGAGCGCCTACAGGCCGAGCCAACGATGCTGGCTGCCGCCAGGAGAGCAGTGGAAATGGCGGGGGCGGGCTCGACCGGCACGGTCGGAAGTGCAGCACCGGCTACCGGAGCTGGTGCGGGTAGCGGAAGGAGCGGTTCATGAGCATCTTCGTCGACGCAGATACCACGGTGATCGTGCAGGGGCTTACCGGTGGGCAAGGTCGCTTCCATGGCCTGAGGAACCGGGACTATGGCACGAAGATCCTTGCTGGTGTGACCCCCGGCAAGGGCGGCACCGATGTGGAGGGCATCCCTGTCTACGACACTGTAGATGAGGCCGTGCGTGCCACGGGTGCTACAGCCTCTTTCGTGGTTGTCCCCCCGAAGTTCGCCTCGGATGCCATCCTCGAGGCAGCGAAGGCAGGTATCGAGTTCATAGTTTGCATCACGGAGGGCATACCGGCTCAGGACGAGGCACGCTTCTACAACCTGCTCGTGCGCGATTACCCTGGCACACGCCTGCTCGGTCCGAACTGCCCGGGTATCATAAGCCCCGGCAAGTGCAACATCGGCATCACTTCTGGTGACATAGCTCTGGCGGGTGGTCCCGTTGGAATAGTCAGCCGCTCGGGGACCCTCACCTACCAGGCCCTGCACGAGCTGTCTCAGCAGGGCGTGGGACAGACCACCTGCGTAGGCATCGGTGGGGACCCGGTCCCCGGTACGGGTTTCATCGATTGCCTGGAGGCTTTCCAGGCCGATCCCGAGACAAGGGCAGTGATGATGATAGGCGAGATCGGTGGCTCCGAGGAAGAGCGCGCTGCGGGCTATATCGCCAAGGAGATGGACAAGCCTGTGGTCGCCTACGTGGCTGGTGTAACAGCTCCGGAGGGCCGGAAGATGGGACATGCTGGCGCCATAGTCTCGGGGTCGCAGGGAACAGCGAAGGGCAAGATGGAGGCACTTGCTGACGCAGGCGTTACTGTGGCTAGGAACCCGACCGAGGCTGGGGAGAAGATGGTGGAGATAGTACGGGCTCTTGGTAGCGTCTAAGCGTGCGCTCAGCTGTCCTGGTGTCTGGTAGTGGCACGATCCTCCGGGCCATGCTCGAGGCGGGTGTGCCCGTGTCGCTCGTCCTGGCTGACAGGCCATGCGCGGCGCTGGATATAGCCGGAGAAGCGGGCATGGAGGCCCTCGTTCTGGCCAGGGAGGACTTCGGACCCACCTTCGACCGTGGAGCCTATACGGCGAAGCTCGTCGAGGTTCTGGAGGCAGCGCGGGTAGAGCTCGTCGTGATGGCCGGTTTCGGCACGATCCTGGGCCCGGCCATGTGGGAGAGCTATCCGGATCGGGTCTTGAACACTCACCCAGCTCTCCTGCCGGCGTTCAAGGGCTGGCGCGCGGTAGAGGATGCACTGGCTGCCGGTGTGAGACGTACAGGGTGTACCGTTCACCTGGCTACCCCTGAGGTGGACGAGGGTCCGATCCTGGCCCAAGAGTCTGTCCCCGTCCTTCCAGGAGATACCCCGGCCAGCCTCCACGAGCGGATAAAGATCGTGGAGCGTCGTCTTTATCCGCAGATCGTGCTGGAGGCGCTTGCGACGGGGGGCAGGTCGCTTGATGAGGCCGCACGCCGTTCCCGGGCGGCGGCTCCATGACCAGCAGGTTCATCGTGACCAGCAGGTTCATCGTGTCGCAGGATCTATGAAAGGATATCCCTATGGCGCGCGCCCTATTATCTGTGTATGATAAAACAGGTCTGAAGGAGTTTGCAGAAGGCCTTGCTCGGTTGGGCTGGGAGCTGGTGGCGAGTGGTGGCACGGCTGCAAGCCTGGAGGAATGGGGCGTGGCTCACAGGAGTGTCGAGTCTGTCACAGGAGCTCCAGAGATGCTCTCCGGCCGTGTGAAGACACTGCATCCGGCGATTCACGGAGGGATCCTGGCAGATCGATCGAACCCTGAGCACCTGGCAGATCTCTCGGAGAGAGAGATCACACCTATAGATCTCGTGGTTTGCAATCTCTATCCTTTCTCGAGTGATCCATCTGTCGAGATGATCGACATCGGTGGCCCCGCCATGGTGCGCGCAGCAGCGAAGAACCACGCGCACGTCGGTGTGGTGGTGGACCCTTACGACTATGCGGCTGTCTTGGAGGAGCTATCCTCGTCCGGACTTCTAGGTGAGGAGACGCGGAGGACTCTGGCCGCGAAGGCGTTCAAGCTTACATCTGAATATGATGCAGCTGTCGCATCGTGGCTCGAATCGCTGTCCTCGGCGAGCGGCGCTGTGGCCTCGGCGAGCGGCGCTGGTGGGCAGCCGGGCAGCGCTGTGGCCTCGGCGGGCGGCGCCGGTGATCTCCCTGCTGTTGTGCTGACCGGCGAGCCTGCGAGCTTGCCGGCTGAGCTCGATATCGTGGCCAGCCGGGTAGACGTGCTGCACTACGGGGAGAACCCCCATCAGGCCGGTGCTCGCTACAGGATATCGGGCAAGAGGAGTGTCTGGGACCGAGCACGCGTGCTCGCTGGACGCGGGCTCTCCTACCTGAATCTCTACGATGCCGATGCTGCTTGGAGCCTGCTGCACGAGGTGCGCGACATGGCTTCCCGTTATGGCTCTGGCTCGTCTGCTGCCGTGATCGTGAAGCATGCGAACCCCTGTGGCGTCGCTGTTGCATCCAGCCCTCTGGAGGCATATGAGCTGGCGCTCGCCGCGGATCCGGTGTCGGCGTTCGGGGGCATCGTCGCTCTCCATGTCGCGGTGGACCTCACGCTGGCCGAGGCTCTGGCCAAGGGGCCCCAGGCAGATGTCATAGTGGCAAGTGGCTTCACGGAGGAGGCAGTGGCCCGCCTCGTCGCACGCAGGAAAGCTACGAGGCTGGTCGAGCTGCCCGAGGCAGAGCCTGCTACCGTGCATCTGAGGAGCTTGGGGAACGCTCTGCTCCTCCAGGAGGCTGATAGGGTCAGCCTCGAGCGCGAGGGCTGGACTGTGGTGACGAAGGCGGTGCCGGACGAGTCTCTGTGGCGTGACATGGCTCTGGCCTGGCTCGTGGCAGCTCGCACCAGCTCCAATGCCATCGTTCTCGCCTGCGAGGGCCAGGTGGTGGGTGTGGGCGCCGGCCAGCAGAATCGCGTGGACGCTTCCCGTATAGCGACAGCCAAGGCAGGCGGGCGTGCCGAGGGTGGGGCTGGGGCATCCGATGCGTTCTTCCCGTTCCGTGATGGCCTGGATGCCCTGGTCGAGTCAGGGGTGCGAGGGGTGATACAACCTGGGGGTTCGATTCGCGACGCAGAGGTCATAGCGGCAGCAGACGAGCGAGCGATAGCGATGGTGTTCACGGGTGAGCGTCATTTCCGGCACTGACTCCACCGCCCGCCTGCTCGATGGCGAGTCGCTCGCCAGGCGCATCAGGGGCGAGATAGCGGGCGAGGTGGCAGCGCTCTCCGCTGCGGGCATTACCCCAGGTCTTGGAACGATTCTCGTAGGCGACGATGGACCTAGCGCTCGTTATGTAGAGATGAAGCATCAGGACTGCGCGGAGGTGGGAATCCGCTCCTACCACGAGCACCTGCCGTCGAGGTCTTCCATGGAGGATGTTCTCGGGGCGGTAAGCAGGTTCAACGAGGACCCGTCTGTTCACGCATACCTGGTACAGCTTCCCCTGCCCCCTCACCTGGACGAGAGCCAGGTGCTCTACGCCATGGAGCCGGGGAAGGACGTCGATGGGCTTCATCCGGTGAACCTGGGACGGCTGGTCATGGGGGTGGAGGCCCCCCTCCCGTGTACGCCAGCCGGTATCGTGGCCCTGCTGGCGGCTTACGGAGTTCAGGTGGAAGGCCGGAATGTTGTGGTGATAGGGCGTGGTATCACGATCGGACGTCCCCTCGCTCTGCTGCTTGCCTTGCGCCGTCCAGGATGCAACGCCGCTGTCACGGTTGTCCACACAGGCGTCCCCGACCTGGCCGGGTACGTGGCTCGCGCAGACGTCGTGATTGCCGCGGCCGGCTCTCCTGGTCTTGTCACGAAGGAGATGGTGAAACCCGGTGCAGCAGTGGTGGGGGCCGGGATTTCCTGGGAAGGGCGCCGGATAGTCTCTGATGTTGCAGAGGACGTGGCGTCGGTCGCTTCCTGGATAACGCCGCGTCTGGGGGGCGTCGGGCCGATGACCCGCGCCATGCTCCTGCGGAACGCTGTCGATGCTGCGCGACGTGCATCCCATGGCCCGTCCTCGGATGCGCCGTCGCCCCCGCGCTCGGGTTGAAGACGGTTGGTTCTCAGGTTATTCCCATGGCACGCGTAGACCGGTGGTTAGCTGGTACCTCTGAGCATCCGGAGCTGACCGAAGGCGGCTCCCGTTTCTCGGTGGAGCTCTGGCCTCCGAGGAGCGAGGCATCGGCCGTCCGGCTGGAGGAGGCGCTTCGCGACATCCTCCCCCTGCGGCCTGGATTCGTCTCGATCACCTATGGAGCCGGAGGTTCGACGCGTGAGCGCACCCATGATCTCGTCTTGCGGCTTCTGGGCGATGGGGAGACCACGCCGATGGCTCACCTGGCGTGCCTGGCGCACAGACGCCAGGACTTGGTGGATGTGCTCGAGCGTTACAGGGATGCAGGGGTGGAGAACATTCTCGCCCTGCGCGGGGACCCTCCGCTCGAGTCAGATTCTCCGTGGCCGGAGGGTGATCTTGCCCACGCCCTTGACCTCGTGGAGCTCGCGCGCTCAGTCGGCGACTTCTGCATTGCTGTGGCCGCGCACCCCGAGGGCCATCCAGATGCCCCTGACCTTGGCTCCGATAGGCGCCTCCTGGCGGCGAAGCTGAGACTGGCAGATCTGGCGATCACCCAGTTCTTCTTCCGGGTGGAGGACTACCTGCGCCTGCTGGACGACCTGGAGGCGCTCGGTGTCGACAAGCCTGTCATCCCCGGCATCATGCCTATAACGAATCCCCGGACCGTGAGCCGTATGGCGGAGCTGTCTGGAGCAGAGGTGCCAGAGAAGGTTCGGGAGGCGGTAGAGCGTGCAGGCTCGGACATGGACGAGGTCCGCAGGATCGGTGTCGATATGGCGTGTGAGCTGGGAGAGGATCTCCTGTCAGCCGGTGCCAAGAGTCTACATCTATATACGATGAATAATGCTCGTGCGACCGTGGCGGTGGTGGAAAGGCTGAACTTGGCTCCTCCGGGTAGGGGGTAGGCTTGCGGCATGGCCCAGAAGATAACCATGAGCAGCGACGGGACCTTGCAGGTTCCTGATGACCCGATCATCCCGTATATAGAAGGTGACGGGACTGGCATTGACATATGGCCAGCAGCACAGCTCGTGCTGGACGCTGGCGCGACGAAGCACGGCAAGCATATCGAGTGGAAAGAGGTGCTGGCTGGTGAGAAGGCATTCAAGGCGACCGGGAGCTGGCTGCCCGAGGAGACCGTTCAGGCCTTCCGTGACTACCTGATCGGGATCAAGGGGCCTTTGACCACTCCTGTGGGTGGCGGCATCCGTTCGCTGAACGTGGCTCTGCGCCAGGTGCTCGACCTCTACGTGTGTCTCAGGCCGGTGCGCTGGTTCCAGGGGGTTCCATCGCCAGTACGCCATCCGGAGCTGGTGGACATGGTGATTTTCAGGGAGAACACCGAAGACGTCTACGCCGGCCTGGAGGTCCAGGCAGGCACTCCGGATGCCGACAAGCTGGCAGCTTTCCTGCGCGACTCGTTCGGATGGGATCTGGGCCCTATGACCGGGATAGGTATAAAGCCGGTCTCCGAGGCGAAGTCGAAGCGGCTTATCCGGGCGGCGCTGGAGTATGCAATCAGGCGGGGCCGTAAGAGCCTTACCATGGTTCACAAAGGAAACATCCAGAAGTTCACAGAGGGCGCCTTTCGTGCTTGGGGTTACGAGCTGGTGAAGGAAGAGTTCGCCGGCAAGGCAGTTGGCTGGGACGACTGCCAGGGAGATCCAGGCGACCGCCTTCTCGTGAAGGACGTGATAGCGGACAACGCCTTGCAGCAGGTGCTGTTACGCCCCGCTGAGCTGGATGTGATCGCTACTACGAATCTTAACGGGGACTATCTCTCCGACGCGCTGGCTGCTCAGGTGGGAGGCATAGGTATCGCCCCTGGAGGGAACATTAACTACGTGACGGGCCATGGCGTCTTCGAAGCCACTCACGGAACTGCCCCGAAGTATGCGGGCCAGGACAAGGTGAACCCTGGGTCGGTAATCCTCTCGGGAGTGATGATGTTCGAGCACCTTGGATGGGACGAAGCCGCTGGTGACATAGTGAGGGCACTCGAAGCCACCATCGCGGACAAGATAGTTACTTATGACTTCGCCCGCCTGATGGACGGTGCCCACGAGGTCCGATGCTCGGAGTTCGCGAAAGCGATCGTGGAGCGCATCTGAGGAACCACCTGGCCTGCATGGCTGTGCTGCCGCTAAGGTCGGGTCGATGACTGCCTCCATTGCTCCCGATAGCTCAGGATCCGCCCTCACCAGCTCTGGCCCGAGTGCAGCTGGCTCTCTCGCCGGTACGGGCTCTGTGACTGGAAGTCGTGCCCCGGTTCATGTGACTGTCACCGGAGCGGCTGGTCAGATCGGATACGCCCTGGTGTTCCGGATCGCTTCCGGCCAGCTTCTCGGTCCGGACCAGCCTGTGGTGCTTCGCCTGCTCGAGATCGAGCCAGCGATGCGTGCTCTGGAGGGCGTTGTCATGGAGCTCGATGACTGCG
>DAHXND010000081.1 GCA_027366675.1 Acidimicrobiales bacterium
CGGAGGCGCAAGGGCAACCCCATTCGGGGAAACAAGACTCGAAGCGGCGAGGTTGGACTACGGGGAGCGAGGCCGGCGAAGACCGTTCGCGCTGGCCCGCTGGACGATAACTCAGTATCGCTCAGTGTCTAGGAACGGTAACTGCCGTCCGCTCCCATACTCTCGGCATCTCCACGGGGAACAGGCTCAGCCTGGAACCATCACTCGGGCAATTCAATGATCGCGCCTTTGCCAGCATCGACTGGTCCATATACGAGGCCTGCCGGCTGGGTATCCGCCTCGTCATACCACTAACGGACAATTGGCACTACTACGAGGGCAGCAGGCACGACTTCACGCAGTGGCTGCATCTTCCGAGCAGCGCTTTCTACACGAACCCGAGGGCGATAGCTGCCTTCGAGCAGTACATAAAGGTACTGCTCGATCAGAGGAACCCCTACACCGGCCTCGAGTTACGTGAAGACCCTACGATCATGGCCTGGGAGCTTGGTAACGAGCTGAACGGCATGACGCCTTCTTGGATCCACACCATCGCTGCTTTCGTGCACAGGCTGGCACCTCGCCAGCTAATAATGGCGGGCCAGCAGTACGGCATCAATCCGGCAACACTGACCGATCCTCTCGTTAGCGTCGTGGACGCCCACTTCTACCCCGCCATACTCGCATTCATGAAGGAGGACGCCTCCATGGCAACCGCGGCCGGGAAGGTGTTCGTAGCGGGAGAGTACGCATCCGTGAGCGCCACTCCTCAGCTCTTCGCCGGGATCGAAGCCGATAGGGAGATCTCCGGAGCTGCCTTCTGGTCGCTGTTCGCCCATCTGAACACGTACGGGTACGAGCAACATAACGATGGCGAGACAGTCCATTTCCCCGGGATCTCATCTGCGATGAGACAGCGCGACCACCTGATACGAGCCTTCGACTACGCCATGAGTGGATACCGCAGCACTCCCCCGGAGCCTCCGCCGGGACAGCCGATCCTAACCCTGTATCACCGGCTGGCTTCCGCCACGGGCGCTGGCGCAGCAAGCGCAGGTATCACGGGCGCTGGCACGGCAAGCGCAGCCGCCACCAAGCCACAGTTGACAGCTCGAGCAGGGCCGGTCATCCTCGCCTGGCGTGGCACCACGGACGCCGCCACCTACAGCGTCGAGCAGTCCACGGCAGGACCACGTGGACCATGGAGCACCGTCTGCAGGAAGTGCGCAAACGACGACACGACCCCGTGGACCTGCTCGTCCGCTCCCGGCACCGAAGTGTGGTATCGCGTCATCCCGTATAACGAGAACGGCATCGTCGGTACCCCTTCGCCCGCGGTGAAAGTCCAAGCGATCGCCGCCCCGTCTTGAGCGACGGCTCGCACTACCACGTAACGCCGACGATCGGGATCTGCAATGAGCAGAGCGCTCGCTATCTCCAGTAGAGCTCTCCGCATCGTGCATAAGCCGAAGGGCCCGCTGGCCGTGCCTCGCGTACGTGCTGGGAGATCAGGTGCTGGTCTCCACCATGGGTGCGCCTGCGTCACCTGCGCCTTCCGGATCCACGGGCTCAGCAGGAGGATCCGGTGCTACCTGCTGGCGAATCCGCTCGTTCAGCTCCACTGTGATCTCGGGGTGTTCGGCCAGGAACTGCTTCGCGTTCTCACGACCCTGCCCCAACTGCTCTCCCTCGTATGTGTACCATGCTCCGGACTTCTTGACGACACCTAGATCAACTCCGACGTCGAGCAGAGATCCCTCCCTGCTGATACCAGTTCCATACATTATGTCGAACTCAGCCTGACGGAACGGCGGGGCCGTCTTGTTCTTCACGACCTTTACGCGGACCCTATTGCCCACCGTCTCGGAGCCATCCTTTATCGACTCGGTACGGCGAATCTCCAGGCGTACCGAGGAATAGAACTTCAACGCACGACCACCTGGCGTTACCTCGGGCGAACCGTATACCACCCCGATCTTCTCCCTCAACTGGTTTATGAAGATGGTGATCGCCCTCGAGCGCGAGAGTGTCGCTGTGATCTTCCGCAGTGCCTGAGACATGAGCCGGGCCTGGAGACCGACATGGGAGTCCCCCATCTCTCCTTCTATCTCGGCGCGTGGCGTTAGGGCTGCCACTGAGTCTATGACCAGCACATCGAGCGCTCCCGAGCGAATCAGCATGTCCACTATCTCCAGCGCCTGCTCCCCAGTGTCGGGCTGGGAGATCAGAAGGCCGTCGATGTCTACCCCGATCGCCCTCGCATAGGCGGGATCCATGGCGTGCTCTGCATCTATGTACGCGCAGATCCCTCCGTTCCGCTGGGCTTCTGCCACCACGTGCATGGCCAGGGTCGACTTGCCGGATGATTCCGGACCGAACAACTCCACGACCCTGCCCCTTGGGAGGCCGCCGATCCCGAGCGCCAGATCGAGAGACATAGCTCCAGTGGGGATCGACTCTACGGTCATATGAGCGTTCTCGCCCATTCTCATAATCGATCCCTTGCCGAACTGCTTCTCTATCTGGCTGAGCGCCATCTCGAGCGCCTTGTCCCGTTCCATGCTCATGCCCATGCTCCTTCCTCTTCTCCTTCCCGTGCCGGTCGGCACGGCGATGACCCACACCATACGAAGGGGGTGGGACATCGCCATCTACCAGGCTGGATGCCTCCAAGACGGGCTGCCTAACCTGACGACCTGAGCCTGTCCCGGGAAGATCGCTCCATCTGCGCTAGCTCCACCTACACTGCTCCACCTACGCTGCGTCACCTACACTGTCTCACCTACACCGCGATACCATCTCCTACCTTGTTCCGTGTAGCTGATAATAGCAACGAACGGACGTTCGGTGGTGGATGCTCACGGCTGCTGCCGCCAGAGCCGCAGAAGCTCGCTTCAGCGCACGAAGAAATGCCCGATCGCTCGCGACCGCGGCAGTTGATGCGGGGAGCTCGCTTCAGCGCACGAAGAAATGCCAGCCTACCCAACACCAGCAGAGCACGAGAACGAACCTTCGCCACGGCACCAGCGCTGCCCATCGCGCCACGGTCGCTATACCGACGACATTCCAGCGAGATCGAGCAACCAGCGCCATCACCTCCAGTCCTGCAACGAGCAGAGCGGCAACACTCCAGAGCGCGAGGGCTAGGGGTGACGCGCTCAGGGCTCCATGCCTCCCGCTTCGCCAGCTCCCGCCTGGTGTGCTCGCGCCTCCATGCCTCCCGCCTCGCCAGCTCCCGCTCCGCTGCCTCCCGCCTCGCTGACCCTTCCATCCTGCACTGGTGAGGCCACTGGCAAGTCCCCCTGGACGCACAACCAGAGGCCCGTGAGCAGCCACGCTGCGAAGACCAGCCCATGCACTACCCTGGCGCTCCTGAGAAGAGCATTACCGAACACGCTGATCGTCGGATGCACCGAGCGTGGCCCCTGGAACAGCTCGACGAGCTCCACACTTAGCACTACCGCGACCACAGCACCCCACGCCCATGCTGCCCGGCGCGGCACGCTCACGCCCTGGCCGAGGGGCTTCGGATCCAGGACCTCTGGGTCGAGGAGCTCACGAATGGCATGCGGCATGTCGGGGAGCCACCCATGGGCAGCGACCCATCGCCAGGCAGAGAGAACGAGAAGGAGACCAACCGCCAGCCCGCTCGCGAGCTCCGCCGGCAGGCTGAAAGTGCGCGTACCGCTTTCCCACCAGGACCACACCGCCACCAGCGCGAGGACGCTGCCAGCCCACCAGCCATAAGGGGGGCGATGGACCGATGGGGCGTGCTTCATCCAGGGCAGCGACCTACCAGCCTCCCCCTACGAGGCCGCCCCGGGCAAGGCACCACCGAGCGAGGCTGCCCCGGGCAAGGCACCGCCGAGCGAGGCTGCCCCGGGCAAGGCACCACCGAGCGAGGCTGCCCCGGGCAAGGCACCGCCACCCAGAGGGCGAGATCGATGCGCCTGGACATCAGCCCCGGCCTGCCAGGACATAGCGGACTGCATCCACGAGCGAAGCAGCCCTCGGATCTCCGGCGAGGTTCATACGCATCTCGTTCATGACGTACGCGAAGCCCACGCCCGCTGCGGGGTCGGCGAAGCCGAGCGATCCACCAGCTCCGGAATGCCCGAAGGCACCGTCGCCGGTGAACAGGGAGAACGGGGAATGGAGCATGAAGCCGCGCCCGAAGCGCGTAGGGGCCACGAGCACCTTGTCGGGGCCGTCCGACTCCACGCCAGTCATATCTGCTACGGTCTCCGGGCGCAGCAACCTAATCCCGTCAACCTCTCCTATCGTAGATGCATACATACGCGCCAGTGAACGAGCCGTCGTTATGCCGTTCGCCGACGGTATCTCTGCTGCCCGTAGGTCACGGCGGTTGTAGGGGAAGTCCGGAGGCATCATCCCGAACGAGCCATTCAGCGAAAGTGCCCGTAAGAACAGCGAGTCCGGCGACAGGAAGGCCTTGACAAGCTCAGCAAGGTCAACACCCAGCCCCTCTGTGCCATCGCCGCCTGCTTCCCCGACGGCAGCGCCCACGTTGACCGCTGCACCACCCGGCCCCACCGCACCGCCCAGGCCTGCCGCACCAGCCAGCCCCGCGGGGTTCTCGCTCGCGAGGGTAAATGGATCCGGGATGTCCAGCTTTCCCATGATCACAGGGGCCACCCGCGACTCCTCGGCCTCTGGCAGGCCGATCCAGGTCTCGAGGCCCAGTGGTGCTGCGATCTCCTTGGCGAAGAATGCTCCCACGCTCATGCCCGATACCCGGCGGATCACCTCTCCCACCAACCATCCGAAGGTCAGTGCGTGGTAGCCGTGAGCAGTCCCAGGCTCCCAGAACGGCTTCTGGCCTGCCAATGCCTCGATGACAGGCTGCCAGGCGAGCACCTCTTCTATTGGCAGCGTCTCATCTATCGTCGGCAAGCCTGCACGATGTGACAGCAAGAAGCTCACCGGCAAGTCGCGCTTCCCCGCCTCCTCGAACTCGGGCCAGTACGATGCAACAGGGGCGCGCACATCGAGCTCTCCTCGCTCTATCAGTAGGTTCGCGCACAGGGCAGTCATGCCCTTCGTCGTGGAGAACACCAGTTGCAGGGTGTCCAGCCGGTAAGGAGGAGCATCGTCTACAGGGTCGCTGGGACTGAGCGGCGCTACACCGCCCGCGAGGTCCACTACGCACCGTCCCTCGTGGTAGACGCAGATGGCTGCGCCGATATCCCCATGCTCCTCGAAGTTCAGCTCGAATGCCCGGCGCACGGGAGACCAGCCCGGCTCCGACCAGCCTTCTACGCCACTCTTGCCCCCTTGATCCTCCACTACGACCTCCTTATCACGGTTTCCTTCCGAGAGTTGCCTTTTCAGGATATGGCTCTGAGATCCCACCTCCGTCTCAACAGGACTCGGCTCTGAGATCCCACCTGCGTCTCCACAGGCGCAACCGCCACCATGATCACGATCTGAGTCCCGCTAGCGATGATAGGCCCGATCAGGTCATTCGACGCACTCATGACTTCGTGCAAAGCTATAGCTCATGCCAGAAGAAGATCGTGACCACGCCGAGCCACGCCGAGCCACGCCCTCCAGCGCACCGGCCCCGGCCACGCCCTCCAACGCACCAGCCCCGGCCACGCCCTCCAACGCACCAGCACCGGCCCCGGCCACGCCCTCCAACGCACCGGCCCCGGCCACGCCCTCCAACGCACCAGCACCGGCCCCGGCCAAGCGTTCGGCACGCCCGCGCTCTCCCCGGGGTGCCACTCAGGACGGCACCGCTCCACAGGGGAAGGCCGCCCCCAGCACTCCCAGCACTCCACAGGGGAAGGCCGCTCCCGGCACTAGAGGCCCCGACAGCATCCTGCCCGATGGGTTCCACTTCGGCGTGGCGACCGCAGGCTTCCAGGTCGAAGGTGGCTTCAACGGCCCCGGTG
>DAHXND010000082.1 GCA_027366675.1 Acidimicrobiales bacterium
TGCAGATTACATTGCTGGCGCTGACCGTTGCCGTGGAGCTATTCGTAGATGTAAAGGTGAAGCTGGTGTCACCGTTCGTCATACCGGTGCCCGTGACCGTTACCGGTGTCCCGCCGTCGACGGACCCTGCAGCAGGGGAGATCCCGGTCAGCGCTACCGGTGGGACCACGTAGTTATAGCTGGCCGTGCCAGATCCAGATGTTGGACCACTGCCCCCATCCGTCGTGCTCACTGTAGCGGTCACCGTGCCACCGCTCGGCAAGATGCTGGTGGCATTCGGCATGACCACCTGGCACTGCCAGCCATAGACGGTCAGCCCGCCGCTCACCGAATTGTCGGTCGAGCAGGACTGCGGAGTTGCGGACACGGACGTGGCACTTGAATCCGTAAACGTTATGGTCGTGTCCGACAAGGCTGGAACCGTCTGGAAGCCGGTCCCGTCCAGCGTAACTGTGTTGCCGCCATAGACCGACCCGGTGCTTGGCGAGATCGAGGTGATCGCGGGCGGCCCCACCGTGAGCTCATCACCGGGCTGTACTACCGGGGACGAGCCTCCTGCAGTCTCAGCGATGACATCGTAAGTACCGGCCGCTGCGTTCGATGGCACGCTGAACGTGCACGAGGTAGCAATCGTGCAGTCCACGCTGCCCGTCGTCCCGTAGTCACCGGTTCCGCCGTTCGTGAGCACGAATGTGGTACTGCTCGTGAACCCCGTCCCGGTCACCGTAACGCTGCTTCCCGCCACCTGTGCGTTAGGGCTGACCTTGCTGATGGCAGGTGGGACTTCGTAGGTGAAGGGCAGCGAGGAGCTGGCTCCCCCCGCGGTAATAGCCGCCACGCTGTATGTTCCGGCCGGCTCGTCCGGTGGCACGACCGAACACGTCGTCGTGCTCGTGCATGAGACCGTGGTAGCGGTCGTGGACACCCGCGAGGATGATGTGAAAGTGAATGTCGTGGCCGAGGTGCCCAGGGCGAAGCCAGCGCCAGAAACCGTAACCGAGCTCTGGCTCACACCGGTACCCGCTGGAGCTACATCGGGGCTGATCGAGGTGAGGCTGGGAGCGCCGTAGGTGAACTGGTCGCCAGGAGGGTTCGATGGCGAGTAATCGTCACCGTAGGTAATGGCATAGACCGTGACAGTTCCGGCGGATTCGACTGGCAAGTCCATGGTTGCCGACGTAGCCGATCCCACAGAGACTGAAGTCGCCAGGTCGGCGGATGGGCAGCTGCTCGCAGATACACCACTCGGGGCGAAGCAGAACTCAGTGCTTCCCTTGACGAAATTTGCTCCGCTTACGGTCACTGAGGCTGGGGTGTTCACTGTACCTGTGTCAGGGCTGACCTTGGTGACACTCGGCTGCGCGGCGTAGGCGAACTCGTTTACACCGCTCGTCCCGCTGGTCGTCGCTTCACCACCATTCGTCTCGGCCACTACCGTAACCACGCCGGCGGTCGCTGGTGGGTCTGTCACGCCAGTGCAGGTAAACTGATAGTTGGTAGTGTCGAAGCTGCAGTTCGAAGTCGAGTTGGCCGAGCTGGTCTGCTCCGTTGACGAAGACGGGCTACCGAAGTAAAAGGCAGTATTTCCAGACGTCTCTATGTCGAAACCGTAGCCACTCACTGTCACCTGCGTGCCCCCCGACGTTGGTCCGCCTGCGGGACTGACTCCAGTGACCACAGGTGCCCCGACAGTCAGGAGATCAGCAGCGCTGACGGTGGAAGAGGAAGCGCCATCTATCCCGCTCAGCTGGAGAAGGTCCTCTGTGTTGGCCAGTGCCGATGACGGAGTGATCGTTAGCGTGCAAGTGGTGCCGCTGGTCGAGCAGCTGATGTCGCTCGAGGGTATGGCCTGCGACGGTGGTGGGGAGCTTAGGGTACTCCCGTCCGTTGAAGCCACGGCCGTCAGGCTCGCTTTCGTAACTGTGCTCAGGTTGGTCCCAGAGACCAGGATGGTCGAGGATCCACTGGTTGGAATGGCGGCCGGGTCAAGGGAGGAGACGCTGGGCGCGTTTCCGAAGGTGTACTCGTTTGCGCCGCTCGTCCCGCTGGTGGTCGACTCGCCACCATTCGTAAGGGCCACCACAGTAGTGGTGCCGGCACTTATGGCTGGAGTATCCATGGTGCAGCTGGTAGGGGAGGTGCAGGCAACACTGGTTGCCTCATATGTGGCGGACGGGGTGTCCCCAGATGGCAGGAAGTAGAAGGCGGTGCCCGCGCTGCTCACGTCGAACCCGCTTCCACCTACTGTAACTGGCGTTGCTTTACCGGCGGGACCTCCTGGCGGGCTGACGGAGGTCACTGCAGGTGGGCCCACAGTGAAAGCATCTGCGTTCGATAGGCTTTCCGTGGACTGCCCGTAGGGCGTGACAACTGAGAGAGCGTAGGTGCCATTCGCCAGCGTCGACGTCGACGGAACGGTGAAGTCCAGCGAGGTCGATGAGATACTGCTCGGGACCACCCGCGCCGAAAGGGTGGTACCTAAGTAGAGATCCACCTCTGTCGCCCCGGTAAAGGAGGTCCCGTTTACCGTCACCGTATCCCCGCTCACACCCGAGCCAGGTGAGACCGAGGTAACAGCAGGCGCTGGCTCGACTGTGTACTCGTTTACACCGGAGGACGGCGTGGCTCCCGAGGTCAGACCGAGGTTACCTTCGGTCTCTGCCATTACGAGATAGGTGCCTGCTGCCGTAAGGTCGGGGGGCGTCACCTGGCACTGCGCCGTGGAGCTACAGCTATCAGTGGTACCCACGGTTCCTGCGCTTGGGGTGAGCGTAGAGGATGATATAGGGATGAAATAGAAAGCCGAGTTACTCGGGGTGTCTGAGTCGAATCCACTTCCCGTAACGGTAACTGTCGGGTTGGTCGCCGTATCAGTCTGTCCCGTCGAGGGGGTGACGTTGGTGATCGTAGGTGGTCCGTAGGTGAACTGGTCGCTCGGAGGGTTCGGAGTCGTGACGAAGGAGTGACTAGTGGTGTTAAAGAGCCCTACCTCCTCCGTGACGCCGCCGCTTGATGGCTGCGTGCCGTTATAGGCAGGCACCGTTACGACGAAGGTCGCGCTGCCATTACTACAGCTAGTAGGAGTCGTCACCGGTGTAGCCGTGAGCTCGCCGAAATATACAGCCAGGTCTCCGCTGCTGAGGCTGGTGCAGTTGGTGGTTGACAGTGTCGCTGTTACCGTAGCCGTGACGCCACCGCTGAAACCGGATGCCTGGGGGGAAACACTGGTTACTTCGTTCACTGAAGATGCCGATGCGATCGCGCTGGTGCCTGGCACCAGGCCCGCCACGGCCAGGGTGGAGATAGGCAGGATGACCGCCAAGAACGCGAAACACACACGCTTGGCAAGTCCTACCTTCCCGTGGCGCTTCAGCATACTCCGTGGGCTTCTATTCACTGACTCCTCCTTAAGGCCGTCCCTGTTACCTCACGTCATTGCAGTTGAAGTGCATGTGACGTTAGCATGGCTTCGCCTTCTGGGCAAGCGTTCATGGCTCCCAGCCAGGGGTGGACGCCTTCCCTCTGGACCTCCGACGACACGCCATGCAGTTCAGCCAGACAAACTCCTGGTCAAACACCTGATCGCTGCGAACGACGCCCGGGAGCCCTGGCTTGGAATCTTCCAGCTGGCCCCTGCCGGACGGGATCACGGTTAGATCCTCGAATGCCGGATCGAAGGCCGAGGTGCACTACCCACCCGCCTGATATGGCGCCAACCAGCCGCCCAGCAGCCGGAGGCAACGCCGGCCGCGAACCTGACGCTTTTCAGATACGATAAAGGCGCTCTGCAGCACCCGCTCAGGTGGCTGGCTTGGATTGGACGGCTACTATGTCCTTATGGGGCCGTTGGCCAAGAAGAGGAATGAAGCGGAGCTGAACCCGCTTGATCCGGCGTTGCGCCTCGAGCTGGAAGAGCTGGTCGCCAGCATGTGCAAGGCATTGAACGATCCGAAGAGACTGCTGGTCATGTATGCTCTGCACGACAGCCCGCGCAGTGTCCGTGAGCTGTCGAATCTCCTGGAAGCTCCCCAGTCGAACACGTCCCAGCACTTGGCAGTGCTCCGAGATCGAGGCCTGCTCGATAGCGAGCGCCGCGGGAACACCATCGTCTACTCCTTGCGCCACCCGAGGGTACTGGACGCTCTCGACATCCTACGTGGCGTCATGGTAGATGAGATCGAACGGCAGCAGTCCCTGCGCCGTGGCTCCGTGGCCCGCTAAGCGATGCCCCGTAATGCGTTTGATGGCGGCTGAGTGGCCGCTCGTAAGAGGCGTTCGGTATCCGGCGAGGTGCCTCAGGTCACGTGCCCCCGGCAACGGTCTCTGGCCTTGGCGCGGTTTTCACGGCGTTCTCGCCAGCACAGGAATCCGGACGGGGTGAACTGTTCTCTCGCATAGGAGCTCTGAATAAACTATCCACCAAGAGGCGTGCGCGTTGTCGGACCATCAACAGAGCTTTCGGGTAATAACGGTCCATAATTGCCATACAGTCGTCCGTGGATGTCAAACCGAGATGTTGTACAAGCAAGGCGATATCATCCTTGTCGCTGGACCTTGATGCCAGCAGCTTCATCGCCAACAGTTGTTCCGGCTCCGCTATCGACACCTCCAAGAATCGCGCATTTGTGTCCGGCGCGAGCTCTAGCCAGGTAAACGGCAAATACCGTGACACATCATCGTTCAGCCAACCATCAGATAACCCGCGGCTCTGCCAGTAAGACGCCTGCGCCACAGTGCTGGCTGCATCCAACACTGCATCCCTGGGTGCGAACACGGCAGCAACATCATCGGTGAGCCTATCAGCGTGATAGGCCAGAATTATAGCTGCTCCGCCAAATAGCTGTATTTGGGCCCGAATATTGCGCTGAGCCAGTACTGCTTCCAACTCGGTGAACAACCTGTCAAGATCGTCTCGGCTAAGACCTGCACTATCTTCCATCACACAACCACTAAGTCGTTAGCCGTAACGAGTACGCCGTGGCGTCTGAAAATCGCCATTCCCCAGGCGATCCGGTATCCACCAGGCATGGTGTCGTCTTCTTCGCCAACTTCCCAGAATGCCTCGGTTCTCCATTCGTCTTTCGCAGTCCACGCTGGAATATCGATCCCGGCTCGCAGGCATACCAAGTCAATGGCTCCAGCCAAGAACGCATCAAAGTTGCGATTGCCACAAGAAAGTGGCTCCGCCTCGACTGCGGTGGCCACCTCGGTAGAAGGAGACTTCGAGGCCAAGTTGATGAAACGAGCAACCATGCGAACAGCCATGAGGCGCGGTGAGCGGCCCGATCCCCACCCGTGCCATGGCCTACCGAGCTCTTTTCGGATCTGAGAGGAGAGATCACGAGCTGCCGGCACTCTTCTTGCAACTTCGACCGTACCATCGGACATCATATGACTATTCTACGTCGGGCAAGTATCCATACCGCCGAGTCCCCCTCACGAGCCTCCCGGCCAGACTTCGACGGGCTAGCTGGCGCCCCTTCTCGCATGCATTGCCCGCGGCGCGGTCTCCCTGGCGAGCCCTCAGATGAACAAGCTGATGTCGGAGTCAGCCGCCATGTCCAGGAAGCTCGCAGCACCTAGGGGAGCTTCTATGCCATCGATGAAGTCGTCCTTCGTAAGACCGTAGAGCTCCATCGTCATCTGGCAGGGATAGAAGCGGACACCCAGATCAACAGCAGCCTCTAATAGCTCCGTCGGCATAGCTACCTTATGGCTCCTGGCCAACGCCTTTATCATCTTCGTTCCCATGCCCGAGAAGTGCAGTTTTCCCAGCTTCAGATGGTCCGTGCTCCCCCTATCGACCACTGACTCCGCCTTCTGCATCCAGTTCGTGCCGGTTATCCTGCGGTTCCTGCGCTGCAGGACGCGCAGTCCCCAGAACGTGAAGAACAGGTTCACCTCCATGCCCGAGGCTGCTGCGGTGGTCGCGAGGATTAGCTGTGGCCACACCCTGTCCAGGTCCGAGCTCCAGCAGATCATTGACAGGCGCTTCGTGCGCGTCCGCTCCTCCTTGCCCTCTACCTCTGGTGATTCCATGATGCTCCTTTCCCGGGAAATGCTGATGGCATCTCCCTATGCGTGCCGTTCCCTATCTGGCTGATACACCGTGTCGATCTCCCACCTGCTAATCAGCGCATCGCATACAGGTCAGGCCGTTCTCCTCGATGAAAGCGCGATAGAGATCGAAAGCTCTCCCTGCATCGACCAGACCCGCGCCGGTGAGCCCGTCATCAGATAGCCGCACCCTGTACAGCCAGCCCTTGCCATATGGATCGCGATTGGCGATGGCCGGGTCCAGGCGGAAGGATTCGGCATTGTTCTCGATCACCTTGCCCGATACCGGAGAGACGAATGGGCCAACCCACTTGGCGCTTTCGATGACTGCGGCAGGACGCCCGCGTCTCACCGCCTTGCCCGGCTCGCGCCAGGTGACCTGCACCAGCCGTCCCCCCATGGTCTGGGCAACATCAGTCATGCCTAGCACCACTTCCTCGCCTTCATGGCGCACCCAGACGTGGCTCTCCACCTGATACAGGAGGTCATCAGGCAGTACACAGCCTCGCCAGGTGCGATCGGTCACTCGAGCACTTCCGCCATCCGCCCGCCACCTGCTCCGCGGCCGCTACGTGCTCCACAGCCGGCGCTACCTCCACGCCCGGCGCTACCTGGCTCTAGGCCGCTAGCCAGACCCACCTCAGCCCTCCTTCGTGCAATTGATCCCCTCTGCGTCGAGGAACGCCCGGTAGGCTTCCACGCCTTCTGGCCCGGTAACGAGGTCGCTGCAGTCACTGTCCCAGTCTTCCGGGCGAAGCTTCGCCACCCAACCGGCTCCATAGGGCTCCTCGTTCACCAGGCTCGGAGACGTCGCCAGCTTCTCGTTCACCTCGACGATCTCGCCCCCTACCGGCGCAGGGACCGGGCCTACCCATTTGCCGCTCTCCACGGTCGCTATGCTGCGGCCTTTGCGTACCACTTTCCCTGCTTCCTTCGATGTGACGGACACGACCGTGTGCGCCAGGTGCTGCGCTACATCCGACAGGCCCACGACGACGACATCACCTTCCCGGCGCGCCCAGACATGCTTATCGACCATGTAATAGAGATCTTCTGGGATATCACACTCATTGACCCTTGCCACGTTGCCTCCTCTATAGTCAGGGGACCTGCTAACTCCTTATCGCCGCATGGGCGCTGGAGCGCCGCATCGACCTCATCAGCACTTTCGTGCCAGCGCTTTCCCTCTCATGCCACGACCATCCCCTCGACGGGCTCACCAGCGAGCGCCTGCTGAACTAGCTGCACGACATCTACGACCTCCAGGCGGCCGTCGTTGCCAGTGGTCTTGGCGGCGTCCGTGTACATGGTGAAATCCTTCGGGCAAGCTACGACGAAGGTATCAACTCCCAGTGAAACTGCCTCTCTGATACGGCTCTCACTGGGTCGCTCTCCAAGCGCCGGGTCATCGGTCATCCAGATGCGCCCGCCGCCCGCCCCGCAGCAGAAGGTATTCAGGCCATGCCGTGGCATCTCCACCACCTCGCAGCCAAGGGCGTGCAACACCTGGCGTGGGGCTTGCGTAATCCTGTTATGTCGTGCCAGATAACACGGATCGTGATAGGTTACTCTTCTGTCGAGACTCCGAGCTCTCAGAGCTCCGGAGCCAATGAGGTCTGCCAGCAGCTCCGTGTAGTGGAGCACTGCCTTGTCGAGCCCATAGGCTGGGTACTCGTTACGGAGGGTGTTAAGGGAATGCGGGTCCGTGGTGAAGATCGAGTCGAACTCTATGTCGTTCAGGGTCTTCATGTTCTGCTCCACCAGCAGTTGGAAGAGCCCTTCCTCTCCTATCCTACGAACGTCGTTGCCCGCGTTACGTTCGCCGTCGTAGAGAATCCCGTAATCCACTCCAGCATCGCTCAGGATCCGGGCAAGAGCTCGCGACAGCTCTGCGATGCGCTCGTCGAACGAGGCGAAGTCTCCTACGAACCAGAGATAGCGCACCTTCTCCTTGCGCGCATCCTTCACTGGGAACCCCAGCTCCCTAACCCAGCGCGCCCTCATCCGGCCGGACTTCCCGAACGAGTTACCCTGCTGAGCTATGTTCTTCAGAACCTCCTGGACGCCTTCCTCCAACTCCCCCTCGTTCACGAGATGGCGCCGGATATCGACAATGGTATCTATGTGCTCGATGTCCACAGGGCACTGCTCTACGCACGCACCACAGGTGGTGCAGGACCAGACCACCTGGGGCGCTATCACGTCCGGCACGAGGCTCATAGCGGCTCCGGCGGCAGCACCGGCGCCATTGGTGGACGCGGCGGCCCCAGCAGTAGCGGCTCCGGCGGCAGCACCGGCGCCATTGGTGGACGCGAAGCCAGGAGCTCGAGCGGCAGTCGCGCTTGCGCGAGCGGGCTCCCCGCCCGCAGGACCGTGAAACAGCCTGGGTCCGGAGGACAGCAGGTGGTCACGAAGACCCATCACCAGGAGCTTCGGTGAGAGTGGCTTACTCGTATTCCAGGCGGGACACGCTGCCTGGCACCTGCCACACTCCGTGCAGGTTACGAGATCCAGTAGATGCTTCCAGCTCAGTTCCTCGATGGTTCCAGCACCTTCGGCGGCCCCCGCCACCTCCAGTGCACCCAGAGCCCTGGGCCTGCGCGAGAATGCCACGTTGAGCGGTGCGACGAAGATGTGGAGGTGCTTCGAATACGTGACGAACACCAGGAAGCCCATAATGGCAGCCACATTGCAGAGAAGCAGCACCGTCTCTATCACACTGTTCGTTCCGGTGCCGAGTGGGGCCAGGAGCCTGCCGATGCCATGTGAGGCGAAAGCCCAGGAGTCGTAGGGAAAGTCGCCGGTATTCGTCTGCGCTGCCCGGTAACCGAGTAGTGTCACCATGACCGTGGCGATCATCGCCAACGTCAACCATGCTGCACGCGTATGGGACCCGTAGAATCGTGAACGTCGCTCCCGGCGCGCCGGGGAATCGACGAGTCTGATGATCGAGAACGTGATGACTGCGGCCAGGACTACCACGGCGAACAAGTCCTCCAGGAATCCCAGGATCGGTGACCTACCAATCGCGGGAATAGCGAAGCTCTTCCTTGCGAACACGTCACCGAATGCCTCTATGATCGTGAACAGAAGGATGATGAAGCCCCAGAACGTCAGGGCGTGAGGTATCCCTGACTGCCGGCGCTTCAGGAGCTTCCGTTGACCGAGCACCTCGACCAGCTCTGCCCACACACGCTTTCCCACGCCCCTTAGCCGCCCGGGTGCAGGGGCTCCCGAATGGATAAGGCGCGCCAGCCAGAGCATCCTCCCCCCGGCGAGAGCCAGCCCAACGAAGACTATGACACCGCCTATAACGATACGTAGGAGCATGCGCCGTCCTCCCGCCCGCTCTCAGACGTCACCGGAGAATCCATGAGCAGATCATCGGGAAACAGGTCACCAGCCAACCCAGGCAAGCTATCGGGTAACAGGGCACCAGCCAGCAGATCGGCAGCTAACCGGGAGAATCCATGAGCAGAGCCAGGGTTTCCCGGCGCTCCCAGCCTCTTGATCATGCCTGTATGCACTCCGTCAGCTCCGGGACCAGATCGAACAGGTCTACAGTGGTGCCGTAGTGGGCAACGTCGAATATGGGAGCATCAGGATCTGTGTTGCACGCGATTATGAGCTCGGAATCCCGCATGCCCTCCAGATGCTCGGGAGCACCCGAGATACCGAACGCCAGGTACGCGCGTGGCTTGACCTTCTTACCCGACTTGCCCACCTGGTGAGGCTTGGATAGCCATCCCTGATCTGTCACAGGCCGAGATGCTGCAAGCGGAGCCCCGAGAGCTTCGGCCAGCTCTTCGATAATCTCCAGGTTCTCCTTGCTCCCGATGCCGCGACCGACCGATACCAGTATGTCCGCAGCCGTGATATCCACACCGCCGGAATCCGGCTCGTGCACCGCCAGGGCCGAGGTACGGGATGGACCGATCCCTTCCAGGGAAACAGTCTCTACATCTGGACTTCCAGCTTCAGGAGATGGCTGCCCCGAGAAGGAACCGGCTATCAGGGCGCATATAGCGTGTGGAGAATCGACCACCACCTCTGCCAGGAGCTTCCCCCCGTAGATCTGGGATGTGGCCACCACGTCGTCGCCCTCACGGCCAAGACCGACTACGTAGGACACCAGGGGTGCGGGCCAGGCAACCGATAGCCCGCCTGCCAGGTCGAGACCCATGGTAGAGGTGCTGGTAAGAACCAGACCGGGGTCCACATCCCTGACCACATGGGTAAACGCCTTCTCAAAGGCCTCAGGGGAATAATTGGACACCGCGGGATCATCTATGAGGTAGACGCGATCGAATGCCCCCAGGCTTCCGGCCAGGGCTGCGCCGCCTGCCATGGCAGCCAGGACCTTGCCGCCCGAATCCTTCGCGAGCTCCCTGGCCGCGCTGAGCATCTCGAAGGTTACGTCCACGACATTGCTCCCGTCGTGCTCGGCAATCACCAGGATGTCATCACTCATGACGTTCTCCTCTCCCATGCTCCCCCCTCGTTCTCCTCTCCCATGCTCCCCTCTCGTGCCTCACGCCTTCACCAACCCTTTCGAGCGAAGGATCTCGGCTATGCGCGTAGCGACCTCGCCCGGGTCTCCGGTAAGCATCTCCGCATGCGTGGACTTCTCGGGCGCGTAGAGTCGACGTATCCTGACCTGAGCTATAGCGATGTCGGCGCTATCGACTGGAGCTGGGGCCTCCAGCTCTTCCAGCCCGCCAGCCTGCATGGCCTGGCGGATCTTGCTGATAGGCGCATAGCGAGGCGCCTGGCTGGCCGCCTGGATCCCCAGAACAGCCGGCAGTGTGATCTGCTCCTCTACCGAACGTCCTGAGCCGAGCTCCTGGACTACACGCGCTATGGAATCCTTGACTTCCAGGCCCACCACTACCGCTGCATGAGGCAGATCCAGATAACCGCCGAGCAGGCTGGCCAGCTGACCGTCGAGGTCCTCGGCCGATTGCACCCCCGTCAGCACGAGATCGGGCGCCAGCTCCCTGACGAATGGGGCCAGGATCGCCGCACGGAGGTGAGTAGGCACCCAGGTCCCTGCCGGCACCCCTGTCAGCTTGACCGCCCTGTCGGCTCCCTTGGCGAGAGCCGTATAGAGAACCTGGTCTACCTCCGGCTCATCCAGCGCCACGACGATTACTTCAGCGCCGGAGGACTCCTTGGTGACAAGCGCCTCCTCTAGCGCCTGATCGTCGAACTCATTCAGAATGAACTTGATGAACTCCCGATCTATATCGGTGCCATCCGGCGATGGCTCTAACTCCTCTACCAGATCCGGTAGCTGCTTTAGAAGGACCACTATTCGCAACTAAGTCTCCTTTCGCCGCTTCATACTGCCCCAGTGCCACCCATTGCCATATCAACCAGCTCGACGATGTCCATGACCCGGAGCTGGTCGTTGCCTGTCGATTTGGCTGCATCCTCGAAACGCGATACCTCATACGGGCAGCACACAGCCAGCACATCAGCCCCGGTCTCAGCCGCCTCCCGGACACGGCGCTCCGACAGGCGCTCGGACGTATGATTCGCCGTGAAGCCATCGAGCCACATCCCGCCCCCGCCGCCTCCGCAGCAGTAGCCGTTCTCACGGCAGCGTCCCATCTCGACCAGCTCTATTCCGGGGATCGCGTCCAGGATCGTGCGCGGAGCATCGTACTCTCCGTTGTGACGACCAAGATAACAGGGGTCATGGAAGGTGACCCTATGCCGTACTTCACTCCTGAAAGGGATCTTGTCTACGAGCGGTGCCAGGAACTGGGTATAGTGACTCACTTCGTAGTTGTGACCGTACTTTGGATAGACCTTCTTCAGGGCATTGAACCCGTGGGGATCAGGCGTCACTATGCGCTTGAACTCGTACTTGTCCAAGGTCGCGGCCACGTCTTCCATGAGAGCCTCGAACAGCCCTTTCTCACCGGCAACACGTTGCGAATCACCCAGTGTCTTCTCTTCGGGGCCAAGAATGGCGAAGTCCACATCTAGTGCCGCCAGGATACGGGCAAAGCACTGCGCTGCCTGTTGCCCCCGCGGATGATAGCTCCAGTAGTCCTCCACGTAGAAAAGCACATCCACTGCACCAGGGTCTGTGGGAAGCACCCGTACCGGAACGCCAGCAGCACGCGTCCAGGCGTTCCGGCGCCTGGGATTCTCGCCGAGGCAGTTCCCGTTCCGGAATGTCTTCTCGAACACGTCCTGTAGCTCGGCCGGGACCATCCCGTCGCCTATAGCAGCCTCCCGCACCGCCGGCATGACCTTCGTCATGTCGACTTCCTTCGGACATACCCGGAGGCAATTCGCACAGGAGGTACATAGCCAGAGATCATCGGACGAGAATAGATCCATGCCGGTCTGGACCTTCCGGTGGATCTTCCTCGGCCCGTACTCGCCAACCAGGTCGACCGGACACACGGGAACGCACTTGCCACATCCATAGCACCATTCCAGCGACTCCCCGCCAGGCAGCCCCGCTATCCGCGCGAACCCTGTGGCCGTATAGTCCGACAGCACTCGGGGCTCGAACATCCGGTTCCACATTCCGGGCAGTTCCCAGCTCCTGCCGGAGATGGTCGATACTGCTGTGGCCTCTGGCTTCTCCACGACTACCGGCGGTTGCTTGCGACCACCTACGGGCATCTCATACCTCCAGTCGATGTACGCCGAGCAGGCGACTTACGAGCTCGGGGAGCGCTGGAACGATCTGGTTGAACTCCTGGGTCATCCGTAGCCGAAGGATCGTGTACATATATACGGCGTAGACACATGCCAACAGCACATCTACCGTGAAGGCTCCGCCGCCCAGCTCGCCCATGCCGGCGGCCTGGGCATGCTCGTGCAAGAACGCCAGCGCGGCTCCGACCTTCATGTAAGTCTCGTAGAGATCCCTTCCGAACAGCTCGAACCCGTCATCGACGAGCAGGCGAAGCGCGCCGGTTTCCATTCGCGGATCGAATATCCAGCGTGTCCAGAGCCAGAATCGCTCGGGGTGTGTGAAGTGGAGGATCTCGAAGGGGAGCTCGAAAGGCATCTCGCCTGCTGGAGACATCGCTTCCTCGAATCGCCTGAGAACTGCCGCGCTAGGTTCGTCCGCTGCTGCCAGCTCGAAGAAAGCCTCCGCCAGCCTCTCAGGGCCAACTGCCCCCAGGATCTGATCGGCGCGCCTACGGCTCACGAACATGCTGCGAAGCACGGCCCGAAGCTCCTCTGATTCCAGAGCGCGGGAGGCGCCGGCCAGGAGCCTCTGGAATCCAGTGGACTTGGCTTCGAGCGCAGCCACGATATGCGATAGCTCTGGAGCCGATGCCTGGGCGCGGATTTGCACCAGGAACTCCTCGGCACTGGCAGGATCGATCACCTGGCCGGTGATCGTGCTGGTCGCTCCTGCATAGCCCATGGCGCACGAGCTCCTTCAGGTCCCTATCATCTCGCTCTGACGAAGCACCGACACCGCCCGCAAGGCAGCGAGCCCGGCGCTCGATGCACAGTCCTCCAAATCTGACGGACCCAGCGCCGCTCCCGCTGCGAACACACCGGGCCTGGAGGTCGTGACCGTGTCAAGAGGCGAACCTGGCGCATCTATGAACCCGTACTTGTTCTGAGCCAACCCGAGTATTCTCGCCATCTCACGAGTTCCTGCTGAAGGCTCCATACCCACAGAGAGCACGACCATGTCCATAAGAACCTCCATCGGACGACCCATGGTCGTGTCTTCTCCCCTGACAAGCAGGCGGCCGTTCCTCTCCAGGACCTCGGTGATGATCCCCTTCACGTACTGGACATGGTGGCGTTCCTGGGCGGGCCAGTAGATCTGGCTCTCCCAGTAGCCGTACATCCTCATGTCGATGTAGAAGATGAACACCTCGCAGTTGGGCAGCTGCTCTCGAACTTCTATGGCTTCCTTCGACGCAACACCGCAGCAGACCTTCGAGCAATACTCGTTCCCGATATTGCGATCACGGCTGCCTACGCACTGGACGAAGCAGAGGCGCTCGGGTGGCTGCCCATTGGACGGCCTGACAACGGCCCTGTCCTTCAGCATCGACTCCAGGTCCTGAAGCGCCAGGACGTCTGGATATTCGTAATACCCGTAAAGCTGTGTCTCGCGGCCAGGATCGAAGTGCTGGAATCCGGTAGCCACGATCACCGAGCCGCACGTGACCACCTCGCTCCCTCCGGGACCCTCCAGTCCTATGCGCATATCGCCAGGACTACCCTCCAGGCTGATCGCTCTCGTTCCGAGCCGCACCTCAGCCAAAGCGCTCTCCGTCAACCTGCCCGCCAACCTCGCCATGGCCGTCTCGGCATCCTCGAAGCTTCCCGTGATAGATGCATAGCGCTCGGCCACAGGGGTGCCGCCCAGGAACTCTCGTGGCTCGACAAGTAGAACTTGCTGGCCCAGGTCTGCTACGCCGAGCGCGGCGTTCAACCCAGCCGGGCCGCCTCCCAGCACCACGATTCGCTGACCGCTCACCGCCCCACCTCCTTCACCGAAGAACCTCCTTCGCTCGACAGACGGCTTCGTTCACCGGCAGCCCCCACCTGACTTCCCACTGCAACGACGGCAGCCTCCAGTGCGCCGACCAGTCCTCGGACCCGCAGCCTCCAGTAGCCGATCACGCATCAGTGTCCTCCCAGGTGAGATACTGCAGCTCACCGCGCTCCAAGCGACCTATATCCTCCTGGAACTCCGCCCAAGCAGCCTCCCAGTCGATGCCCATCTTCTCCAGAAGCGGCCGGTAATCCGCAGAGTGCCAGTGAAGCTGGCAAACCTTATACGGATGGGCTCCCATCGCGAGAGCGGCGAACTGTGCCTCGGACATGACGGCTACACCTACGTTCCGGTCGTGCGCCTGGGCAGCGAACTGGCTCTTGTCCAGCGTGGTTACGCACCCTGTGTCATGGGTGAGCACGACGTCGGGATTGGCCTCCTCCTTCATGACCTCGATCTTCCGTAACGTAGCAAACGACCGGGTGAAGTCCCGCTGCACGAGAATGTGCCGGAACCCGAACCCGCAGCAGTCGAACCATGTCGAGTACGTGCGCACCTCAGCACCGAGAGCCTCCGCCAAGGCAGTTACTACAGCAGTCCGCTGACCCCCATAGATATCAGGATCGTAGATAGCATCGCCCTCGACGAGCTTGTAGTAGTGGCAGGCGGGATGCACGGTGACCACTATTCCCTTCATGTCGCGCACTTGATGGGCCCTGATCTCATTCCGCATGGCATAGAACCATTCCGAGTAATGGACTATCTCCTCGGGCATGACCATCGGGCGATCCAACTTCGCGAGCACCCTCCGTACCTCCGCCCTCAACTCGGAATGACGTAGGAGCTCGGCCCGGACCTCCTTGTAGTGGCCATAGGAAGTGCCGCAGTGGATCAGAGGATAGAAGCCGCTCGCATACGCAGTGGCAAAGTTACGGAGGGCCACGGCAGCCTGAGCTGCTGAGTTCGATGTCGCGCTGGCATAGTAGTTCCAAGCCGTACAAGAGGTCTGATCCCTGGGGTCCTCGTAGTCGTACCCGAGCTTGCGCATGACCCAGAAGATCGAAGTCGAGTAACCCGGAATATGGCCGCACTGTCCGCAGGACTTATGGTGCCACAGATGGCCACGGGGGATCTTCTTCTCCAGACCGTACTTCGTGGGAACGAGCACGTGATCGTCTGGAACACGCTGAACGATCCATTCACCATCTGCCTCCAGCTCGAATATCTTCTCGTGAAAATCCTGCGAGCGGCTGTCCTCTCCGCGGTCGAAGTGCTCCTTCTTCTTCATGATTACAGGAATTGCTGTGCTCATATCTCTATCCCAGCTTCCTCTAGACGATCTTGCATCACTTCCTCCAGTATCATGTGCAGGCCTTTGTCTACCTCACCGATCATGTTCAGAGCACCGGTCTCGAACCAGATCAGGTAAAGCTCTATCAATGTTTGATCAGATACATCCCATCCCGTAGAGACAGTGTGAAGAGTCTCCGGTGGCAGAGCTCTTCGCCAAAGAGCCAGGTTGTCAGACACGTCCTTCACCTCAGGACCCCAGTCGGGGAAAGCGTCCGGCTGCAGCATGTCCGGCGAGACCTGGGTACCCGTAGACATGATCTTGTAGATGATGCGGGAGTATCCCTCCAATGCCTCCCGCGCCGATGCCAAGCCGTTGTTCACAGCCACCTCGCGCATGATCGTGACAAGGCCTCCGGGATTGTTCCCCCGGGGACAGCGGAGGCACGAGAAGCACTGCGAGCACTCCCAGATGTCCTCTTGGATCTGCTGATATACCAGGCGCACATCGCGGCGCGCGAGAGCCTGCGCTATCCGGCGCGGGCTGAAATCATAGAACCGGGCGGAAGGGCATGCTGCCACGCATATTCCGCATTCGTAGCAGCCATACAGATAATCGGTGAAACGCGGGTCATCGATAACGAGGCTTACGATACGCTGCTTCTCCTCGAACGCTATATCTGCGTAGCCGGCGACATCGCCCACCTTCAGGTCGGCAGTGGCGGTCGGGGCAGGCATAGCTAGAACGAGACCACCGCATCGGCCTGCATGGCCATCTCGTTGAACGCGGCCCCGCCTATCATCTCGACGCCGTCGATCAGATCCGCCAGCTCTAGATCATTCAATTCCAGGGAAGGTTGACAGACGAGGAGGCGAACATCGAGCGAGGTAGCCTGATCTATGAAATAAGATAGGGGCTGGCCACGGTCACCCTTGGGACCGATCTTGTCAACTACGTCCTTCCGTAAGAGCTGCGGACCGTACATCGTGAAGTAGATCGCGACCTCCACCTCCATGGCCGCAGCGGCTGCCGCCAGGAAGAACGGTGTGGCGCACCTGCCAGGGTCGGAGATGCCATGCGTCTGGACATAGAGCACCTTGCCCTCTGCGTCGCCACGCCACAGTTCGGTCATGTCCGGCGCAACAGCACGTGAAACACGTCCCCGTCCTTACGAACCTCGACCAGTTCGTTCCCGGTTCTGGACGACCAGGCTTTCATGTCGGGCTCGACTCCTGGATCTGTGGCCAGTAGCTCGAGTATCTCGCCTGGCTCCAGCCGCTTCATCGCCTGTGCAGTCTTCACGACCGGCAATGGGCACTGCATCCCGGTGCAATCTAGCACTGTTGATGAGTCCGGACTCACGTCACCGCACCCCCTCTAAAGCACTTCCCGTTGGCCGGCTTTTCGCAGGCCTGTCACTACCCCCGTTACAGATAACAGGTATATGCGCACACACGCATATACTCTTCTTCACTTCTAACACGACCGGGATGCCATGTCAAGGGATATCTCCGGAGCAGCCCAGGAGCTGATAACGTGCGAGGAACGGTAGGAGGGAAGTCACTGAATCGATGGCTGGATCGACCGACGAGATCAGAGTGATTACTGCGCTCGACGTCTCCCCGTTGCGCTCGCAGGCTCTCTATCACGCAGTCGCCGAGGCGATGGAAGGCGATGGCCCAGACACCATTCTCCTCGTGAGGCCGACGCGAGCATACGTATGTATCGGATTCCATCAAGATGCCCAGCGCGAGCTGGATCTCGACGCCTGCGCTTCCCTGCAACTGCCGATCATCCGCCGGGAGGTGGGAGGTGGGGCAGTTTTACTCGACCAGCACCAGGTCTTCCTCCAATGGGTCTTCAGGGCAGGGCGCCTGCCGGCGTCGCCACTGGACCGCTACCGCTTGTTCATAGGCCCACTTACCAGCACGTACGGATCCCTCGGCGTGGATGGCGTATACCGGCCCGTTAACGACGTCCACGTCGCTGGCCGGAAGATCGGAGGAGCCGGTGCGGCTCGCATCGGCCAGAGCGAGGTCCTGGTCGGCAGCATCATGTTCGACTTCGATGCGCTCACCATGTCG
Organism: Acidimicrobiales bacterium; assembly: GCA_027366675.1. Classification (GTDB taxonomy): domain Bacteria; phylum Actinomycetota; class Acidimicrobiia; order Acidimicrobiales; family JAMCQF01; genus DAHXND01. The sequence goes on from DAHXND010000082.1 coordinate 17,930, forward strand.
AAAGTCCTCAGGGTCCCTTCGGAGAAGATGCGGGACAAGGTCGCCTCTACCATGAGCGAATACGTGACCAGCCTGCACCGGGAGCTGGGCAGGGAGATCGGCCAGGACGAGGTCGTCTCCCAGTACCTGGGGAACGCCTCCGGCAGCCTGCAGCGCCCGCTAGCCCCGGGCACCCTGAGCCGGCGAGAGCTGATGGCGCTCGAGCGGATAGAGAAGCGACTCGGGTCGGCAAGCTGGACCTACCGGCGCACTTCCCGGCTCGGTGCCGGAGTGAAGGTTAGCGAGGATGTCACTGTCCTGGAAGGCACCCATAAAGCTCCTGCTGGCCTCGTCCAGCTCCTCGCGGTTGTGCGATCAGGTGTGATCATCGAGGCCCAGGTATTCGGCGACTTCACGCTCATACCGCAGTCAGCCCTTCCCGCCATCGAGTCCTCTCTCCAGGGAGTCACGGCGAACCCCACCTCGGTTAGCGATGCCATAGCGGCGCTGTACGCAGAGGTGGGGCTTGACTCCCCGGGGCTCGAGCCAGGCGACTTCGGAGCAGCGATGGCTGCGGCCCTCGGCGAAACGACCAGGTGACCGGCGACCTGTGACTTCGCTCGGCCATCGACGACTCGGCCCTCAATGGCCGGGGTTTCCGGCGCGTTCCTGCTAAGCCGCGCGCGCCTTCGCCCGTCTACGAAAGCCTGCCAGCAGCGCCCAGCCTGCGAAGATGATGATGAGGCCACCTGGCACGACGAAGAACCATGTGAAATCGTTGAAATCCGGGAGGCTGTCGACCTCCTTGTAGTTCGTCACGTTCGCCTGCATCGTCGTCACGAGCGGGTGATAGAAGGCCAGCCCGGAAGGCACTTTCTCGAACACGCCAGTCTCCTTCGGCAACGTGCTGAGCAGACCTCCCATAGCCGGGAAGGCGCTGCCCAGGTATGCCTGCACCTGTGCCGGGGTCATGTGCAGGGCCGCACCCAGAGCTGGCAGCAGGCTCGGCAGCTCGCTCGCGGCCGCGACGCCACCGGTAGCCACCGGCTTCAGTGGCTCGAACGTATCGTAATAATAGGTAGCAGTCTCCTTCACGTGAGCCGGCGCCATGAGCGGGTGGAAGGCATTGAGCATCTTCTGGCCACCGCTGGCTTTACTCGGCAACGATATCGCGAACGGTGCCACCACCAGTGCTATCCCGATCACCAACAGCACCCATAACTGCCAGGCAGGCGATTGCTTGTTCATGAGATTCCCCTCTTTCTCTTAGAGCCTCTTAGGGCGAGCCCCCTCGCATATATACGCACACGCGCATATATTGGTTACGGTGTACCACGGAAGGACAATCATGTCAAGAGATGGTGCGACGACATATCTGAGACTGATCGCGTGCAGAGAACCGACGCATGTGTCAGCGCCAGGGCGAGATCCGAGATCCACCAGCCCTGAGGTCGAACATGAGCTGCCGGCGTCCCGGGGCCGCACAGGTGAGCGCCCTCGCGAGGGCGAGAGCCAGGCGCGCAGTTCGGACTCCCGGCACCTCCGCCGCACCTTCCACGAGATCGTTCCAGTAGAGAGACCAGCCGGGTGCCAGGCGATGACCGAGAGCATCCGAGGTAAGGATGCGCGCCATGCGAGAGAGCAGTAAGGGATGCCCGAGCAGCGCGGCCTGGAGCGCGGCTGCCGACCCCTGATATATCGCCTCGCGGCGTATCAGCCACCTCCGGTAGTCATGAGCCGCCAGATCCCGCGCAGAGAGAATCGATCGCGCCGACGCGAGGCCGCTCTCCAGAGCCTGTGATATGCCCTCCCCTTGGAGCGGGTTCACGAGCCCCGCAGCATCCCCCACGAGCAGGACCCGCCGGGCAGCAGGGCAGGTGCCCACCATGCCCATCTTCAGCCAGCCACCGAGACGGCGCGTGGGCCTGAGGCCAGGCGGTGTCAGGCCCACCTCGGCAAGCCTCGCCAGCAGCCCGTCCATACTCCTCACCGCCAGCGGTGACGCCCGGCGATCAGAGCCCAGTCCCACCCCCACGCCGGCGTTCGCCGTCCCCCTCGGGCCTGGGAACAGCCAGGCGTAGCCGGGGAACAGCTTCCCCGGTCGGTCGTCGAGGAGCACTATGGCGGGCAGCTTCACCTCTGCGTGGAGGTAGATACGCAGGGCGAACCCATAGCGAACCCGTCTCTCGTCCACGAGCCCGGCCAGGCGAGCGACCGTGCTCGTTGCGCCATCGGCACCGATCACCCACCCTGCTTCGATCTCGCGGTCGCGGCCAGGGGTCTCGACCCCGCGGTTCCTGTCGCCGCCTGGCTCCCGATGCAGGCCTGGCTCCCGATGCAAGCCCGGCTCGCCATCTCCGCCCGGCTCCCGATGCAGGCCCGGCTCAGAGTCGCCGCTGATCCCTATCACGACTCGCGATCCCGTTGTTGCAAGCGCGCTTACCCGCCCCGTCATGGGAGAGGCCCCAGCCTCCAGAGCTGCCTCATGCAGTCTCTGATCGAGATCTGTCCTCGGGCACGCCAGGGCGGAGGCTCCATAAGTCCTACCAGCTACCGCAGGAAGCACGACTCGCCCGCCGGACGGAGCGATGACCTCCATGTCTCCCAGGGGAATCGCACCCTCCACGGGCAATCCGAGCTCAGCCAGCACAGCCACCCCTCGGGGTCCGATGAGATCTCCACAGGCTTTGTCGCGAGGGAACGACGACTTGTCCACCAGTGCCACGGTCCTTCCTGCCCGCGCGAGCTCGAACGCCGCGATGGACCCGGCCGGACCACTCCCCACCACGACCACGTCATAGCTGGCACGAGCCACATCGACCTTCCTACTCGATATTGAATATCGAATCGAGGCGCCCACACATGCCAGCCCACATACCGACCAGCCCACACATGCCAGCCCACATACTGACCAGCGCACACATGCCAGCCCACATGCTGACCGGCCCAGATAGAGACCGCCTGATGAGCTAGCCTTTCCACAGTAATGAGACCGGGCGAGACAGATCCGAACAAGCGAGCCGCAGCGCTTTTCGATGGCCTGCCCCAGCGCTATGACGCGCTGGCAGCGCTTCTCTCGCTGGGCCAGGACCGCAGATGGCGCAGAGAGATGGTGTCGCATATCCCCATTGCCAGCCCGCGGCTCATCCTCGATGTGGCAACCGGCCCGGGCGGCGTGGCATTCGCCCTGCGGCGCCATACCGGCGCCTCCGTCGTAGGCGTCGACCTCACATGGCCCATGCTGATCAGAGCTCGCCAGAACATAGCGCGTGCCGATGCGCATGGTATCTTCCTCACCCAGGCACGCGGCGAGCAGCTCCCCTTCCGAGATGGCACCTTCGACGCCGTCACATTCACCTACCTGCTGCGCTACGTGGCAGATCCGATGAGCACGATAGCGGAGCTCGCCCGCGTGCTCCGTCCAGGCGGCGTGCTCGCAAACCTCGAGTTCCTCCGCCCCGCCAGCCCGCTGTGGAGAGGCTTGTGGTGGTGCTACACCCGTGGGCTCCTCCCGGCTGCCGGCCTCGTCACGGGCGGCCGGGAGTGGTGGTCAGTGGGTCGCTTCCTCGGACCCAGCATCTCGACACATTACAAGCGCTATCCGGTGGAATGGACCGTCGATGCGTGGAAACGAGCCGGCCTATCACGGATAGGGATCCGTAAGATGTCACTCGGGGGAGGACTGGTGATGTGGGGGACCAGGGCGAGTGCCGATGAAGCCGATCAGGGGACTCCAGCGTGACGGAGGGGGACGCGGGCGTGACGGCTATTGACGGCCCGGCGTTCTACGCTACCGGCCGCAAGGGGGCCTGGAGGGATCTTCGTGCAGTGCTTCACCCCCCTTATACCGCCTGGCACCTCTCCTACGTCGTCCTCGGCGGGCTGATAGTCTCCCGCGTGAACTGGGTAGTGCTCGGGGCGACTGTACTGGCTTTCTTCCTCGCCGTCGGTATATCGGCGCACGCTCTCGACGAGCTGCGTGGCCGCCCCCTCGGAACCTCGCTCCCTTCCTGGGCGCTGGCCGGCGCTGGTGCAGCCGGGCTAGCCGGCGCGTGCGCCATAGGGATCCTGGGCGTGACTCGTGTGGGACCTGGCCTCATCGCCTTCGTGGCGGTGGGCGCGATACTCGTCCTAGGGTATAATCTCGAGCTCTTCGGAGGTAGGCTGCATAACGATATCGCTTTCGCCCTTGCATGGGGAGCCTTCCCCGTCCTCACCGCTGCTTATGCCGAGGCGCACTCTCTTAGTCTGGCAGCGATTATCCTGGCTGCCGCCGCTGCTCTCCTCTCCGGTGCACAACGCGCGCTCTCCACGCCGGCACGCCGCCTGCGGCGCAGCGTCACGTCGGTCGAAGGCCAGATGGTCCTCGAGGACGGAACCGTCGTATCACTTGACAGATCGGCGATCCTGGCTCCTCTCGAAACGGCTCTGCGCCTGCTCTCCTGGACCGCCGTGGCGCTGGCACTGAGCGTTGCATGCGCCAGGCTCATCTCCTAGATCAGTCGATCCTGCTCACCTGCCGGAGGAGGCTTGAGGGCGATTTCTTGACGTGGCTGGGTTGTCGTGGCTGTGGCTCGTTGTAAACGTAAGCTGCGAACCACATCTTCTACGGTTTCCAAGGTGGTCTTTGCGGTGTCCATGAGAACCTCTGCGGGTTGCATGGCGTAGTCAGGCATATCGTCCGGATAGCGCCCTCCAACAGCCCAGGGCGATAAGCACCTGAGCCTCTCTCGATCGAAGAGATCGGCGTAGCTACCTGGGAGCTCGTCGAAGAGGTCCGCCAGTTTATGTGTAGCAGGGAACCGCCGTTTTTCGGCGATGAACAACGCCTTGAGTGACTTCTCGGCCGCCTGCTGGGCGTGGTAGCGGGCATTGCCCTCGTCTTCGTCTTCTAAAAACCGTTCGGCACCTCTCAGATCTTTCCTGGCTCGTCCCAACCAGACTTCGGCGTCTTCGAGCTCGTCAGGCGGTAGCGGGTGCATATATAACTCCTCCGGTATCCGTGCTTGCCGCTGATAGAGCTGTATTCCCTCCTTGGCCACCTGATGGGCTACGTGCCAGGGTCTAAGTTTGTCCTGCTCGAAGTGGGCCAGGTTGGTAAGCAGTACGTCGCAATCAATGTGAGTGGCGTCGTAGGCCGTAAGATACGGCTTGTGCATCTCGGGGATGTCCTGCCTCTCGTCGAAGACAACCAGGATGTCAATATCACTGCCAGCTCCGTTGTCGCCGCGTGCAACCGAACCGAAAAGGTATATCGCCTGAGGGTCGTAGGCATCTGCGATCTCGGCCGCGGCTATGTCCGCCCACTCCCTCAAGGTCAGCTGGTCGCGACCAACTGAGGTGGCGACTCCGCCATTTCCGGTCGAACCCATGTTCTGATTTTACCCTAAATTGCGCCGCAGTGCCCCGCTGAGCAGGCAGACCATGCGTGCGAATGCCAGCCGTCAGGCGAGCTGCGTGGCCGGCCGCTCGGAACCTCGCTCCCTTCCTGGGCGCCGGCACTGAGCGTGGCATGCGCCTGGCTAATTTCCTAGATCAGTCTATCCTGCTCACCTGGCGGCTCCCGGCCCTTCCACGTGGCGCCGGAATCCATCGATCGTCGCCTCGACCACGCGGTCATGGCCCCATTTCAGAAGTGGATAGGCGAAGCGTGCTGCGATACGCATAGGCATCTGACGCATCTCAATGGACCATCTGACGGTGGCTGCCGTACCCTGACCTGCTGGCGAGAGCTCCAAGCGGGCCTGCCCCTCCAGGTCTCCGTGCACAGCAGCGTCGATGCTCGCGGGCGGGATACACGTCACGAGCTCGATATCGAGCTCCATACGATACGGGAGCGGTGGAACCACTACTCCGTGAAGAACAGTCCCGCCTGCCAGCCCGTCACCGCTGGTGCGTAGCTCCCGTAACCATGCCCACCAATCCTCGAAACGCTCCGTGTGCGTGATCGCGTCCCAGACCGCTTCCGGTGCAAGTTCGAGAAGGAAGCTCCCCTCGTAATCGATAACATACGGCGAGCCCACTGCCTGACCATCCTAATCCTCGCCAGTCACTCCTGCTCCCATGAGCGCATGTGCCTCATCTCCATATGCCGCTAGCATTGCCTGGAGCACGTCGGAGGAGGGCAGAGTCGAAAGGCAGGTCTGGCATGGCGCTCGCTGAGCCGATGAGATCACCCGGCAGGCTCCCGCTCGAGGAGCATGGAGGTGGCGCCGCCATCATAGAACCTCACGCCTTGGCAGGTTCCCGGCTCGACTCGGTAGAGGGAATGCCCGAGGAAGCCGTGCTCTGCTTCTTCCCTGAGGTGATAGAGGATCTGGCATCACCTGACGGAGATCTGCGTGGAGTCGAGATACACCGCCTGGCTATCCCCGAGCACGGGGTGCACCCGGTATGGCTCGTGGAGTGCGAGGGACGGCAGGTAGCTGTCGTGCAGGCGGGCCTTGGCGCGCCTCTTAGCGCGATCTTACTTGAAACGGTAATCGCGCTTGGTGCCAGGAAGGTAGTAGTCTGCGGTGGTGCTGGTGCCGTCGACCGCGACCTGGCGCTTGGCCATGTTGTAGTAGTGGACAGCGCTGTTCGAGACGAAGGCACCTCGTATCACTACCTGAAACCGGCTAGGGAGATCGCTACGGATCCGGGTGCGTTGCGCTTGGTGACAGGCGAATTGGAGAAGCTCGGCGTAGAGCACCGCGTAGGGAAAACATGGAGCACCGACGCGTTCTTCAGAGAGACGCCCGAGGTGCTGGAGCTTCGCCGGGGGGAAGGTTGCATAGTCGTGGACATGGAAGCCTCCGCTCTGCTGGCCGTAGCGAGGTTCCGGGGTGTGAAGCTGGTACCGATTCTCTACGCTGCTGATGACGTAAGTGGGGATGAGTGGGACCATAGGGACTGGAACCACGCACTTACGGCCAGGCGCCACCTCTTCGACGTCGCAGTGCACGCAGCAGCGGCACTGCACTGACACCGGCCCGCCAGCGCCTGTACGTAGCGCTGTATCGCCCAGGATATGACTGGCCCGGCTCGCCGGCGCCCAGCGTATGGCTAGCCTGCCCTCGGCACGCGAGACTCAGGATCGCAGCTCGGGGAAGTCCTCTTCCCTCCATTCATCCTGCACCTTCGATGACGGATCGGCGTGGACATCCCGCTCCCTGCCGCGTAGGTCCACCCGCCGGATCTTCCCCGATATCGTCTTCGGCAGCAGCGCGAACTCCAGCCTTCGCACTCGCTTGTAGGGAGCAAGATGCTCGCGCGCGTATGCGAGGATGGATAGGGCTGTCTCCCTACCGGGCTCGAAGCCAGCCGCCAGTGTTATGTAAGCCTTCGGCACCGCGAGCCTGAGCGGGTCAGGAGAGGGCACCACGGCCGCTTCGGCCACCGCCTCGTGCTCCAGGAGAACACTCTCCAGCTCGAAGGGGGATATACGGTAGTCAGAGGCCTTGAACACGTCATCGGTCCGCCCTATGTAAGTGATGTAGCCGTCACTGTCGCGCGAAGCCACATCACCCGTGTGATAGCGACCGCTTCGCATCGCCTCGGCGCTCAACTCATCGTCGTCCCTGTAACCGACCATGAGCCCGATCGGTCGATCAGCCAGATCCAGGCAGATCTCGCCTTCCTCCCCCTCCTCACCGCTCACAGGATCGATGAGAGATATCTTGTAGCCTGGAAGTGCGCGGCCCATCGAACCCGGCTTCACCACCTGGCCCGGCGAGTTCCCGATCTGGGCGGTCGTCTCCGTCTGCCCATAGCCGTCTCTTATCGTCAGCCCCCACGCGTTCTGGACCTGCGCTATGACCTCCGGGTTCAGCGGCTCCCCTGCACTCACGACCTCACGCAGCCCGGGCGGTCTCGTGCCAAGATCTGCCTGCACCATCATGCGCCATACGGTGGGTGGCGCGCAGAACGTGCTGACCTCGCACCGGACCATCTGTGCGATGAGAGATGATGCGTCGAACCGGTCGTAGTTGTATACGAGCACTGTCGCCTCGGCATTCCAGGGAGCGAAGATGCTGCTCCAGGCGTGCTTGGCCCAGCCAGGCGAAGATATGTTCAGGTGCACGTCGCCAGGTCGTAACCCGATCCAGTACATGGTGGAAAGGTGGCCTATGGGATAAGAGCTATGGGTGTGCTCCACGAGCTTTGGCTTCGCAGTCGTGCCGGAGGTGAAGTACAGAAGGAAGCTGTCACTGGCTCTGGTCACGCCACCAGCCCCGGCCGCCCCCTCGACCCCGACCGCCCTGCCGGCCCCGGGCGCCCTGCCGGCCCCGGGCGCGTCGTTCACCCCGGGCGCGTCGGTCCCGTAGAACGACGTTGCGCTCGAATAGGCTTCGGAATAGCTGAGCCAGGAGCTGACTTCCTCTCCCACGCAGATCCTCGTGTAGTCCCCGGGCACATCATCGAACTTCCCGGTGTCCGCCGATCCGACCACCACATGGCGCGCCTTGCCGCGCTCTATGCGATCACGCAGATCCGCCGGAGCAAGGAGTGTCGTGGCAGGTATAACCACCGCGCCCAGCTTCATAACCGCGAGGATGGTCTCCCATAGCTCGACCTGGTTACCCAGCATGACGATCACGCGATCCCCGCGGGCTACTCCACTCTCGCCAAGCCAGTTCGCGACCTGGTTAGAGCGCACCATCATATCGTTATAGGAGAGCTTCTGCTCTGAGCCATCCTCCTCTACGACCCAGAGGGCCGTACGGCCGTTACCGGCAGCCACCGCGTCGAACCAGTCGAGCGCCCAGTTGAGCTCGGGGATCTCAGGTCGCCTGAATCCCCGGACCGCCGCGAGATAGTCCTCACGGTTCTCGAGCAGGAAATCTCGGGCCTCCAGGAATGCCCGCCCTGCGGCAGATGGCCCTGCGGCAGATGGCACAGTTGTCGAAGCCATTGGCTGCTCCTTTCGGCCCTAGCCTACCTTCCGGTCTATCTCCCGGGCCAGGGACTCTCGGACCACGGACCGTAGGGAATGGAGCCTACCGCCCTAGAAGGATCTCCCGAGCCTGGTGCAGATCCACCACCGCTCTCCCCGGCTCGCGCTGCGCTCTCCGGAAGGCTCCTCGGCCACGGCCAGCAGCTAGCTGCTATGGTTGCGGCCAGCTATGGTTGCGGCCTGCTACAGTTGCGGCCAGCTATGGCTGGGGTCTGCTATAGTTGCGGCCTGCCATGGTGCCTCCGCTGGCACCTGTGACAACCGAAACCAGCCGCCCGCCGGGACCTGCCATCAGGAAGGGGACTAATCGGATGGAACATTCCAACGCAGCACGATACAGAGTGGAGCGGGGATCTCGGCGAGCATCTCGTAGGCTCCCCCATCGGGAGCTCGCGAGCGTGCTGCTGGCTGCGGCTGCAGTTCTCGGAGCCTCCAGCATCGTGCTGCTCACACCGTCCCCGGCATCGGCCACGAGCCAGCTATCGGCCTGGCACACAGAATCAATGGCGGCACCGGAGATCCCTCCATCTCTTATGATCCTGCCCAGCGTATCGTGTACCTCGTCCACCTCCTGTGTGGCAGTCGGGTACTACGTCACCAGCCCCGGCGAGGTGCCCAACCCGGTGCCCTCCGCTGAGACGTTGTCGGGCAGTGGATGGAGCCTCGACACAGTACCCGAACCGTCTGGGGCGACCTATGGCGCCTACCTGCACGGCGTATCGTGCACCTCGTCCACCTCCTGTGTGGCAGTCGGGTACTACGTGGACAGCAGCCACGACCCGGTGCCCTTCGCTGAGACGTTGTCGGGCAGCGAATGGAGCCTCGACACAGTGCCCGAACCGTCTGGGGCGACCAATGGCGCCGGGCTGTTCGGCGTATCGTGCACCTCGTCCACCTCCTGTGTGGCAGTCGGGTACTACTACAGCAGCAGCAGCTTCGATGAGGTGCCCTTCGCTGAGACGTTGTCGGGCAGCGGATGGAGCCCGAACACAGTGCCCGACCCGTCTGGGGCGACCAATGGCACCGGGCTGCACGGCGTCTCGTGCACCTCGTCCACCTCCTGTGTGGCAGTCGGGTACTACTACAGCAGCAGCTTCGATGAGGTGCCCTTCGCTGAGACGTTGTCGGGCAGCGGATGGAGCCTCGACACAGTGCCCGAACCGTCTGTGGCGACCGGCGCCGGGCTGGGCGGCGTCTCGTGTACCTCGTCCACCTCCTGTGTGGCAGTCGGGTACTACCACAGCAGCAGCGGCGCTGTGCCCTTCGCTGAGACGTTGTCGGGCAGCGGATGGAGCCTGGACACAGTGCCCGAACCGTCTGGGGCGACCCCTGGCGCCGTGCTGTTCGGCGTATCGTGTACCTCGTCCACCTCCTGTGTGGCAGTCGGGAGTTACCGCAGCGGCAGCGGCGGCGCTGTGCCCTTCGCTGCGACGCCCCTAATCGCTCCCCCGGCCCCTTCGGCGCCTGTCCTCTCTTCGCTCAGCCCCGCGTCGGGGAGTACCTCTGGCGGGACCGTGGTAACAGTGCAAGGCCAGAACCTCTTGGGCGCAGCCTACGTGCGCTTCGGCCACATCGAAGCCACGAGCTTCGACGTGGTCTCGCCCACGGAGATACAAGCCACCAGCCCCCCGGGGTCTGGGAGTGCAAAGGTGAGTGTCATAACCCCTGGTGGCACTTCTAACGATCTTCCCTTCACCTACACCACGGCCGGGACGTTCAGGGTCACGCCCACCCGTATATGCGACACGAGAACGGGGAACCCCTCCGATCTCTCCGGGACTGCCCTCAGCCAGTGCGAGGGTAAGGCGCCCGGCGCTGGTCAAACCCTCACGATCTCGATACCGGGAATATCCTCTGATACGAGCGTCATCCTCTCTGTCACTGTCATAGACCCGAGCTCCTCGGGATATCTCACCGTGACAGCAGCGGGCCTTACCGAGAGCACTCCGACGAGGGAGGTGAGCGTGCAAGAAGGCGTTACGCAGAGCACCTCCGTCCTCGTGGACACCTCCCCGTCCGGGCAGGTGTCGATTACGAACCACACCCCTACTACCTTGAACCTGGCTGTTGACCTCGAGTCGACGGGCAACCTTCCCCTCATTGCCACTACCCCCACCCGTATATGCGACACGAGAACGGGGAACCCCTCCGATCTCTCCGGGACTGCCCTCAGCCAGTGCGAGGGTAAGGCGCCCGGCGCTGGTCAAACCCTCACGATAAATGCAGATGGCTTAGGTGAGATACCGGGCTCCGGGGTGGCAGCAGTGCTTGCCCAGGTAACGGACATCAATCCCGCGGCTGGTGGCTACTTGACTCTCTTCGAGCCCGGCCAGGCAGCGCCAACCGTCTCGCAGGTCACGAACGTCCCCGCCCAGGTAAGCTCGAACCTGCTGCTAGTCCCCGTGGATCAGGCGGGAGAGCTGGCTGTCTACTCATCCGGAGGGGACCCTAACATAGCGATCGACGTGTACGGCTACGTCCCTGATACGCCCTCGTCTACGACCCCCTACCTGGAGGCATCTGCTGAGCCGATCGGGATATGCGACACCATGCCGGGGAACCCCTCCGATCTGTCCGGGACCGCCCTCAGCCAATGCGAGGGTAAGGCGCCCGGCGCTGGTCAAACCCTCGACCTGCGGGTCGCGCCTGCATCCCCGCCTACGGGTGCCAGTGCGGCATTCGTGGCGGTCACCTCAGAAGATGCGACCTTGAGCACCTACCTGACCACCTGGAATGGCGTTGGCACACCCCCTGTTGCGAGCGTCTCGAACCCAGAGCCAGGAGTCACGCAGACACACCCTGCCTTGGCTGGCCTGGACCCGCAGGACGGCGCCTTCGGCATCTACAACTACCAGGGAAGCGCTCAGCTAAGCGTGGACGTGCTCGGCTGGGTCGTGCAAGCTGGCTCCTAGCCACCTAGCCACCCAGGTGCAACAGCGGATCACCTTCGCGGCCCGCCATCTCGCATGCGCACGGCTCGTCCCCGCTACCTGTATGCTGTGACTGTCGCCGGCATCGTGTCGACGACGGCTCGCTTCCGGCCAGCAGGTTCCCCGAGAGGGTGCATCGTAGAGCAGGTTGTAAGTGTGCATACGAACCCGTAGAACCGGAGCAACAGTGACCGTAACCAGCCATCTTGACGCGCCCTTGAGCGCCGTCCCTGCAACCATCCCGGTGAGATCCGGAGCCACCGTGGCGAGCTTCGCCGAGCTCGGCGTGTCAGCCGCCCTCGCCAGCTCGCTCAAAAAGCGCTCCATCCACCTCCCCACAGATATCCAGGCCGCGACGATACCTGACTCGCTGGCTGGCCGGGACGTCAGTGGCAAGGCCCCTACGGGGTCGGGTAAGACGATAGCCTTCGGAGTGCCCATGGCAAGTCGCGTAGGACGCGGCAAACCAGGCCAGCCTCGCGGTCTCGTCCTAGTTCCCACCCGCGAGCTGGCCACCCAGGTCGCGGGCGAGCTGGCGCCGCTGCTGGCGCTGTCGCAGCGACGGCTCGCCACCTTCTTCGGAGGTGTCGGGTTCGGCCCGCAGGTAAAAGCCCTACGGGAGGGAGTGGATGTGGCGGTTGCCTGCCCTGGTCGCCTGCAGGACCTTTGCAGGAGCGGCCACCTTTCTCTCGGGGCTGTCGACCTGGTGGTGGTTGACGAGGCCGACAGGATGGCGGACATGGGATTCCTTCCCGAGCTCAGGCGCATCCTGGAAGCCACTGCACCAGATCGCCAGACGCTCCTCTTCTCGGCCACCCTGGACGGTTCCGTTGATACGATTATCCGCCAGTACCAGAGAGATCCGGTGCGCCACGAGGTAGCGGCTACCGACGACGACCTCCGTCGCATGTCGCATCGCTTCGAGGCCGTAGAATCCGCCGAACGGCTCGCGACCTGTGCGAACATAGTCGAGCAGTCGAGCACCAGCCTCGTCTTCGTGCGCACCCGCCATGGAGCGGACCGGCTGGCCAAGCAGCTCGGCCGCCTGGGCATCGAGACAGCAGCTATCCACGGTGACCGATCACAGCGCGAGCGCGAGCGGGCTCTATCTGCGTTCAGGTCGGGAAAGATCCGAGCCCTCGTAGCCACCGATGTCGCCTCCAGGGGAATCCACGTGGACGACGTGGCCTGCGTGATCCACTTCGACATGCCGGCAGACGCCACTGGCTATGTGCACCGCTCCGGCAGGACTGCCCGGGCCGGCGCCACGGGCAAGGTAGTGACGTTCGTGACAAGAGACCAGCATCCCGACGTTCACAAGCTGGTAGGCGCCCTTGACCTGGATGCCGAGCTCGTCGGTATCTCGCCTGCCGAGAAGAAAGGCCACCCGTCATCACCGTCTCGCCGGAGCCCTCCTGGAAGGCGCACCTCGGCTGGAAGACGGAGATGGTAGACCTTAGCTCTTCCTGGACACAGCTCTTCCCGGACACATAGCCTGGGCACGTAGTGCCGCAGCCCCTGCCTGCGAAGCGCGATCCGGCGCAGCCTGCAGTGGGGAGTGGCAGGCCGAGGCGGGGATGGGGGCCCCAGCCTGCCACCCTGGGTGGGGAGAACCAGGGAAAGAGTGATCTATCTCGTCACGTCGTTACCGGCATCATGAGAGCCAGCTCATGCAGGAAGGTTCGCGGGAGCTACATGAGATCCCGCAGAACCATGATCGGACGAGACGCTCCCATGCGTGACTCCTGCACCTGTGCCACTGGTGCCTGCCGTGCCGCTGGCTCCTGCCGTGCCACTAGCGCCTGCCGTGCCGCTGGCACCTGCTG
>DAHXND010000091.1 GCA_027366675.1 Acidimicrobiales bacterium
GGTAGGGGCCGCAGGGGGCGTCGAGGCCAGAGCTCATCGGGGAGGCATAAGTCACCAGGCGAGCGCCGGGCAGCGCGAGAGCACACCGGCCTCCGACGCAGCTACTCGCCCATCTTGCCCGAACGTACCCGCACGATCGGGCTGCAGGGTCTGCTCGCAGCCCGTAGAACACTGGCAGAGGCGACTGCCCGCGCCGAAGAGGCGGAGCGCACCCGTAGCAGGCACGGATCAGCTGCTTAGCCTGGCTGCCCTGGCGCGCCTGCTACGGCAGTTGGGACTCGTGCCGGGCACGACCCCTCAGGCGGCCGCGCTCGCCCTTCGGCAGGACTCGCTTCCTTATGCGAACCGCAGCGGGGGTCACCTCCAGACACTCGTCCTCCCCTATCCACTCGAGGGCCTGCTCGAGAGAGAGCTGCACGGGTGGAGCCAGCCGTTCCAAGACCTCGGCGGTAGATGATCTCATGTTCGTAAGCTTCTTCTCCCTGGTCGGATTCACGCCCATGTCCTCGACCCTGGTGTTCTCCCCTATAACCATCCCCTCGTAGACCTCTGCACCCACGCCGACGAACAGCCGTCCTCGGTCCTGGAGCGTCGTGAGCGCATAGCCCGTGGCGGCACCCTGCCGATCGCTTACCAGTGAGCCGTTACGACGGGTTCTCAGGTCGCCGCACCACGGTGCCCAGCCAGCGAAGACGTGATGCATCATCCCGGCCCCTCTCGTCTCTGTGAGAAACTCGGTCCTGAACCCCACCAGGCCTCGGGCCGGCACCCTGTAGTCGAGCCTCACCCAGCCACTCGCGTGATTCACCATCTGGCGCATCTCCCCTCTGCGAAGGGCGAGCAGCTGGGTCACCACCCCCACGAAATCATCTGGCACGTCCACGACCAGATCCTCGAATGGTTCGTGCACCGCGCCTCCTATCTCTCGTGTGAGCACCTGGGGCTTTCCTACTGTGAGCTCGAACCCCTCGCGCCGCATGGTCTCGACCAGAACGGCAAGCTGGAGCTCACCACGCCCGTGTACCTCCCAGGTATCGGGGCGGGATGTCGAGCGCACACGAACCGCCACGTTCCCCACTAGCTCGGCGTCCAGCCTGCCTTTCAACAGACGAGCAGTCAGCTTCGTCCCCTCGCGACCCGCCAGGGGCGACGTATTCACACCCAGAGTGACAGCTAGGCTCGGCTCCTCCACCACCAGCGCCTCTGCGGGTCTGGGATCATCCAGGGCGGCCAGGGTGTCGCCAAGCATGACGTCAGGCATACCAGCCACACTCACGATCTCTCCCGGCCGGGCAACTTCCACGCGGCGACGCTCCACGCCAAAGGTCTCGAAGCACTCCACGACCTTCGCCTCCTCCAGTACACCCTCCGGCCGGCAGCGTGCGATGACGTCACCACGGTGAACTTCGCCGTGGTGCACCCTGCACACTGCGAGCCGTCCCAGATAAGGATCGGCGTCCAGGTTCGTTACAAGGGCCTGGAATGGGTGCTCTTCGTCGTAGGAAGGCGGTGGAACAGTCTCGAGGATGGCGTCGAACAGAGGCTGGAGCCCGCAAGCTCCGGTAGCTGGGGAGCTGGCTGTAGCTGGGGAGCTGGCTGTAGCTGGGTAGCTGGCTGTAGCTGGGTAGCTGGCCTGCGGCGGCTCGCCTGCTGCGGAGACCCTGGCAGCCTCGGCTCGATCGGTGGTCGCCCACCCACTTCTTGCGCACGTATAGAGCACCGGAAAGCCGATCTGATCCTCGTCAGCGTCGAGATCCAGGAAAAGCTCCTCCACGTCGTTCACCACCCGGTCTATCTGGGCGTCACGCCGGTCCACCTTGTTCACGGCGACGATTATCGGCAGCCGCAGCGAAAGCGCCTTGCGAAGCACGAAGCGTGTCTGAGGAAGTGGGCCTTCTACGGCATCAACCAGGAGCAGAGCCCCGTCAACCATGGTGAGACCTCGCTCCACCTCGCCACCGAAGTCGGCGTGTCCAGGCGTATCCACGATCGTTATCATGACGCCCCCATAGGACACTGCAGTGTGCTTCGCAAGGATCGTGATCCCCTTCTCACGTTCGAGGTCACCAGAATCAAGCACCCTGTCTATGGCATCCATACCGCGACGGACAGATCCACCCAGGAAAGCTCCAGTCTGGTGCAGTATGGCATCCACCAGGGTGGTCTTCCCGTGATCGACATGGGCAATGATCGCTATGTTCCTGAGGTCGTCGCGCGTGGGCACAGTTGGTTCAGCATACCGGCTTTTGACAGGAACACCTGTTCGGGGGCATGTCCCACCACTTGTCTAGCGTCGGCCTGGTGAGCAAGAGATGGCCAGGGGACACGGTCTCAGAAAGAGGCCCGGGAATCGGGAGGATGAGCAGTCTGATGGGTGCCGGCGCGCCAAGTCGGTGCGCTGGCGATGTCGCTCCCCCGGACGACGACGCGCTAGCGGCCCTGGACGACGACGCGCTACGCCTGGCCGTGAATGAGGCATGCCGGGAGATAAGCGCTCTGCAAGCTCGGCTCTTCGTCTACCTACGCGAGATCGAGCGCCGTGAAGCGTATCAGGAAGACGGAGCCGGGTCTATGGCCGAATGGCTTGGGACCGCTGGAGCCATGACTCGCTCCTCAGCAGTCACCCTTGCCAGGGCTGCCTCTAATCTCCGCCGTCTGCCAGCTCTGGAATCAGCGCTCCGAGATGGTGCCCTGAGCCTGGACCAGGTATCGCCTCTGGCCGAGGTGGCGACCCGGGAAAACGATGCCTGGCTGGCCTCCGAGGCGCGGGACTGGTCTCCAGGCCGCTGCCGTAGCTTCGCTCGGCGTGAACGCTCCGCGAAGCAGGAGGCGGAACAGGAAGCTCACGAGAAGCGCTTCTTCCGCATCAGCGAGCGAGCTGGTGGTACCTGGCGACTCTCGGGCCTCCTCAGCGCCGATGCCGGCGCGATCGTGGCGACGGCGTGCCAACGCGAAGCTGAGAGAATGGAGCCTGACTCGATAACGTCCACATGGGAGCCGTACGAGGCTCGGATGGCAGATGCCCTATGCGCACTCGTAGGAGCGGGGGCTCAGGCCGAAGAACCAGGACGGCCGTCTCTCTTCATCCACGTCGACGCAGGCGTACTGGGCCGTGAAGCTGGAGCAGCCGGTAATGGGATCGTCGAGGCCGAAGGGGGAAGGCTGGGCCTGTTCCCGCTCTGCGGAGAGACAGCCCGGCGCCTTGCCTGTGATTCGACGTGGCAGCTCCTGGCAGAGGGAACTGACGGGCAGCCTCTGGGCTTGGGCCGCACGCAGCGAACGGTCCCTAGCTGGCTACGAGCGACTCTCGTGCAGAGAGACGGCTTCTGCCGCTTCCCCGGCTGCACCAATACCCGGCTCTTGCACGCCCACCATATCCAACACTGGGCAAAGGGGGGGAGGACTGATCCGGACAACCTCGTCCTCCTCTGCCTACGCCACCACCGGTTCGTTCACGAGGCCAAATGGGAGCTACGCGGGAACCCTAATAAAGCTCTCGAGTTCATTAGGCCTAACGGCACGATACTTAGGAGCAACGTGCCACCTCGCCGTAACAGGGCACCTAGCGAGAGACCGGGAGCGGCGCCGGAGCCTGAGCCGCGAGGCTCGCCAAAGAGACCGCATGGGGAGGCTCGCGAGCTACGGCGCCTGCCAAACCGCGACGGGCCGTAGCACGCGAGGCGCCGGGATCTTCGCTTTGCAGCGACTTGGCCAAGTTGCCTGATCTCCCAGCAGCACCATACTGCTGGCGCGGATGTAACCTGGGGAGCATGACCTCGCTGGCAGAGCGTTTGGGCTACTCTCCAGATGCCCGCCTAGTCATCTTTAACAGTGATGACCTGGGCTTTAGCCACGCCGCGACGATGGGCGTGTACGACGCTCTGCGCGACGGCCTAGCCACCAGCGCCACCCTGATGGTGCCCTGCCCTTGGGCTAGAGAGGCGGCGGCCCTGTATCGAGGCGAGGACATCGGCGTTCATCTCACGCTGAATGCAGAGTACGAGCGCTACAGATGGGGGCCTATCACGCAGGCACCGTCGTTGTTGGACGGTGATGGCGGCTTCCCGCGCACGCTGCCCGATGTCTGGGAGCACGCGGATATCGAGGAGGTAAGGCGCGAGCTCCAGGCGCAGATCGAGCGCGCCATCTACTGGGGCTTCGACGTAAGCCACCTTGATTCGCACATGGGAACCCTGCAGCTGAAAGCCGAGTTCTTCGGGGTATATCTGGATCTGGCAGACGACTTCGATCTTCCATTACGGCTGGCCGGCCCGGGCGCCGACCAGCTCATCGGCTTTCCCTCACGTGAGCTTGCTACAGAGCGCGGGGTGATCTTCCCGGATAACCTCCTCGTCCTCCCGAACGGCGTAGGGAGCCGCTCCGTTCTCGAGCAGATGATCGACTATCTGGAGCCGGGCGTTACCGAGGTCTTCTTCCATCCAGCGCGCGACACCGTGGAGCTGAGGGCCATAACCCCCGACTGGCAGGCACGGGTAGATGATCACCATCTGCTCGTCTCCGACCAGCAACTGGCAGCGCGCCTCGAGCAATCGGGCGTCATAAGGATCGGTTATAGGGCGCTCAGGGATCTGATGCGCTCCGAGCGCAGGCAGGATGCCATGCTGTGAGCCCTCAGACCGTGCTCTCGCAGCCAGGGGCGGCTTCGCAGAGCCAGAGCCGAGGGAAGTTCGGTCACAGCAGGCAGAGCCCGCCCAGGTGGCCACCACCCCGCTACATTCGCGTGATCGCTGTCCTGCTGCTCGTGGCATTCCTGGCAACTGCCGCCACCCTGCTCCTTCTACAGAGCGCTGGCACAATACACCTTCCACTGCTCGGGTACCCACCCGGACCTGTAGGCAAGCCGTAGGACCGCCATGGTGCCGCCAGGGCGCACGCACTGAATGCTAGCCCTGGGTACTGCTGTTAGTAGTAGCCCTCCAAGTCGATGATGACGTTCACTGACCCAGCATAGTTATAAAGCTCTACGCTGCCCGTGGAAGAAACGGGGACCACCACCAGATCTGCCAGGGTGCTGCCAGGGTGCCAGCTTAGGTCACTCGATAGCGGAGGAACGCCACCCCCCGGCCAAGCAGTCAGGTAGCTACCGTCTGTAGTTCCCGTGACCGTGACGTTACACACGATCGCCGTCACACCACTCGATGGTAGGCCGCCAACGCCAGCTACCTTGACGCTCAGCGTGCCGCCGGGTCCCAGGGTGTGACCATTGCACTGGGCTTCCGCACCGGTCAATCCCGAAGGATTACCGGGTCGCGTGTCGCAGATACGAGTCGGTGATATCGGGATGTATCCCATGGCTCCCGACGTCGCTGATGAGCTAGCTGCAGTGAACCACCCTGCAACATCCACGACTACATTCGTTTGGCCGAAGGGATTGAACACCGAGATCTGCCCGCTCTGAGATACCGGAACCATAACTCTGTTCGCGACAGTATGGCCAGTGGTGAAGTTAAGGTTAGAGGCCAGCGGGCGTGCCTCATCCCCGCCGGGCCATACGGTTAGGTAGCCGCCGTGGGTGGGATTTACCGCGGAGACCATGAGCACCACCGCCGCTACTCCCGTAAGTGGCACGCCCTCCCCACCGCCAGCGGGCGAGATACCTCCGACCTGGATAGAGAGAGTGGCACCGGTACCAAGAACATCTCCCGAATAAGGCTCCCCAGAGTCCGGGCGTGTGTCTGCTATGCGATAGGGGGAGAGTGGAACGAACAGGCCGGCAGGCCCGGATTCCCCGCTCGCTACATAACCCTCCACGTCGACTACGAGATTCGTGCTTCCCGCGGAGTTATAGAAGCTGACCTGACCGCCCGACCCAACCGGAACCTCGACCAGGTTCGCCACGGTCTCACCCGCCTTCCAATTCAGGTTTGAGCTGGTCGCCCTGGCATAGCCAGTAGGCCAAGCGGTGAGGTAACCAGCTTCAGTGGTGCCGGTTACGGTGACATTAAGCACCGCAGCAGAGACCCCACTAGACGGGATCCCCGAGCCATCCGCTGGCGTCGTGCCGGCTACCTGTACGTCCAGAACCCCACCAGGAGGAAGTTCTTCCCCTGCATAAGGCTCACCCGATGCCGCCCTCGTATCGGCTATCCGGTAGGGAGTAAGGGCCACATATGTGCCAGGTGTGCTCCCGGGGTCGTACGTGGGAACTGAGTCGTACGTGTAGGACGCGCTGGCACTCCTGCCAAATGGGGTGTTGACGGTCACGTCCACGGTCCCTGGATTGGCCGCGGGTGCCACAGCCACGAGAGAGGTGCCACTTCTGGACACCTGCACCGATGGGCTGGCAGTAGACCCGAACATGACCGATGTTTCACCCGGCACGAAACTCGTTCCCTCGATCGTGACGCCATTGCCCCCGTATGCCTCCCCCGATGCGGGACTGACGCCAGTTATGGACGGTGGTGGCGGGGGTGGCGGCAGCATCTCGATGCCAGCGCCATCTACGACGCCGTCAGTCGAAGTGACGACAGTCACAGTGCTCCCAACCGCGAAACAAATACCAGAACACGAGATTCCAGACAGGGCTGAGACACTCCCCATGATCCCCGAAGTTGTCCATGCAGACCCGCCGTCAGAGGTCGCTACTACACGAGCTCCGATCCCATACACGACCCCGCCCACAGCTTGGCAGGAGGAGCCCGAACTGCAAGACACGCTACTCAGCGGCCCTACGTTCACATCGGGATTTCCAGGCACCTGGCCTAGAGACCAGCTCACCCCGCCACTGGTAGAATAGGCCACTGCCGCATCACCAGAGCTATTGTCTCCGACTGCTACACATGTAGACATAGTCGGACAGGACACAGCCTCGAGTTGGGCAATGCCGCTCGGTGCTACTGCTGACCTCCAGGTTGAGCCATTAGAGCTCACGACTATCTGGGGAAAGTATGAGCCGTTGTTTCCATAACCTACAGCGACACATAGTACGCTAACCCCACTGCCAACGCACGAGATCCCTGCTAGATCCTGGACGCCAGTCGGCAGGCTGCCTTTCGTCCAGCTCGCTCCTCCGTCCTCCGTTGACACTGTCACGTCACCCCCCACGGCCACGCAAACCTTAGATCCCACACACGAAACCCCTACGAGGGGAGGCAGGCCAGCAGGTAAAGCGGCGGTTGTCCAGGTTATCCCACCGTCGTTCGATACCAGAATGCCCCCAGATCCCGCTGCATTAGCCCCTGAGATGTCGCAGGCATCTGACGTCGTACAGGATATACCATCGAGGGACGACATCACTGGCAGCGGCTGCGCCGTCCACGACAACCCAGCGTTGTTCGTCATCGCAACGTCGTCTCCGCCCACGGCCACACACGTCGTCGAAGCGGGGCAGGAGATCTCGTCCAGGCCTGGGCTCACGGTCACCTCGGACGTCCATCTCGCTCCAGCGCTAGACGTCCCCATGATCGACCCATTGGCGTTTGGCGCGTGAGTGACCGCCTGACACTCGGTAGTGCCAGGACAGGAGAGACCAGTTACCTGAAGGAAACGCCCGCTCATTACGGTGCTCCACAGGTGTCCTCCGTCATCGCTCGTGATAACGGCCCCTCCGCCCGTGCTCGGATGGTAGAAGTTGCCACCGCCTGCAACGCAGAGTCCACCGCTCGCCCCCGCCTGGCAGGAAATCCCGTATAGAGCTGGTAAGCCACTCGGCAGTGTCGCTGCAGCCCAGCTTTGCCCACCGTCGCTGCTCACCAGCACTGCCGCTTTGTTTACCACGCTACCGCCGCCTACAGCTATGCAGTCATCAACTGACCGGCATGTCACGCCATAGAGGCCAGGCGTCCCCGCTGGCAGGCTGACCGCCGACCAGCTACCGCCAGCGTTGGTCGTTCTATAAGCGACACCGTTCGTGTCCACTCCCCCACCTGAGGTCACGCTGCCGACAGCGATGCACGTGCCTAGCCCAGGGATACAAGAGATCCCATAGAGACCAGGCGCGCCGGATGGGGTGATGAGCATCCACGTCGCACCACCATTATCAGTGGCGACGATCGTCCCTGCTCCTGACACGAAGTAGCTGGGCCCCCCGACAGCCAGGCACACCGCCGCAGTGGGACATGTAACAGAGCGCAGGTAGCCTGCACCGGATGGAGAGCTCTCCATTGACCAAGTGCTCCCGGCATCCGTAGTGGCCGCTATCGCTGCGTCGCTCCGGACATAGGAATTGTCGCCGACAGCTATGCATTCCGCTGTCGTCGGGCAGGTCACGCCTTTCACCACGTTGAGGGCCTGCGGCATTGGCTCGTTCACCCAGCTGGCTCCTCCATCTCTCGTCGCCATGATCCCCCCGTCCCCGCCAGCCCAGCACTGAGAGGCGGACGGGCAAGATACCGACCAGAATGCCGCTGTATTCTGCACCTGGACTCTCCAGCTGGAAGATACCTGCGACGCCCCCGCCGTGCCGCTTGCAGTGGCAATAACAGCCAACAGGGGAAATACGAGGCACACAAGGCAGACCGATACATGCAAGCTCCAACGCTTCGCGCCGCCCGTTCGGCTGCCCTGGTGGCTCTTCGTCCAAACGCACCTGTCGACGGGCACTGGTCTCCGGCCACTTCCCATGTCAGGCTGCGTTCATCTCGAACGCGACGGACTCGACAGTCATCTCCCCTCCTCTAACTGCGCCTTTATAGCAAGAGCACCTTTATGGCTAGCGCTGCTACAGGCTCTCCCAGAAGCGTTTGATCCGCTCTGCTGCCCGAACCGCCAGGGGCCTCGTGTCTCGCAACACCCGCAAGCGTAGCCGAACGGACAGGCGGCGCACTGGCCGGAACATCTTCCAGGTCGTGCTAGCGACGAAGCGCTCTATAACCTCGTCCTCCACCACTTCCCTAGCCTCCATCGCCATAGCCCTCCCCTGCTCCGACTCGGCCAGCTGCCTCTGTAGGTCACGCAGGCGAGCTTCCTTCATGCGTAGCTCTCCCCTCGCCTGGTCGAGCTCGAGAGCGAGCTCGACCTCGCTCTGCCCTGCCCGCCGGGCACTGGCACTATCCTCCCATATGACGATCGGGCCAAGCTGCATACTCGCATCAGAGGCCACGGTTACACGCAGCCATCCATCACCTGGGACAGGAGCTGTAGTCGGGAACCCTAGCCCCAGCTTTGCAACATCCCCAGGATTACCTATCTCGCGCGTGGACGTGGTCTCCAGGTTCGCACCCAGTGATAGCGGGTCGCGAACAGGGGTGAAGCTGTAACCCTCAAGGTGCGAGACTCGGGCTTGCGTAACTGCCGAGAAGATGCCTGCAAGGAGGTCTACAGGATCAGCCACTTCGCCCTCAGCCGGCACCGGCCTCGCATCAAGCACAACTACTGCCCCACCGGGAACCAGGACCCTTCTAGCCTCGCGGCCCCGAGACTCCGCTCCTGATCCACCACACATAGGAAGTTCAGCGATGATAACCAGCTCGAAGCTGGCATCAGCGAACGGAAGCTCGTTCCCGCTCATCTCGACGACCCGAACGCCATCGGGCAAGTCCCGGGCAGCTATCATCTCCGCCACGAGGGCAGACGAGACCGCACCTACCACCTCTGCTGCCCCTGCCCCCTTCAGAGCTGCGAGGCCCTCGCCGAGGCCGCAGCCCCATTCCAGAACTCTCGCTCCTTTCACGAGGCTGCCTAGCCATCTATAGCACGCAGCACGTGCTTCGGATCCCCATGCGGGCTCGCCGGGGGAATAGTCTGCGCCCGGGACATGGTCTCTTCTCGAGGGCTCCTGCAGGTAACGGCTATCGAAGACCATGACAGAAGCTCTCTCGCACGAGACAGCAGGATACACGATAGAGCAGGTAGGGAGCATGGACCTGCAAGGCAAGCCATCCTAGGTAGCACGCCCCCTAGGATGGCTGTGTGCTCCGGCCAGGCCTCAGGCTCCACTTCGTCATGGCAGAGCGGCAGAATCTGTTCTTCGCCGAGCTGGTGGCTGCGCTCCGCGAGGAGCTTGCTGCTCTCGGTACCGACACAGCTCTTACCGTGGGCGACCTTCCCGATCTCGCCCGGAACGAGGTCGGGGTACTGGTTCCCCCCCACGAGTACTTCGCTCTCACCCCGTCGGCATCCCCCCGCCAGCGCTTGCTCGAACGCTACGTTTGCATATCAGCAGAACAGCCTGAGACCCACCACTTCGCGGACAACGTCCGTATCGGCATGCAAGCGGGCGCCCTGCTCGACATAAATCCCCGGGCGGTCCGCAGCTACCAGCATGCCGGCATCCGTGCTCGCCATCTACCACTTGGTTACCACAGCGGATGGGATCCTTTCGGCTCGTTGGAGACACTCTTGGCAGCCGAGCGTGACATCGACGTGGTGTTCATGGGCTGTATCACACCAAGACGAGGCCGCTACCTCGCTGGTTTCGCCACTACATTCGACGGCCTGGCCACGCGGCTGGTCATCTCCGACAACACTGGGCCAAACGACCGCCCATCGGACCGATTCGTGAGCGGGAATGACAAGCGTTCCCTGCTATCGCGGGCGAAGGTGATCGTGAACCTGCACCAGGGAGAGGAGGCGTATTTCGAGTGGATGCGAGCCCTCGAGGCCATCCACGCCGGGTGCGTGCTTGTCAGTGAGCACGCGACAGATCATGCCCCCCTGGTTGCTGGAGAGCATTTCCTGGCTGCGGAGGCGCAGTCGCTGGGGGAGCTCGCGAGCTACCTGGCAAACGAGCCGCAGGAACGGCTTCGCCTGGCAGCTAACGCCTATGAAATGATCCGCAAGCATTACCCGCTTCGAAGCGGCGCCCAGCTACTAAGGAGCGTTGCCGAGGAGGTCCGCAGAGCAGGAGCCCGTGACTTGCGACTTGCACGGATCGCCACCCAGGTTCCCGCTCCCATTACCGCTCCACTCGCCCAGCCAGCCGAATCCGATACTCCTCTACCGCCCAATACGGCAACTAAACCCGATCCTGCGGACCAGCAGGCTAGTGTGGTCCACCCTCCCAGCCTGGAATTCGATGCCACGCCCCAGGAGCGAGCTCTGAACGCGTTCCTGAAGGAAGTGCGCCTCGACCTGCTCGATATGCGGAGAGCTGCTTCCCGGCTGCAGCTCTACCTGACAGATTTCAACGGCCGGAAAGGCCAGGAAGAGCACAGAATAAACGAGATAGAGATCCTCGCCGAGACCCCTGCCTGGCATGCAGCGACCTGGCATGCGATGAAGTCGCCGACGCGCCGTGGCCCGAGCGGCCACCTAGCCAACCCAGCCGTTACCGTGATAACCCCCTCTTACAACCACGCACCAGATCTCGCTCGCGCCCTGGAGTCGGTCTCCTCCAGCGTCCTCGGAGATCTGAAGATCGAGCTCGTGGTAATAGATGATGCTTCGACCGATTCCACCCCCGAAGTGCTAAGAGCTTTCGCGAGGGCGAATCCCCACCTCGCGTTCCTGGCGCTCCGTCATAGAGTGAACAGAGGGCTCCCGCGAGCCAGGAACCTCGGGCTTGCAGTTGCCCGTGGCGCTGCGGTGTTCCCGCTGGACGCCGACAACGAGCTCTTGCCTCACGGCCTGGCGCGGTTGGCCAGGGCCCTGGAGGAGAACCCCAGCGCTTCTTTCGCTTACGGCATCCTCGCCTGTCATGACAATGGCGAGCCCACCAGGCTTCTCAGCTACTTCCCCTGGGAACCAGAGCGCCTCCTCAGGTTCAACTACGTAGATGCCGCGTCTCTGATCCGCACGGACGTCATTCGCTCTATGGGCGGTTACACGACGGACAGGCGCCTCCATGGATGGGAGGATTACGACCTCTACTGCAGGCTGGCAGAGCTGGACCACACCGCCGCCTTCGTGCCGGAGATGGTGGCACTATACCTGGAGTCGCCAACCTCTATGCGCTCACTAACAGACATCTCCCACATGGCGGCATTCGCTGCCCTGAAAGAACACGCTCCACGACTTATGAGTCCCGTGGTCCTGCCGGCCTGAGACCGCCTTCGACAGGCGAGCCGACCGCCTTCGACAGGCGAGCCCGGCTCCTAGTATTCCGTGATCTTGCTGATCTCCTCCTGGAGCTGGACGTACTCAGGCGAGTTCGTGATCGGGAGCAGGGACATGACCTTGGCCATGTTCCCGCTGACCTTCACTCTCCCCTGCATGAAAGCTGCGTTGGCATCGAGCTCGCCCTTCTGCACCTTCATGGAGTCTTCGTAGGTCATAGTGAGAGTCACCTCGGCATCCGGTAGCGTGCCGAGCTTCGATTCCACGATCTTGCCGTTCTCGAGCACCCAGTAGTACTGGATGTCACCCTCAGGACCTCCAGTAACCACGTACTGCATCTTGGCCGATGCCCCGGGACGCTCTGGCTGGCTTTCCGCCAGCTTCCTTCCCTCGTCCAGCCACTCTTGACTCAACCACTTAGGCATAGCTCCTCCTCCTTCTCCTGATCTTCTCTTCGTGCTGCCTACTGCAGCGGCGGTTGCCATGATGCCCGCCTGACAACCCGATAGCCTGCTCGCACGGCACCGATCGTGCCGCGGGGAACGTCAGGCTGGGGCAGTTTCCATGCCGCCTGGTAACGACGCTACACTAAACGGCGCCGATCCAGTCCGGACCCCTTAACCTGTAGATACTCCCGAGAACAGGTCGTCTTCGCGCTGAGCCACTTCCACGCCCTCGGGGAGAAGCTCATGCCCGACGAAGCGGGCCAGCCGGTAGTCGTCATACGGAGCGATGGTATCGGTCACTTCCTTCGGCAAGCGAAACCACCAAGCGCTCTTAGGATCCACCTGCGTCGCATGAGAGCGGAGGGCATCCATGCTGACAGACTCGAACCCGGCGAGGGAAATGCTCGTGGTCGCGCGATCACGCTCTGGGAGGCGAGCCAGCCAGTCCTCCTTGAACGGCGAGTCGTAGCCGAGCTCCAGGCACTTGGCATGAAGAGCCCGCATGCGCTCCACGGACCACATTGAGTAGTAGAGCTTCTCTGGCTGCCACGGGTCTCCTGCCTCTGGGTAGCGATTCGGATCCCCTGCCGCGTCGAAAGCCGCAACGCTGATCTCGTGCACCTTCAGGTGATCCGGATGAGGGTAGTGCTCCTGATCGTCACCGTATGCAACCAATACCAGGGGTCGGAAGCGCCGGATCTCGGCTACCAGCCTGCCCGTGGCTTCCTCCAAAGAGGCCTGGGCAAAGCAGCGAGGGTCATTGTTTGCTTCGGATCCCTGCATCCCCGAGTCGCGATAGCCAAGCAGCACGACCTCATCGTAGCCTATGACGCTCGCAGCCTTCGCGAGCTCCTCTCGACGGATGGCGGGCAGGTTCGCCCTGACCTCGGGGGTGTCCATGGCTGGGTTCAGGATGTCTCCTTCCTCCCCCCCGGTGCAGCACACAAGCACAGTGCGCACACCCAGGGAGTGGTACCGAGCTACGGTTCCTGCGCCTTTGGATGACTCGTCGTCCGGGTGGGCATGGACGCAGAGCAGGCAGAGGTCGCCGCGGGCTCCCGGCCCACCAGCCAGCCTGGCCTCGCCAGAAGCCTTGGCGGCACCTCCAGAAGCCTTGGCGGCACCTCCAGAAGCCTTGGCGGCACCTCCAGAAGCCTTGGCGGCACCTCCAGAATTATGCGCATGAGTAGTCTCTGACACCCACAGC
>DAHXND010000121.1 GCA_027366675.1 Acidimicrobiales bacterium
ATGAGGCTCCCGGCAGGCACACCGCCTGAACCGCCATGACGCTGATGGCCTCTACTTGGCCTAAGTGGAGGCGTGCCATGGCTTCATGGAACTGGACCGTAACGAGACTGGCGGCCATCACCAGCAAGGCTGTCGCCAGGCCGGCAGCCAAGCCACGAGCCAGGCCAGCAGCCGCGGCGAGCCCCAGGCCGGCAGCCAAGCCACGAGCCAGGCCAGCAGCCGCGGCGAGCCCCAGGCCGGCAGCCGAGCCACGAGCCAGGCCAGCAGCCGCGGCGAGCCCCAGGCCGGCAGCCAAGCCACGAGCCAGGTCGAGGAAGACCCCAGAGCAGTGACACCAGATGATGGGGCCCGATCTGCGCTCCACGTCGGAGCGGGGCCTATATCTCCGAACGTGCTCTACCCTGCCGAGCCACCTGGGCATGCACCCCTGGTCACCGAGGCACCCGCCTACTTCGTCGATCTGAACCTGGATCAGATGGTGGCCTCGCTGACCGAAGGACTGGATGAGTACGAGCTAGCGCCAGATTTCTATGGCCGCATCCATGACATCGCTACGATTAAATATCGTCAGGCGGTGTTCCTGGACCTGGAACGCTCGGAACTGTCCCGCCCTGTCCTGGAATTCGCCCAACGAATGCGAGATATCCGTGCCCTGCTCGCGAGGACGGGGAAGCTGCACAATCGCCATCAGCAGGAGCGATGGATCGTAGAGGCATCCGATCGCTATAGCATGGCAGTGCAAGATCTCCGCCAGCACATGACGAAAGCTCGCCCGCACTCCGCTGGTCTGCTCGGTATCGCCAGATATCTGAGCACCTACGTCGAGTCGACTCACTTCCGAGCACTTCGTTCCGACAGCGATCAGGTACATGAGTCCCTACGGTCCGTTCACTACACCGTGCGCATCAAGGGCTCACGTATTAGCGTGACACGCTATAATGGCGAGCCTGACTACAGTGAGGAGGTCCTGGCCGCTTTCGAGCGCTTCGCGCGGAGCAAGGTGAGCGAGCACCGGGGTAACTTCCCCGAACCCCTGGAAATGAACCGGGTCGAATCACGGGTAGTCGACCTGGTGGCCCGTATATTCCCGGAGGTCTTCGAGAAGCTACGCAGCTTCGCCGAGACGCACCACGACTTCGTCGATCCCGTGATCGGAAGATTCGAACGCGACATGCAATTCTATCTCGCCTACCTGGGCTACCTACGACCTATGCGCGACCTCCGGCTACCATTCTGCTACCCCGAGGTGATAGCAAACCCGAAGGAAGTCACCGCCCGCGATGCATTCGACGTGGTTCTCGCGGCGAACCTCGCTTCCCACGGCAAAGCTGCGGTCTGCAACAGCTTCTCCCTAACCGGGAGTGAGCGCATCCTGGTGGTCTCCGGGCCGAACCAGGGTGGTAAGACAACCTTCGCTCGCATGGTCGGCCAGATCCACCATCTGGCAACCCTCGGCTGCCCAGTGCCCGGCAGCAGCGCTCGGATCCACCTGCTGGACCAGCTCTTCACGCATTTCGAGCGCCCGGAGAACCTGGCAGATATGAGGGGAAAGCTGGAGGACGACCTCCTAAGGATCAGGAGGATACTCACCTGCGCCACGGGGAACAGCCTGGTGGTGCTGAACGAGCTCTTCTCTTCCACTACCCTCGATGACGCTCTGTTCCTTGGCAAGCTCGTCATGGAGCGCTTGGTCGA
Source organism: Acidimicrobiales bacterium (assembly GCA_027366675.1). Classification (GTDB taxonomy): domain Bacteria; phylum Actinomycetota; class Acidimicrobiia; order Acidimicrobiales; family JAMCQF01; genus DAHXND01. The sequence continues at coordinate 1,696 of DAHXND010000121.1, forward strand.
GCTCGACGTCCTGGGTGTGTTCGTCACGTTCCTCGACGAGCTCGCGTCCTACTCCCTGCAGACGGTGAGCATGGTGAGCACCGTTCAGCCCGATGATCCGGCCACCCGCACCTATCAGATCGTGCACCGAGACGCCGACGGGCTCGCCTACGCTCTCGCCATAGCTGATAAATATGGACTCACCTACGAGGCGCTGCGGCGGCGACTACGATCGAGTGGTCTCTCATGAGGCCGCGGTTGCTCTATCCCGATGCTGATGGGTCGCTGGAGGTGACCGCCGTCCGCGGTGGGCTTACTGCGAACGGCCCGGACCCTCCGTCACATGCGGCCAGTACAGTCCAGGATCTGGAACTCGACACGATGTTCGTTGCCATGGCACACGGAGATCGGCTCCTCTATGAGATCGCGCGGCATTGCGTTCTCGAGCTGGTGACCGAGCCAGAGCAGATACGTTATCGCCAGGACATGCTGACCGACTGTCTGGCGCATCCCGAGCTAGCCAGAGAGCTGTACGCTATCAGTGCTGAAGCAATCAACGGAGAGCGTCACATCTACAGGCCATGGGGAAAACAGCCATCGGGTGCCCTGCACTGGGGAATAGAGGTCTTGGAGCTGTTCACCAGCTCTCTTAGGCGCCTTAGGAAGCTGGCCGACGATCACGCTTCCCAGGTCTCTTCGCAGGCCATGAGCCGGTTCATGGCAATGGTGGTAGAAGAACTGGACGACGACTACTTCGAACGCATAGGCCAGGAACTGGCTCGCCTCCGTTTCCGGCACGGTCTGCTTCTGAGCGCCCGCCTCGGAGACGGATGCCGCGGTGACAGCTACGTGCTTCGCTCCCCGTCGAATGCCGGAAGAGGTTGGCGCGAGCGCCTGGGCCTCGATCCGCGGGGTTCCCTCTCATTCGAGATTGACGCCAGGGACGAGGCTGGCACCAGGGCGCTCTCTGAGCTCCAGGACCGCGGCCTTGACCTGGTGAGCCATGCAGTAGCACGTTCCGCTGACCATCTCCTGGGTTTCTTCGGTCTGCTGTGCGCCGAGATCGGCTTCTACGTCGGGGCACTGAACCTCCACGATGTCCTCACTGCCAACGGGGTACAGACATCCACGCCGGAGGTAGCCTCCCAGCGCAGGGTAGCGCTCTCCTGCGAGGGGCTGGTGGACGTCTCGCTCGCACTGCGCTCCTCTGGAAAGGTCGTCTCGAACAGTCTACGTGCGGATGGCAGGTGGCTCATTATCATCACAGGTGCGAACTCGGGCGGGAAGTCGACCCTGCTGCGCAGCATCGGCCAGGCTCAGCTCATGGCCCAGTGCGGGATGTTCGTATGCGCGCGCTCCTACCGTCTAAGTGTCGGGACCGGCTTATTCACCCACTTCATCAGAGAAGAGGACCCGACCATGAGAAAAGGCAAGCTCGACGAAGAGCTGGCGCGCATGAGCCAGACAGTCGATCTGCTCTCCCCGGGTGCCCTTATGCTCATGAACGAATCGTTCAGTTCCACGAACGAACGTGAGGGATCCGAGATAGCGCGCCAGATCGTGGATGCCCTGATCGAGGCAGGCGTGCGCGTCATCTTCGTCACTCACCAGTTCGCCCTGGCACATAGCTATGCCGAACGCCGCCTGGATAGCGTGCTCTTCCTGCGCGCGGAACGCACTGCCGACGGGAAGCGAACGTTCCGGGTCACCGAGGGCGAGCCCCTGCCTACGAGCTTCGGCCCCGACATTTACAGGCGTATAGGCGGATTCCGCGACGGAGCACCAGCAACCGACGATCTGATCTAGCTGGCTCGGATCAGCTCTCCGCCTGTCACGGCAATGCCACGCTAACGAGTCTCTTGGGCGGGTTCCACGCGCGAACGACGGCCGATCACATGCACATCCACGTTCGCCTCGGCAGCGAATCGCAAAATACGACGTACCGTGGATCCTCGGGTCAGCTCATGCCAGCGGCTTCGACTAGTGGAACCCAGGACGATCTGAGTTATGTGGTGCTCCGACGCGTAATTCACGATTGCCCTGGCCGAGTCGTCGGCGACGAGCTCCACCCACACTGCCCCCACGTCGTCGGCAAGCTGGCGCAGGGCTGGTAACGACTTCGGAGCCGACACGGAGGCATCGTCAACCCCGGTTATGTGGAGCACATGCAGATCGGCCTTGCTCCTCGTGGCGAGCCTGGCCGCCCGGTGCAGCACAGCCTCGCCGCCAGGCGCGCCACTCACTGCCACGAGAATGCGCTCCGCCGTATCCAGCGGGGCCCCACTTGCCGCCGCGGGTGGTGAAGCCAGCAGCTCCTGGTCTGTCTCGTCGGCCACGAACCGAAGGGCCATCTCACGAAGTGCCACCAGGTTCGGCGTGCGGAAAAACCCGTCCAGGGCATCGGAAACCTTCGAAGGAGGGTAGATGTTCCCATGTAGCATCCGGCGACGGAGCTGGCCCGGAGAGGAATCGACCAGCTCTATCTGGTCAGCGCGCCGTACCACCCAGTCCGGAACCCGCTCGCGTACCGATGCACCGGTGATCCGCGCGACTTCGTCCGCGAGGGACTCTATGTGCTGGACGTTAACGGTCGTAACGACTGATACACCGGCGTCCAGGAGCTCCAACACGTCTTCGTAACGCTTGGCGTGTCTACCTGATCCCGGCACATTCGTATGCGCAAGCTCATCCACCAGCGCCACCTGGGGATGCCGTGCCAGGACGGCATCCAAGTCCATCTCATCGAATGCTGACCCGCGATAGGTGACCCTGAGCCTGGGCACGACCTCCAGCCCCTCCAGGCGCTCGGCCGTTAGGGGTCGACCATGGGTCTCGACGAACCCCACCACTACATCGGTGCCGCGCCGTGCACGGCGCAGGCCCTCGTCCAGCATGGCGCAGGTCTTCCCCACGCCGGCAGCCATTCCGAGATAGATGCGGAACCTGCCCGCCGGGGCCACCCCTGCATCAGCCATGGGTGCCACCGGTGCGTCAGCCATGGGTGTTACTCCTGCGTCAGCCGCGGGGGCTACCCCTGCGTCAGCCGCGGGGGCTACCCCTGCATCAGCCGCGGGTTCTACCCCTGCGTCAGCCGCCGGGACGCCGTCGGTCATCTTGCAGCACTCCTGCCGCTATCATGATCGCGGTGGCTCCTGCCGCCTCCTCGAGCGACCGGCAGCTCATGGCGAAGCGACGGAGGTTCTTCTCCTATGGCTGGCCTCCGAGCCCTGCTGGATCCGTAGTAACGCTCGCAGCCGTGGCCGTCCTCACCGTGGCAATGCTCCCCATGCGACCCCACCTGAGCGTAGCCTCGGCCGGGCTCGTGCTCGTCGTACCTGTGGTGCTCGGAGTGGTGATAGGTGGTCTCCCGACAGGGATCATGGCTGTAGTGGCAGGGTTCTTGGCATACGACATCGCTTTCATCCCTCCTTATGGGACCCTGGCGGTCGGAGCTACACAGAACTGGGTAGCCCTCGGCGTCTACGCGGTGGTCCTCGTACTGGTGGCCACCGTGGTAACCGACCAGCGGCGGGCACGCTCTGACTGGGCGCAGCGAGAGCGGGAGACACGCCGGCTCTTCGAGCTCTCCGAGGCGATCATCAGCGAGCAACCCGACTTGGCCCAGAGAATCGTGGACACCGTAGAGAAAGCCTTCGGCGCCAGGTGGGCTGCACTCCTCCTCCCCACCGGGAACAGCCTCGGGCCGACGGGTGGCAGGCTCGGCGTAGACGGGAACGTCCTCGGGCCGACGGGTGCCAGGCTCGGCGTAGACGGGAACAGCCTCTGCGTAGCTGCCACTGCTGGAAGCCAGGTGCCACTGGAGCACCTTGGGTCCCTGCTCGGACGCGACGGAGCGCCGAGCTCGGCTTCGTCCCCTGTTCACCTGCTGGAACGCGTCGATGACTCCGACCGGGATGCGCCTGCCGCCGTAGCTCTCGTCGCCGATGGCACGCCTATCGGCCTGCTCGCCATCTCCCCCGCCCCGGCGAGTCGCCATGACAGGCGTGTGCTGGCCATCTTCGCGAACCAGGTCGCTCTCGCCATAGGCAGGGCCAACCTGCGCCAGGTCGCTCTCGATAACGAGCGGCTCGCCGCAGGCGAGCAAGCCCGCCAGGTGCTGCTGCGGACCGTGTCTCATGATCTCCGTACCCCATTGGCTACGATAAAGGCATCTCTCTCGGACATCCGCGATCCAGAGAGCGAGCTCGGAGAGGCAGCCAGGCAGGACCTCCTGAGCCTGGCCGAGGAACAGGCAGACCGCCTGGACCGGCTCGTGGCCAACCTTCTCGACATGACACGGGTCGAAGCCGGGTCTCTCGCCGTGCAACTGGCAAGCGTGGCCGTCGATGAGCTCGTCGACGAGGCCCTTCTTGTTCTGGGCAGGCCACCCGTCACGGTCCAGATCCCTCCCGAGCTTCCCGCTGTGCGAGTGGACCATACGCTGATATGCCACGTGCTGGCGAACCTTCTGGAAAACGCCCTCCGCTACTCGCCCGCAGATGTGGTCATCTCCGCGACGATCGAGCGGGAGGGCATTCAGCTCACCGTGGCGGACCGCGGACCCGGCATGAGTGGCAGCGAACCCACCGTGGCCGCCCGCGTCGAAGAGCCTGTGCACCAGATCATCGTAGGCGAACATGAACGCCCCCGGGCAAAGCCGGAACATGAACGCCCCTGGCCAAAGCCGGCACCGCCCCACCATGCGAGCCCCTCCAGCACCACGGAGAGCGGGGGCGAAGAGTCTCACCGAGGGTTCGGCCTTGCGATAGCCGAGGCCTTCGTCGCCGCACACGGCAGTCACGTCGTAGTAGAGGCCAATCCGGAGGGAGGGACACGCGTCTCCTTTACCCTGCCGGCAGTGGCTGAAGCACGCCCCAGCCTCGATGCGGCCGAGCTCTGAGCGATGGCCAGATTGCTCGTGGTCGATGACGATCCCGCTCTCGTGAAGGTGTTGCAAATAGCTCTCAGCGCCCGGGGGGACGCGGTAACGGTTGCCCGCAGTGGCCAGGAAGCCATAGAGCTTGTGGCACTGACCGATCCAGAAGCGGTGATCCTCGACCTCGGGCTGCCCGACATAGACGGGCTGGAAGTATGCCGCCGGGTACGGCAGTGGTCGGAGGTCCCAATCGTTGTCCTCTCTGCAGCCGGTGACGAGGGACGGAAGGTGGCAGCCCTCGATGCCGGTGCAGACGACTACGTGACGAAGCCGTTCGGGATGGCCGAGCTCCAGGCTCGGGTACGCGTCTCGCTGCGCCATGGGAAAAGCAGGGGGAAAAGCTCGCATTCCGCCGCCTTTGCCCCAGAGGTGACAGTTGGGCCCCTCACCGTCGACGTAGCCCACCACACGGCCTCGCTCGACGGGCACGTCCTCGAGCTCACGGCACGCGAGTTCGAGCTTCTCGCCTACCTCGCCAGGCACGCGGGGAAGGTCTGCACCCACCACATGCTCCTGCAGGCCGTCTGGGGCACCGGCTACGGCACCGAGTCACACTACCTGAGGGTCTACACCCACAGGCTTCGCCAGAAGCTCGGCAATGCCGGCTCGATGCTCAGAACACATCCAGGTGTCGGCTACCAGCTCACCGACCAGCTCACCGACCCGCTCACCGGGCCGCGTGCTCTGCCGCAGAGAGCGCCTCGTTCAACCGGAGCACATTAACGTAACTGCTTCCCAGGAAGCCAAGCTCTGCACCGTGGACTTGAGACGCGATCACCTTCCTCAGAACCTCCGGGCTCAGCCCGGTCGCCTTCGAGATCATAGGGATCTGAACGTAAGCTGACTCGGGGCTGATGTCTGGGTCGTAGCCGCTACCCGAGGTAGTGACGAGGTCGGTCGTCGGGTCTACGCCGTGCTCGTGCCACCAGTGGATCAGCCACCGGGTATCGCTCACCAACACCTTCGATCGTGGTCCCAGGTTGGTAGCGCCGGATTCGCCGGATACCCCGTTCGCAACCAACGGATTATCGCCTCCTGAGATTCCCTTCTTGGGGTTCGCCGCATAGGGACCGAAGTCGTCGGGACGCCCATGGAACCACCGGGTGGATGCCCAGTTCTGGCCTATGAGCGTCGATCCGTTGGCGGTGAGAGAGCCATTTGCCTGGTGCGGGAAGAGCGCCTGGGCTACCCCCGTTCCTGCCAGAGCGTAAAGCAGCCCGAAGACCACGAAGCAGGCGACCATGAGGATGAGCGAGCGGCGGAGATGTTGGATCATGGCGTATCTCCTAGTAGGCGTGCAGAGCGACGAGGATCATATCTATGAGCTTTATGAATATGAACGGTGTAATGATCCCGCCCAGACCATATATGAAGACGTTGCGTCGTAGGATGGAGGCAGCCGACGAAGGGCGGAACTTCACCCCTCGTAGAGCGAGTGGAATCAGCGCGACGATGACAAGGGCATTGAAGATGACGGCCGACAGCACAGCATCCGCAGGACTGTGAAGCCGCATGACGTTCAGGCTGTCCAGCTGGGGGTAAGTAGCAGCGAAGAGGGCTGGAATTATGGCGAAGTACTTGGCGACGTCGTTGGCTATAGAGAACGTGGTAAGCGAGCCACGCGTTATGAGCAGCTGCTTGCCGATCTCGACCACATCTATGAGCTTCGTCGGATTCGAGTCCAGGTCCACCATATTGCCGGCCTCCTTGGCCGCAGTGGTACCCGTGTTCATGGCTACGCCAACGTCCGCCTGGGCCAGTGCCGGCGCGTCGTTCGTACCGTCACCCGTCATGGCAACGAGCTTCCCGCCCGACTGCTCAGCGCGGATCAGCTCCATCTTCGTCTCTGGTGTGGCCTCAGCGAGGAAGTCATCCACACCAGCCTCCTGAGCGATCGCCGCCGCAGTCAGCGGATTGTCGCCGGTTATCATCACCGTGCGTATCCCCATGCCGCGCATCTCTGCGAACTTCTCGCGAATGCCCTGCTTCACCACATCCTTCAGCTCGATCACGCCGAGAACATCTGCACCGTCTGCCACTACCAGAGGGGTGGAACCCGCCCGCGATATATCCTCGACCACTGCATCCAGATCTGCTGGAACGCTTCCACCCTGCTCGACTATCCAGGTCTTCACCGCTTCGCCAGCTCCCTTGCGGATCTGGCGGCTTCCGAGGTCTATTCCCGACATTCGCGTCGACGCGCTGAATGGAACGAAGGTGTGCTGGCCGAGATCGCGCTGGCGTATGTCGAAGCGCTCCTTCGCCAGGACGACGATCGATCGTCCCTCCGGCGTCTCATCGGACAGCGATGCGAGCTGTGCAGCGTCCGCTACTTCCTGCTCGCTATGACCTCCTACTCCGACGAAGCGGCTTGCCATACGGTTGCCAAGGGTTATGGTGCCCGTCTTGTCCAGGAGGAGGGTCTGCACGTCCCCGGCAGCTTCCACGGCCCGCCCGCTCATAGCGAGCACATTGCGCTGCACGAGCCGATCCATCCCGGCAATCCCGATCGCGGAGAGAAGGGCTCCGATAGTGGTGGGTATCAGGCATACCAGCAGCGCGATCAGCACGACCACTGATATAGTCGCGCCCGAGAACTGACCGAACGGCTGGAGACTCACCACCACCGGAAGGAATACGATCGTAAGCACTGCCAGCAGGATGGTCAGTGCGATCTCGTTGGGAGTCTTGTGCCGGTTCGCACCCTCTACCAGGCCAATCATACGGTCGATGAAAGTCTTTCCTGGCTCGGCAGTGATCCTGACGACTATGCGATCCGAGAGCACCTTGGTGCCGCCCGTGACGGCCGAGCGATCACCGCCGGATTCACGGATCACGGGGGCCGACTCGCCTGTCACAGCGGATTCGTCCACAGAGGCGACTCCCTCGATGATCTCACCATCGGAGGGGATAACGTCTCCTGCCTCGCACACCACAGTGTCGCCCTTCACGAGAGCTGAAGCGAGAACCCGCTCCTCGCTGCCGTCGGGACGCAGCCGGCGAGCCTCGGTGGCGCTGCGCATCTGGCGCAATGTGTCGGCCTGTGCCTTCCCACGACCCTCCGCCATGGCCTCTGCGAAGTTCGCGAACCAGACCGTGAGAGCCAGCCAGATCGTTATCGACCACGTGAATATCCCTGGATGAGCTATGGCCTCTATAAAGGTGACGACAGTGCCGATCAACACTACGAACATCACAGGGTTCTTCGCCTGGGCGCGCAGGTCGGCGACTTTGCGCAGGGCATCGACTGCGGCGTGACCCAGGATCTCGGGGTCGAAGAGGCGCCGGGCCTGGGCTACACCATGCGGGCCTTCCTTGCCATGGAGTGCGCCGCCCGAAGACGCAGGCGTCACCGTCACGTCGGTCATCCGAAGAACCTCCCATGGCTGAGCTGCTCGACGATCGGACCGAGCGAAACGGCCGGGAAGAACGTAAGGGCCCCAACGAGTATGATGGATCCGATCACGAGCCCGACGAACATAGCGTTATCGGTCCGGAAGGTGCCGAGACCCGTAGGCACGACCTCCTTCTCCCCGAGAGAACCTGCCAGAGCCAGCACCGGAACCATGATCGCGAATCGACCTATGAGCATGGCCAGACCACCCAGGGTGTTGTAGAACGCGGTGTTACCGGACAGCCCGGCGAAGGCGGAGCCGTTGTTGTTCGCCTGGGAGGTGAAGGCATAGAGGATCTCGCTGAAACCATGCGGCCCGCCGTTCAGCGGTCCCACCCTTCCTGCGTGGACTGACACGGCCAGAGCCGTTAGCACGAGAACAGTGATGGGCATGATCAGGATGGCGAACCCGGCCAGCTTCACCTCTCTTGCCTGTATCTTCTTGCCCAGGTACTCAGGGGTACGGCCTATCATGAGGCCCCCTATGAAAACCGCTATGACAGCGAAGAGAAGCATCGTATAGAGGCCACTTCCGGTCCCCCCAGGGGTCTCCTCTCCCAGCATGATCCCCGATAGGAGCCCGAAACCTCCTATCGGGTTGAACGAGTCATAGGACGCGTCAGCAGATCCCGTCGAAGTCTGGGTGGATGCCACACCGAACAGAGCGGTCGAGGTGTCGCCAATGCGCACCTCCTTGCCTTCCATGTTCCCGGTCGGTTGGTGCCTGAGCCCGGCTGCAGCGACCGCAGGGTTCGGCTGGTGCTCCGCGTAGCTCGTGAAGCCCACCCATACCCCGAAGATGAGGACCATAGCGGCCAGGAGCGCTGCGCCCTGACGCCGCGAGCCAACCATCTTGCCGAAGGTGTAGGTAAGCGAGAAGGGGATGCAGAGCAGCAGGAAGATGTCGAGCAGGTTCGTCAGGCCGGTAGGGTTCTCGAATGCGGCGGCCGCGTTCGCGTTCAGGAAGCCACCGCCATTCGTGCCGAGCTGCTCGATCGACGTCATGAATGCGATCGGACCTCTGGCTATGGTCTGGGTAACCCCGTTCAGCATGTCATGTATATGGACCGGACCAGCCAGCGTCTGGACGCCCCCCTGGGCAACGTAAACGATGCCCGCCAGGAAGGCTATGGGAAGAAGTATGTAGAGAAGGCAACGAGTCACATCGACCCAGAAGTTCCCCACGGTCGCGGCTTTCCGCCTGGAGAGGCCCCGGACCAGAGCTATTGCCACGGCTATGCCAACCGCCGGAGAGAGGAACTGCTGAACCACGAGCGTCATCTGAGAGAGGTATGACAGCGCGGTCTCGCCGCCGTAGTTCTGCCAGTTCGTGTTGGTTACGAAGGAAACCGCTGTGTTCCAGGACAGCGCGGGTGACAAGCCGCCAAGGTGCTGGGGGTTCAGGGGTAGGGATCCCTGCAGCCGGAGCACCAGGTACGTAAAGAGCACCGTTACGGCCGAGAAGACGAGCAGCGCGCCCGCGTATCGCTTCCAGCTCTGCTCGTGCTCCGGGGATGTGCCAAGCAACCGGTAAAGAGGGCGCTCGACCCACGCCATCCAGTGCACACGGCCCTCGAACACCGCGGCCATGTAGGAGCCTAGATATCGCCATGCGAGAGCCAGTGCTGCCACCAGCACGACGATGGTGAGGAAGAAGCCCATCAGAGCGCTCCGGAGCCACCGGCTGCCTGGGGAAGAACCGGCGCGGCCTGCGCGAGAACCGGCGCTACCTGGGGAAGAACCGGCGCTGCCTGCGCGAGAACCTGAACGATCACTAGAACCACTCAGCCTTGAACAGAGCGACACCCAGGTACACGAAGACCGCCACAGAGAGCGCCAGCAGAACAGCCTGAACCGCGCTCACACCCGCTCCAGTGCCCACACCAGCGCGCTCATCGCGGTAAAGAATCCCACGGTCGCAATGACGGCCAGGAAATCTCCCATCAGCGCGCCTCGACGGAGCTGACGACTTCAGGAGTGAAAATGCTCATGGGATGATTATCAGGCCAACTTTGTAAAAGCGCTGTAAATCATCCTATGTATGGCGTAAATAACATGTAAACGCCTCGCGCCACCCGCAGGGAAGGTACTATTGGTCCATGCCACTAACAGGAGAGTACGCACCGAGCCCGCAACAGTGGGTGAGAGAGCAGGTCGAGACCTACGAGCGCTCAGGAGGCACGGAGGGGACGACGCTCATGGACACGGGCATACCCGTAATCGTCGTGACCACCCGCGGCAAGAAATCCGGCAACCTCCGGAAGAACCCGGTGATGCGCGTCGAGCACGATGGCACCTACGCCCTCGTGGCATCGAAAGGCGGAGCACCGACGCACCCGGAGTGGTACCTGAACATCCTCGCGGATCCCGAGGCCGTCATGATCCAGGACGGACCAGACAGGTTCGACGTCACGGTCCACGAGGCAACTGGTGCCGAGAGAGAAGAGTGGTGGGAGCGCGCCGTGGCAGCTTTCCCTCCCTATGCCGAGTACCAGGAGAAGACGGATCGCCACATACCAGTTCTTGTGGCTACACGTAAGGCTTGATCCCTCTAGCTCCTCCCCCGATAAGCCCTGCGCCCTCATAGCGTCTCTCCATCTGCAGCAGCGCCGCTTTCTTCTCGGAACCCCACGCGTAACCTCCGAGCCTGCCGCCAGATCCCACCACTCTATGACATGGCACGATAATACTTATCGGATTCCGACCGCACGCCGCGCCGGCAGCTCTCGCCGCTCCTGGTCGACCGATCCTCGCCGCGAGCTCCCCGTATGAGATCGTCTCTGCGTACGGGATCTCCGCGATAGCGGTCCAGGCCCTCTTCTGGAACGCTGTGCCCTCCAATCGGATGCTCGCAGAGAAGCTGGCGAGCTCCCCCGAGAAATAGGCGTCGAGCTCGCCCAGCACCCCTCCGAAGGCATGCTCGTCGAGCGCCCAACCCGGGGGCGGTAGCGAGCCCGTGCCCGATGCCAACCG
>DAHXND010000154.1 GCA_027366675.1 Acidimicrobiales bacterium
CCACAGTGGACCTCCTCGTGCTCGCTACCACCACCCCAGACCAGGCGATCCCTGCCAGCTCCGCCACTGTTCACAGGGAGCTCGGCCTTGGTGGAGGCGCCATGGACCTGAACGCTGCCTGTGCCGGGTTCGTCTACGCCCTGAGCGCAGCCCATGCCTACCTGGTATCCGGCATGGGACGCATTCTCGTGATCGGTGCAGATACCCTGAGCACGGTGACGGACTGGGGGGACCGTTCCACTGCCGTGCTGTTCGGAGACGGTGCAGCCGGGCTGGTCCTGGAGCGATCCGAGAGAGATGCTTTCCTGGGCTGGAACCTGGGTGTCGATGGCAGCGCCGCTTCGCTCCTCTACTGCGATCACGGCGGGACCATGAAGATGGTTGGCCAGGAAGTATTCCGCAGGGCCGTGCGTGCCACCGTGGAATCAGCGGAGGCTGCGATGGAGGAGGCGCGCGTTGCCGCAGCAGACATCTCCCTCTTCGTTCCCCACCAGGCGAACATGCGCATCATCGACGCTGCCTTCCGCCGCCTCAAGATACCCGAGGACCGGGTCGCATCGGTGCTGCAGCGAACCGGGAACACGTCGGCGGCATCCATACCACTCGCCCTTGTGGATGCGGTAACCTCAGGCAGGCTGGTCCCTGGCGACCTCGTGCTGATGGCGGGGTTCGGCGCAGGGATGACCTGGGCGAGCACGGTCATGCGCTGGGGGACCCAGTGACCGGGGCCGGGACAGCCCGCGGCGCCGGCACGCCGCGCGTGGCGCTCGTAACCGGCGGCAGCCGGGGTATAGGCCTCGCTACCGCACGCCTCCTCCAAGAGTCCGGCGACAGGGTCGCTATCACCCACCGCTCGACCGCCGTGGACAGAGCCCAGCTCGCAGGGGGTGCCGGCACTCACGATCTCTACCCGGTGAGCATGGACGTCTGCGACGCCGCGAGCGTGGACAGGGGCTTCTCTCAGGTGGAGGAAGCCCTCGGCCCAGTCGAGATCCTGGTGGCCGCAGCCGGGATCACCCGTGACACGCTGCTCCTGCGCATGAGCGAGAGTGCCTGGTCCGAGGTGATCGAGACGAACCTGGGCGGCGTGTACCGCACCGTGAAGAGGGCGCTTCCCGCCATGGTGCGAGCGCACTTCGGGCGCGTAGTGATCATCTCGTCAGTCGCCGGATGGCTGGGGTCACCGGGGCAGGCCAACTACGCAGCGGCGAAGGCAGCACTAGGTGGCTTCGCTCGCTCGCTTGCCCGTGAGGTCGCGAGCCGCCAGGTGACCGTGAACGTCGTCGTGCCTGGCCTGATCGACACGGATATGAGCGCAGCCGTGCCAGAGCGACGCCGCGAGGAGCTCGTCTCCGCCACGCCCATAGGGCGCATGGGCACTCCCGAGGAGGTGGCCGCCGCGGTGGGCTACCTTGCCTCCCCGCATGCCGGGTACGTGACGGGCGCCCTGCTCCCCGTAGACGGCGGCGTCTCCATGGGGCTGTAGCATGTCGTGTAGCATTAGCTCTCCGATGGGAGACCTGGCGGCAGCAGTGGATCCGGCCGGTCCGGAACCCCGTTCGCTCCTATCGATACGGTGTGCCAGCCGCTCCGGGCAGCGCTGGCAACGCACCCATGACAGGCCAGCGGGTTCCGGCGCAGACCAGCGAGAGCAACACCAATGAAAGGACCAGTGAAAGGAGCAGTGAGATATGGATGACGAGGCGAAGTTCGACAAGTTCCGTGAGTGCGCGGTCGAGGTGCTGAAGGTGGAGCCAACCCAGGTCACCCGCGAGGCGCGCTTTGCCGACGACCTCGATGCAGACAGCCTGGACCTTGTCGAGCTCGTGATGGCGCTGGAGGAAGCCTTCGAGATCGAGGTGGATGAAGCCGAGCTCGACGGCATAGAGACGGTAGGCCAGGCCTTCGACCTGGTGGCAGGCAAGGTCGCGTGAAGCTCGCCTGGGGCCGCGACGACGTCCCGGAGGGGCGCGCTGTGGCGGTCACCGGCATGGGAGTGGTGGCGAACTGCGGCATAGGCGCCGATGACTTCTTCGCCGGGCTCTGCCGCGGCACGGCTCCGGCGTCGAACCGGGTGACAGGATTCGACGAGACCTTGTGGTTCGGGCCGAAGGAGGCGCGCAGGATCGACCGCTTCGCCCAGTTCGCGATCGCAGCCGCCGTGATGGCGCACGAGCAGGCCGAGCTAGATCACCCGCTCGATGCCGACCCTGATCGCTCCGGCGTCATCTTCTCCAGCGGCATAGGGGGGATAGTGACCCTCAGCGAGCAGTTCGGGGTGCTCCAGACGAAAGGCGAGCGCCGTATCTCACCATTCCTCGTGCCCATGATGATGCCGAACGCGGGTGCAGCCCTCGTCTCCATGCGCCTTGGCTGGCGCGGGCCATCGGAAGCCGCGGTCACAGCCTGTGCCGGGGGCACGCACGCGATAGGCGCCGCCGCGCGCCTGGTCGCGAGTGGCAGGTGCGACGTGGCGATAGGAGGCGGGGCAGAGGCCAGCATCGTCCCCATAGCGATGGCAGGCTTCAAGAACATGACGGCCCTCTCCCAGGAGGGCGTGTCCAGACCGTTCGACGAGCGCCGCGACGGGTTCGTGATCGGCGAGGGGGCAGGCGCCCTGGTGCTGGAGGACCTGGAGCACGCCATCCATCGCGGCGCACGCATAAGCGCCATCCTCGCGGGTGCTTCCAGCACAGCTGACGCCTACCACATCACGGCTCCCGCCCCGGGAGGCAACGGAGCCTATACCTGCATGCAGCTCGCCCTGGACGACGCGGGAGTAGCCCCTTCGGAAGTAACCCACATAAACGCTCACGGCACCTCGACACCGCTGAACGATGCAGCCGAGGCTGAAGCGATAGAGAAGCTCTTCGGCCAGCCCGGTCCTCCCGTCACGTCCACGAAGGGCGTTACCGGCCACGCGCTCGGGGCAGCGGGTGCAATCGAGGCTGTCGCCAGCGTGCTCACCATAGCAAACGGCGTGATACCTCCTACCGTGGGCTTCGAGCGGGCAGCTCCGGACATGACCCTCGATGTGGTAGCAGGCGCAGCGCGCCCGTTCAGCCCCGGTGCCGTGCTCTCGAACTCCTTTGGTTTCGGTGGCCATAATGGCTGCCTGGTCCTCCTACCGCCACCAGCGGGATCTTGAGCGAGAGGCTGTCCTGGTAGGGTGTCCACGCCGGTCACGCCCCCTACGCTTCCTCCCGCGGATCTGTCGATCGGCGCCTTCAGTGACAGCCCTCCCTGGATAGTCGATCCCGACCACATGCCGTGGCGCCGCGGGGTGGACCAGCTGAGAGCGAGGGCCCGGTCCCGAGTCCCCTACCTCGTGCGCCGGCGCTACGTCCCACCTGGGCCGCGCGTCGCCAGGGTATGCACCCGGATCGGGTCTGCCATCGCTCTCTGGTATCTCATGGACCGCCGGCACGGGCGCGAACCATCGCGTGAAGGCCTTTCCATGCGACTGCGCCTGGCCTTCCAGGAGCTCGGTCCTACCTATATAAAGCTGGGCCAGATCATATCCTCAGGAGAGGGTCTCTTCCCCGACGAGCTCGTGGCAGAGTTCAAGATGCTGCGTGATCGCGTGCCTGCCGAGTCTTTCCGCATAGTCAGAGAGGTGATGGAAGAAGAGCTCGGTCGCCCCCTCGCCTCGGTCTTCAGCCACGTGGACCGGGAGCCACTCGCTGCCGCATCGATAGCCCAGGTGCATCGCGCTGTCCTCGTAGATGGCACCGAGGTCGTGGTGAAGGTCCAGCGCCCCCTGGTCGCCTCTCTGGTCCAGCGTGACCTCGCTGCGATGAGCTGGCTCGCTCCCCTGCTCACCGGGCGGATACCGGTCGCAGCCCTGGCGAACCCCACAGCCCTCGTCACCTTGTTCGCGGAGACCATCGTGGAGGAGCTCGACTTCCGCCTGGAAGCGCAGAACATGCTCGATATCGCATCCGTGCTCGCGCAGGCAGGCCAGAAGGCCCTGGTCGTCCCCCGGCCCCATCCCGATCTCGTGACCAGGCGCGTGCTCGTGATGGAGCGCCTCAGCGGCTTCCCCTGGGACGATACGGAGGCAATGCATGCCGCGGGAGTGGACACTGCCGAGGTGCTCCACGCGAGCCTCATAGCGTTCCTGGAGGGAGCCATGCTCTACGGGGTGTTCCACGGGGATCTCCACGGTGGCAATCTCTTCGTCATGCGCGATGGCCGTGTCGCCCTCCTCGATTACGGCATAACCGGCCGGTTGGACGAGCAGAAGAGGCGGGCCTACCTGCGGCTCTTGATGGGAGCGATGGCAAACGACGCTGTCACCCAGGTGGAGGCGCTGAAGGAGTTCGGAGCACTTCCCGCCAGTGCCCCCACTTCGCAGGTGATATCCGACCTGGGTCTGGACCGCCCGATGAAAGATCCCTCGACGATGAGCCCTGACGAGCTCCTGGACGAGCTGCGAGGCGTCGCGAAAGCGCTCCTCTCCTACGGAGCGAAGCTGCCGAAGGAGCTCATGCTCATGGTGAAGAACCTCCTGTTCCTGGACGGAGCGGTAGCCACCATGGCACCCGACGTGGACATACTCGCCCAGATAGCCGACATCGCCCAGTACTTCGCCATCCATCATGGTGAGCGGATAGCAGCAGAGGCTGGTATCGACCCCCGTTCCGTGGAGATCGACGAGGGCACCCTACGCGAGGCCATGGGCCTGCAGAGCATCGAGGGTCCGGTCAACTATGAAGCCATCCGAGCCCAGCGCAGGACCATCCAGAAGCGGATGCGATCTGCCCGGCGCGAGTCCTGAGCCGCTGGTCCTGAGCCACCCGTCCTGAGCCGCTGGTCGAACAACGAGCCGCGCCGGTCTGCCAGCCGATCAAGGGAAGCGGCGAGCCGGATCCGGAATCAGGACCTGCGTGGCCGGCGCTGGTGTCCGCGTACAAGTGTGCCGTCTCTTCGCACATACGGTCTGACCATCCCGTTGACAGACGACATCTTCAGGCGGGCGCGACCGGTCGATCGTGTAGACGCCCGGTGCGAGCCGCACCAAAGCGCCACGACGCAACATGCCCGAGATCGTCGACCTCGGGGTCGCGTCGCTGAACACCAGGTCACTATCCACGCCAACGTACTCCTAGCTCGAACATATCCGTGCTTGGACTACCACAGATCGAGCGATTCTGCGTATAAACGCTCGGTCGCCGTTCCGGGGGTTATCAACTGAGCTCGTCTCTACCGCCGTTCGTTACGGCACAGACCCTCGCGGCACTACCCACTGAGACGCTAGTTGAGGGTGGACCTCAGAAATCTGCTATAAGTCGCTGTCGTAGTGAACTACTACTACTACAGGACTCCTCCTACGAGAGGAACACACAGCACAGGCAGCAGCAACACATAGCTTACCTCCTGGCTCGTTTCTTGACTTCGGGATCGTTCAGGTCACCGAGTCGGTCGTTGTCAGCCAGGTCACGAAGAGACTTGGCCTGCCTAGTGTGACGGTCCACCAATCTGAGTGCCTCGTTCACCGTGGCGCGCTTCGACGTCGTTCCGAGCTCGCGCCGAACACGGTCCAGTAGGTCATCGTCTATGTCAATGAGAGTCTTGCTCACCAGTCATCCATGTCGCCTATTGGTATATCCAAACCATTTTATCAGTATATACGATATAATCGGCAGGAAGCCATAAGGCGTTACCGGCTACTGCCGTGCGTCCAGGGCCGAGCGAATATCGCCCACGAACCTCGCCACCTCGGACGCGCCAGCACCCGACGCTACGCGCCGCACGAGGGCGGAGCCGACTATCACTCCATCGGCCACCGAGCAGGCCTCGACTGCCTGCTCCTTCGTCGATACGCCGACGCCCACCAGGACCGGCTTTCCGGTAAGTGCCTTACAGCGCTTCGCCAGAACCGTAGCGCTCCCTGCCAAGCTGGCCCGCTCCCCCGTCACCCCCATGACCCCGAGAGAATAGACGAAACCCTCGGCAGCATCACAGATCAGCGCCAAGCGATCATCAGGCGTGCTGGGTGCAGCGAGTAGCACGGTCTCTATCCCCCGCAAGCGTGCAGCGGCCCGCCAGTCACCTGCCTCGTCGAGGGGGAGATCCGGGATGATAGCAGCGTCAACACCGGCTGCAGCCAGGCGGTCTGCTGTCGCGGTGTAACCCCCATGGAAGAAGAGGTTCGCGTAGGTCATGACGGCGACCGGTCCGGGCAGCCCGGCCGAAGCGATCCCGTCCAGCACCCCCTGGAAGGTAGTGCCTCGCTCCAGTGCCACACGACTCGCCTCCTGGATGACCGGGCCATCGAGCATCGGGTCCGAGAAAGGGATCCCTACCTCCACGGCGTCTGCGCCCGCATCGAAGCATGCCTGGAGCATCTCCGGCCAGCCAGCCACCATCCCGGCGGTGACGTAGGGCACGAGCAGCTTCTTCGCGTAGCGGTCCCGTGCCGTAACGAGCGTGCTGGCCAACCTGCTCAAGGCTCTCGCCCCGCGGACCGGCTGCCAGCCTCTGGTGTGGCAGCTCGTGGTGGCACGGGCTGGTCCTCCCTCGCTTCAGGCGGTGCGATCAGGGCTGCCCTGACCTGATCTACGTCCTTGTCTCCCCTGCCTGAAAGGGTCACGAGAACACTAGAGCCATGCGGGATCTCCCTGCCTGCCTCCCTCACGACCCAGGCTAGAGCGTGCGCAGGCTCGAGCGCAGGTATTATACCCTCGAGGCGCGATAGGAGCTGGAATGCCTCCAGCACCTCTTCATCACATGCGCTTGCATACTCCGCCCTCCCGACGGACGCCAGGTAGGCATGCTCGGGTCCGATCCCAGGGTAGTCAAGCCCTGCCGATATGGAGCGAGCCTCCTCGATCTGGCCATCGGCATCCTGCAAGAGGTAGGAGTGCATGCCGTGCAGGATCCCCGGGCTACCGTTACGCATCGCAGCTCCACCAGCGGCCTCCACCCCGACGAGCCTCGCCCTGGTGTCCGCGAACCCAGCGAAGGTACCAGCAGCGTTCGAGCCACCGCCGACACAGGCCACCACGATGTCTGGATCACTCCCACCGAGGATGGCCCTGCACTGCTCGCGCGCCTCCTCGCCCAGCACACGTTGGAACTCACGTACCATCCACGGGTAGGGGTGAGGACCCATCACTGACCCAAGGCAGTAGTGAGTGTCCTCGACGCTTGCCACCCAGTCGCGCAGCGCCTCGTTCACAGCGTCCTTCAGCGTGCGACTTCCTGCATCCACGGAACGAACCTCCGCTCCGAGGAGCTGCATCCGGAACACGTTCAAAGCCTGGCGAGCCTGATCTACTGCCCCCATGTAAACGGTGCATTCGAGACCGAAGCGCGCTGCTGCAGTGGCGGTAGCGACTCCGTGCTGGCCAGCACCGGTCTCTGCGACGAGCCGCGATTTGCCCATGCGCATAGCGAGGAGTGCCTGGCCAACTACGTTGTTCAGCTTGTGCGAGCCGCCATGCACCAGGTCCTCACGCTTCAAGAGCAGGCGTACCCCGAGCTCTCGTGAGATCCTGGGACACTCCGTCACCGGGGTGGGGCGGCCGCCGTAGCTAGCTAGAGTCCTGCGATACTCTTCGTGGAACGCCGGGTCCGTCCAGGCGCAGCGGAACGCGAGCTCCAACTCATGGCACGCTGGCACCAGCGACTCCGGCACGTAGCGGCCACCGAAAGCTCCGAAGCGACCCCTGTCGTCCGGAGAGCGCATGACGTCCCCGGCGCTCGACCCTACGAGCGCCTTCAGCCCCGTCGCTGCACGACGATGAGTGCCTGCCTGGGCGTCCGCTTCCACCTCAGTCAAGCTCCGCCCAGTCGTAGGGAGCGAGGCTACCCTCCCCATTCACATCCCTACGCGCAGATTCCGCTTCCTCGTAGGCGCGCTTGGCAGCCTGTATGAACGCCCTGAGCTTCACCGGATCCTTCCTGCCGGGCTCGCGTTCCACCCCACTCGAAGTGTCCACCCATCCGGGTCGAAGGTGCTCTATGGCCAGTCCCACGTTCCCGGGGGTAAGGCCGCCTGATACCACCAGACGGGAATGGTCAACTACCCCTTCCACGAGCTTCCAGTCGAACACCTTGCCTGAGCCCGGCTCAGGACCGTCCACCAGCAAGAGGTCTGCTCCGTAGTCAGCGAAGCGCGTGATGCCTGGATCTCCGGCCGGGAGGGCCTTTATCGTGAGAGGTACCCGTTCTGCCACATAGCGGCAGGCATCAGGCGTCTCGTCACCATGGAGCTGGGCTGCACCCAGACCGATCTGGTTCACGATCAGCGCTACGTGCTCCGGGGTGTCGTTCCTGAACACGCCGACCGTGAGAATGCCGTGGGGCAGGCGCTTCACGATGTCGGCAACGTCGCTCGGGAACACCTGCCGGGGAGAGGGAGCGAAAACGAATCCCACCGCATCCGCCCCGAGTGCCGCAGCGAGGAGCGCATCCTGCTCGCAGGTGATCCCGCAGATCTTCACGCCCACGACCGACCCCCGTCCACTGCCGCCACCGGGTCCGCGAGACACAGCTCACGCACCTTGGCCTCACGGCTGCCGGACCTCACCAACGCCTCTCCCACGAGCACCGCGTCGAATCCAGCTCCGGCTGCTCTAGCTGCATCGGCCCCCGATCTGATGGCGGACTCGGCCACGAGCAGGCATCCACGCCCGAGAAGGTAGCGGGCACGAGCGGCCAGCCTTCCTGCCCGCTCGGGGTCCTCCTCGAATGTCCGCAGATCTCGCTGGTTTATACCTACGAGATCTGGCTCCAGCTCGGCTACCCGCTCGAGCTCGTCCTCGTCATGGACCTCGACCAGGACGTCGAGCCCGATCGAAGTGGACAGTGCGAACGCATCGCGAAGCTCGCTTCCGGGAAGGGCGGCGGCGATCAGCAGCACGGCGTCTGCCCCCATGATGCGAGCGTCACAAACATCAGCCAGGCATACCGTGAAGTCCTTTCGCAGGACCGGAAGCGCCACTGCCGACCTGGCTTCCTCTAGGTCTCTGGACGAGCCTCCGAAGAAATCTGCATCGGTCAGGACCGAGAGGCACGTAGCCCCGCCTGCCTCGTAGGCCGCCGCCAGCTCTGCAGGATCCAGATCCTCGTCCAACGGCCCTTTCGAGGGCGAGCGCCTCTTTATCTCTGCGATCACCGCGGCACGACCTGTCTCGCGCGTGCCGTCGAGCCGCAGTGCCTCCGCGAATCCCCTCGCCGGCCGGACGGCTCCTGCCTGCCGTATCAGGTCATCGAGCGACCGCGTGTCGCCGGAGGCCCTTCGGCGGTGGGCCTCCAGGATCGCACCCAGGTACCTCGGCTGCGCTTCTACACCATGCATGAACCCGAGCCTACCCACCCAGCGACCCTGGGGGGCTGACCGGCCTCCGCTGGCTGACCGGCCTCCGCTGGCTGGCCCGCTCGCTGGCCTCCGCTGGCCGCAGCTGGCTGCAGCCGCTGACCGCGCCGCTCGCTATCCCCCACTGGTAGTGGTGAGCGGCTTGTGGCACGACACGCCATGGTCTGGACTCCCCGGGAGCAGGCGAGGCCGCGGTGCCTCCACCAGGCAGCGCTCGAAGACATGGGGGCAACGCGCTGCATACGGGCAACCGCCTTCCTGGCCCGGCCCTGGCGCGACCGTTGAGGCCGCAGGCAGAGGCTCTGATGGCGACAAGGGCACGCCCAGCCTCGGCACCGCTTCGAGGAGGGACCTCGTATAGGGATGGGCAGGCCCAGAGAACACTTCGCCGGCGCTCCCGGATTCGACGATGCAGCCCTGGTAGAGGACAACGATCCTGTTGCAAAGGTAGCGAACTACGCCCATGTCATGAGAGATGAAGATCATCGTGAGGGAGAAGCGCTCGATCAAGTCTGCGAGGAGGTTCAGGATCTGAGCCCTCACGGAGACGTCAAGCGCGCTCACGGCCTCGTCCGCCACCAGCACAGAGGGACTCGGGGCGAGGGCTCTCGCGATAGCTATCCGCTGGCGCTGCCCACCCGAGAACTGGTGCGGGTAGTTCCGGCCAACGTCTGGAGGCAGCCCTACCGCATCGAGCAGCTCTGCCACCCTCTTGCCATGATCTCCCGGAACCGACAGGGACCTGAGTGGCTCCTCGATGATGTCTCGGACGCTCATCCTCGGGTCGAGGGATCCCATAGGGTCCTGGAAGACGATCTGCATCTCCCGACGCATAGCGCGCCGCTCCCGCTCGCTGCGGTCGTCTACACGCTGTCCTCTGAAGTACACCTCGCCTGACGTAGGTCTCTCCAGCGCGAGCAGCAGCCTCGCCAGGGTGGACTTACCCGACCCAGACTCTCCCACCACGCCAAGAACATCACCATCCATAACCTGGAGATCCACCCCGCGTAATGCCACCTGCAGCGATCGACCCCGCGACCAGCTCCCTGGCCAGGAGGCCCTCCGGATGGAGCGGGATATGTAGATCTTGCTAAGATCTCTCGTCTCGACCGCGATGCTCGAGCGCTCTCCAGCGGGGGTCAGGAGCTTCCTCCCATCTGAGCTCGTGGCCTGCTGCTCCACTGCCCTGCTCATCGCCTACCAGGGGCGGTGATCTCGCTGGGACCGGCATTATGGGCGGCAAATGGAGCTGCTGCCATATCCACGGATCCACTCCCGCGACTGGCGTCTGATCCACTCCCGCTACTGGCGTCTGCCAGCGGGTGCCAGCACGCGACGAGATGGCTGGATCCTGCAGGCCCGAGCACGGGTCTCGCCATGCACCGAGCGCCCGCCCGGTCGCAGCGATCCCGGAACACGCAACCTGAGGGAAGATCGGCCGGATCAGGGACGGCTCCCGGAATCGTGGGCAGGACGAATCGATGGCCAGCCGGGCTGGGTCGGCCCGGGCTGGGTCGGCCCGGGCGGGGTCGGCCCGGGCGGGAAGCGCTCGCACCTGGTCCGCTGGGGTCTGGTTCGCTGGGGTCTGGTCCGCTGGGGCCTGGTCCGCTCACACCGGGTCCGCTGGGGTCTGGTTCGCTGGGGTCTGGTCCTGCAGCGAGTGCTGCGCTCGCATGGAGGAGACCTGCCGTGTAGGGATGGAGCGGCGCGCGGAGGATCTCGCCGGCATCTCCGGTCTCCACGACACGCCCCCCATACATGACAACGAGGCGCCGGCAGATCCCCGACACCACCGCTATGTCGTGGCTTATGAGCAGCAACGACATAGACGACTCCGCCACGAGCTTGTCCAGCAGACCGAGCACCCGCGCCTGAACCGTGACGTCGAGCGCTGTCGTAGGCTCATCGGCCAGGAGCAGTGCCGGCCCGCAGGCTACCGCCATGGCTAGCATCACCCTCTGGCGCTGGCCACCTGAGAGCTCATGGGGATAGGCGCGCGCCACCCGGAGAGGGTCGCGTATCTCGACACGCTCCAGCAGTTCCTTCGCATGAAGAGCAGCGGACCTGCGGGAGTCATCGCTATGGATCGTCAGTACCTCGGCAATCTGCCGCCCGACACGCATGAGTGGGTTCAACGCCGTCATTGGCTCCTGGAACACCATCGCCAACCGGTTGCCTCGCAGATTGCATCTGCTACGTTCCGGCATTGCCAGCATGTCGGACCCTTCGAACAGGATCTCGCCGCTGGACTGGAGGGTCTCGGGAAGGAGCTGCATTATGGCAAGCGCAGTGAGCGACTTGCCCGACCCGGACTCGCCGATCACACCGACCCTTCCTCCGGCCTCGACGGCCAGGCTCACCTCGTCTACCAGGCGTACCCCCCGGGGCGTCGTCACCACGAGGTCCCTCACCTCGAGCTCGTTCATCCGCGCTCACGGCTCCTCGGATCAAAGACGTCCCTCAGACCGTCTCCCAGCAGGTTGAACCCGAGGACCGTGATCGCGATCATGATCGCCGGCCACAGCGACATCAGCGGGTCGGTGGTCAGGTACTGCTGGGAGCGCTCGAGCATCCTGCCCCATGACGGTGCAGGCGGGGCAGTTCCAAGCCCCAGATAGGAAAGCGCAGCATCCGCGAGCACAGCCACCGAGAAAAGTAGGGTCATCTGAACGATGATGAGCGACATGATGTTCGGTATCACGTGCCGGCGGAGCACCTGAATGCGCGACTGCCCACAAGCCCGAGCCGCCAGCACGAAATCTGCGCTCAGCACCTGCAACGCGCCACTTCGCGTAACCCGTGTGAACACCGGTATGAAGGCGATCCCTATGGCTATCATCGCCGTGACGGTAGATCCGCCGAAGTCCGCTGCCAGCACCACAGCCACGAGCAGTGCGGGGAAGGCGTAGACCAAGTCGGCGAAGCGCAGGACCACCTGGCTCGGTGCCCCCCCTCTCTGCGCTGCATAAAGTCCCGCCGGGATGCCGATCACTGCAGCGATGAGAACAGAGACGATCCCCGCATAGAGCGTGATCTGGGTGCCCGCCATCAGTCTGGACAGCACATCGCGCCCGTAGTAGTCGGTCCCGAAGAAGTGAGCGAGGCTCGGGCCCGCGAACGCTTCCCTCGTGTTAATAGAAAGAGGACCGTACGGAGTCCACACCAGGGACACGATGGCTATCAGGACCACGATGGCAACGATGATGCCTCCAGCCATCGCGGCGGGATTATGGAGCCAGCGCTCCCACCAGGAACGACCTCCTGAGCTCCGGCCCGCGATCGCGCTGCCGGCGGTCTCCGCCGCCTGGCCGAGCTCCGCGGACACGAGCTCAGCTGCCGGAGGCAGCGCGCTCAAGACTCGAGTCCGATCCGCGGGTCGAGCACATGGTAAGCGATGTCGACGAGGAAGTTCACGACCAGGACGACTGCCGCGATCATCACCACTATGTCCTCCACCATGATCAGGTCACGGTTGTTCACGGCTTGCAAGAGAAGCGTGCCCATACCCGGAAGGGTGAACACGTTCTCGATCACCACGGCACCTACTATCAGGCCAGCGAGCTCCAGCCCCAGCACCGTGAGGACTGGCACTGCCGCGTTCCGGAATCCGTGGCGTACCAGCGCCTGCCAGCGTGTGAGCCCCTTGGCCCTGGCCGTTCTCAGGTAGTCGGAGCTGAGCACCTCACGTACAGAGGTCCTGATATAGCGTCCCACGATCGCGCCTTCGACTATACCGAGAGATATTCCGGGCAGGATCAGGGCCTTTATCGCCCCTAGGGGGCTGGTGGACCATCCAGCGAACCCGCCCGTGGGCAACAGGTGGAGCTTCACGCCAATCACGATGATGAGGAGGATGCCCAGTACGAAGTTGGGTATGGCGATCCCGATCTGGTTTGCCACCGACGCCACCATTCCACTCGCGTGACGATCCCGCACCGCAGCAATCACTCCGAGCGGGACTGCGATGATGATCCCGACCAGGAGGCCTAACCCTATGAGGGGTAGCGTGACCTCCAGTGCATTGCCCATCTCGCTCCTGATCGGCAGTCCCGATATGTAGGAGTTCCCCAGATGCCCTGACAGGAGGCCCCCAATCCAGTCGGCATACTGGCGCCAGAGCGGCTTGTCGAGGCCGAGCTTCCTCGTGAGCGCTCTCACCGATGCTGGGGTCGCCTGCGTTCCCAGGATCACCTGCGCCGGCTTGCCGGGTAGCACAGCGAGCACGAGGAACACGATGATGGATGCTGCGAGGAGCGTAGCGATCAGTATCGCCCCACGCCGTAGTAGGAACCGGGTCAGTTTCGCACTCCTATCGGCCGGACCATCTCGCTTTCAAGTCGGTTTTACCACCTGCTCGCCTCATAGGCGGGTCGGGTCTCGCAGCCACGATGCTGGCCACCACGACCATCTAGGCGCCTCGACCCTGGAGCGGTCTCATCTAGGTGATCTCGCCTCGAGCCCGGCCAGGCTGGCGGGGGCGTCGAGCGAGGACGGGCCGACCGGGGCGCTTCGTGCCTCATGCGTCCTTCCCTACCGTCTCTCGCTGGCGTCTCTCGCTACCGTCTCTCGCTGGCGTCTCTCGCTGGCGTCTCTCGCTGGCGACCGCAACCTTCAGGAAACGAATCCCTGGCTGGCCTCGCTGGCCGGCAACTTCCCTCCTACCTGAACATTGAAGATCTGGTAGGACTCCGACAGAGATCCCTTCGGCAGCCCGATGATGTCCTTCTTCGCTATCGTGAGCTCAGGGAGGTTGTACCACCAGTCGTTCACAGCGTCATGAGCGATCATCGTCTCGGCCTGCTCGTAGTACTTCACGAAGCCGGCCTGGGTAGACGACTGGTCTCCCTCCGTCAAGAGACTCTGGATCGTCGAGGTATGCGCGTAGTGCCAGTAGTACTTCGGGTTCGCATAGTTCGCTATGTCACGCGCCTCCGCCTGGTCGATGATCGTCATAGCGAAGTCTCCACTCTCGAACACCTGGCTCAGCCATAGCGACCACTGGATATCGGACACAGTCACGTCTATGCCGACCTTCTTCAGCTCCGCCGCCACTATCGGCCCACCGATCGTGGCATAGGAGTATGGGGGAAGGACGAGCGTGAGGGAGAACCCGTGAGGATACCCGGCCTCTGCCAGGAGCTTCTTCGCCTTCGCTGGATCGTAGGGATAGAGGTTCGCCAGCTTCGGCAGGAAATAGGGATCCCCCGGAACCGAGTCACTCCCAATCAGGGTGCCGTATCCGCCAGCCGTCGCGTTGTCGATAACCTTCTTGCTCACGGCATAGGATATCGCCTGGCGAACTAGCTTGCTCTTCAGCGGCCCGTACGTGTTGTTCAGGGTGAGCTGTACCTTCCCGCTCGTGGGTCCGATGTCGACCTGGTAGCTCGGGTTGGCCTTGAACGTGGCTACGTCCTGGGGTGTCGGCTCGCTATCTATCACCTGGATCTGCCCGCTCTGGAGAGCAGCGTTCTCGGCATCAGCATTGGAGAAGTACCTGAACTCGACCCCCGCCACCTTCGCCTTCGGCCCCCAGTAGCTCGGGTTCCTGACGAGCGTCACGCTGTAGTTCGGAACGAAGCTCGAGAACATGAGCGGCCCGGTTCCTACCGGGTGCGTCGCTATGGTGCTGACGGCCGATGGGTCCAGGATCACCCCGTTGCTGTAGGCAGCGAGGGTGTAGAGCCACTCCTGGTCTCGTGCATCGAGCGTCACCTGCACCTCGCTGGTGCCCACTGCCGTCGCAGACTTCACCACGCCCACCCAGAGAGCCTTGTATGGGTAGGAGGAGCTGGGAGAGATCACGCGGTCGATGCTGTAGACCACATCGGCAGCGGTCAGGGGATCTCCATTCGAGAACTTCACGCCCGGACGCAGATGGAACGTATAGGTAGTCCCGCTCGCTGACACGCTCCAAGATGTCGCAAGCACCGGTACGATCTGGCCCTTCGGGTTCAGCTCAGCCAAGTGCTGGTAGACGTTGTAGTCGAGCACCTCGTCGATGGCTGCTGCCGGGTTCGACGTAAGATCGAGGGTAGGTGGTGCTACTGACGAGCCAACAACCACAGTGGCACTCGTGTCCGCCGCTGCAGGGACAGCCGGGCTCTTCGTCGTCGAAGAGCAAGCTGCAGCGAGCATGGTGACCGTGAGGAGCACGCCAGCAGCTCCGAAATATCGCCGCATGGGCCTGCTGCCCCTGGCTCCGGCCATCTGATCCATTCCTGATCCTCCCTCTCTGGTGATCGCCCTACCTATGTCGAGCGCCCCGGTGTGCTCATTAGCTAGCCGGCCCCTCTGCCGCCCTGCTAACCTAGTGCCCTGGTCAGGCTATGTCTCAGATCGTTCCTGTGCGATGCAGCATTGTGGTTGAACAGCCTGCGCTAGGCTTCCTGCATCGGTCATGCTACTAGGTGGCTGACCCCATTGCAAGGACCAGATTCGCTCACTTGTCTGGGACCAGTTCGGACGAAGGCGCACGTGGGCCGGCCCAGACTACGGGCCTATGTGGGCCGGCCCAGACTACGGGCCTATGCGGCTGGCCCAGCGCAGGCTATGCGCGCTCCATCAGATCGCCCCGAGGGGACTGGCGGCTTCAGCAGTCACAGAAGTCATCTGGTACCGTCGGATGCTACGCGACTGGCTATTCCAATGAGATCAGACCTGGCTTAGCGTTGTAGTCTGATGAGTGACGACGGACACGTGGGGGCCGGTCGGGGTACCGGGTCCCTAGACCAGCCAGGGCTAGACGAGTCCGGGGTGTTGGACTTCACCCGAGAGCTCGTCAGGATCCCGAGCGTATATGACCCGAAGCGCGGCCTGGATGAATCCCGGGTAGCCGACCTCGTCGCCTCTAGGATGGCCGATCTGGGGATGGACCCTGTCATCGACCTCGTCTCCCCCGGCCGTCCTAACGTGGTCTCGGTCCTCGACGGCGGGATCGAGGGACCTGTGCTGCTCTTCGAGGGTCACACGGACGTAGTCACCGAAGGAGACGCGGGGGGCTGGAGCTTTGACCCGTTCTGCGGCGACCTCAGAGACGGATACATCCTTGGACGGGGATCTGCGGACATGAAGGGAGGTCTCGCTGCGATGATATACGCGGCTGCCGCCATCCGCGAGAGCGGCACTTTCCCCGGACGGATCATCCTGGCTGCCCTCGTTGACGAGGAGGGTGGGATGTCAGGAGTAAAGCACTTCGTCGCCTCTGGGCGGGCGAAGGGCGTGGCCGGCGTAATCGTCTGCGAGCCGGAAGCTGGCGAGGTGTGCCTCACCCAGAAGGGAGCCATCCGCGTGCTCCTAACCTTCCGTGGTGTCATGTCCCACGGTGCCATGCCACAGCATGGTAGGAACCCGCTCCCGCCGCTGGCACGCACCATCAGCGCCATTGCCGGCCTCGAAGCCGATCTCCAGGCGCGCCTCGGTGAGGACCCCTACCTCGGGTATCCCTACCTCACGCCGACCGTGATAGCTGGTGGCATCCCTGAGCAGATGAACGTGATCCCAGCCAGCGCTTCGCTGTCTGTCGACATCAGGACAACGCCAGCCGTGGACCATGGCGTCCTGCTCCGCCAGATCACACGCCTGGCCGAAGCCGAGGCCGGAAGCGCTGGCGTATCGGTCGAAGCCACAGTGATAGATGACCGACCTCCCACCTCCACTGCGGAGTCATCGGACGTGGCGCGGTCCGTCATGGCTGCCCACGAGGTGGTCACCTCCCAGCCTGCCAGTCTCGGAGGGGTGCCCGGCACCACCGACGGAACCATACTCTGGCGCGATGCTCACCTTCCCGTGGTGGTCTACGGCCCCGGTGGCAAGTGGATAGCGCACCAGGTAGACGAGCAGGTGGCGGCCGGGGAGGTAGTGCAGGCAGCGCATGTCTACGAGATCGCGGCCCGCATCTTCCTGGGCGGTGGTCCGTTCCCGGGTCCCACCGGTGCCTAGCGCCTTCCTGTCCATACGCTCTGTAGATCAGGACGCTGTGTAGATCAGGCGTAGAAGCGGGCGCCAGGGCGAGCCACCGAGACCGCACGTCCGAACGCCTCTGCCGCCTCCTCGACCACCGCCCGTTCGTCAGCGGTCGGCCAGCGATGAGTTACGATCAACCTGTCGACACCAGCCTCCCGCGCTTGCCTGCCTGCCTGACGCCCGCTCAGATGCTGCGCCCCTCCTTCTCGCTCCCTCGTCCAGGTAGCCTCGCAGAGGTACATGTCTATGCCCGGCCCCATCTCCTCCACCGACCAGGCAGCACCTGTATCTGCCGAATAACCAACCGAGCTATCGCCAACGTCGATCCGCACTGCCAGCGTCTCGGGACCGTGATCCGTACGGAAGAAGCGAAGTGACATATCGCCCACCACCACCGCATCGCCGCTCTGGATAGGAGTATGAGGTACTTCTCCCCATTCTCCGAAATAGCGCCACCTGGCTACAGATGCTGGGGCGAAGAGCGGCACGCTCGGATGGTCTGGATGGAAATGCAAGGCTACAGCCAGGCTATCGAGGTCCTCACGGTGGTCCGGATGCTCATGGGAGACCACCACGGCATCCAGGGAGTCGAGCGTCACGAATCCCTGTAGAACGCCGAGGCCTCCTGGTCCCATGTCGAGCAGGACTTTCGTCGTAGCGGACTCCACCAGATAGCAGCTACCCGCACCACCCGGACCAGGGTACCCCCCATCGCAGCCAGCCACTGTCACGCGGATCATACCTGGCTCCTTCACGCCTGCCGCCTTCGTGCCTGCTGGCTTCATGCCTGCCGCCTTCGTGCCTCCCGCCTTCATAAGGGCTCACCGACCGAGACGGCAGCTAGTTGAGCTGCCATGACCACGAGCGATCTCGGGCCTGTCACAGGTGACACGTGTCGTTGAATATACGAAGGCGCCACGAGTCCTTCTCGGCAACGACCAGCGACACCGAGGCATGCTCCGATGACGAGAACGCGAATGGAGTCGCTCCCGTGGTGATGGACAGAGCAGCGGCGATGATCCCGTCATGGGCGAACACAGCGACCCGCTGGCCGGCGGAGCGCGCAATTATGGCGTCCAGCGCACGCGCTGCGCGCTCGTGCAGCGACTCGTTCGGCTCCGCCTCTGGTATGGCATCCCATCTCTGCGAGGAACGTACCTCATCCCATAAAGGGTCGTGCTGGCCGAGCCGCATGTGCACGACTCCACCCTCCCACTGCCCCAGATAGACTTCCCGGAGATCGGGAAGCGTGACCAGGAGCACCCCAGTGGTCGCGACCAGCGGAAGTGCCGTCTCCCTCGCCCGTCGCAGCGGACTCGAATAGATCGCGCCTATCTCCAAGGGAGCCAAGCGCTTCGCCACGAGCTCTGCCTGACACAACCCTGCCTCGGACAGAGGCGGGTCATCGTGGCCCTCGTAGTGCGGCCTCAGCTCGTCTGGCCTGTAGGGCACCGGCCTCCCATGGCGGACCAGATATATGTGCGTGGATCCTTCAGGCGCCCGGTAGGCAGTTGGCTCGTGAACACTGGGGCCTCCGGTGCCAGGCAGCTCGGCTCCCGGAACGGTCGGTCCCACGCTCATGCCGGTGGCTCGTATCGACCGTCGGCCGCCAGCCAGCCACCGTCCACCACCAGGTAAGAGCCGGTTACGAAAGACCCTGCATCCGACGCGAGTAGCAGCACCGCTCCTACCAACTCGGAAGGCTTTGACCACCGGCCGAGAATGGACTTCGAGGCATAAGCCGCGTACCAGGATGGAACGTTCTTTATCTGCTGGGTGAGCGGGGTCTCCACGACTCCTGGTGCGATGACGTTCGCGCGCACCCCTTTCGGGCCGAGCTCGGAAGCGAGCACGCGCGTCATCTGGAGGATGCCAGCTTTCGTGGCTGCGTAGGGGCCCTGGCCCGGCTCTACGACCTGAGCCCTGATACTGGAAAACGCTATAATGCTCCCCCGCCCCGCTGCCGCCATCACCCTTCCGAAGTCCCGTAGCAGGCGGAAGGTACCTCCCAGGTTCGTCTCCATCACTCGAGAGAACTCCTCGTCCGTTATATCGACGATCCTTTTCCTGACGTTTATGGCTGGGGTGGTAACCAGTACATCGGGAGCACCCAGCTCGCCTGCCGCCCGCTTGGCTTCATCCCTCCCGGTGAGGTCGAGCCGCATGCTGGTGGCAGAACCACCGCGCTCGGCGATGCTCGAGGCCGTAGATGCAGCGGCCTGCTCGTCAAGATCAGCGCATATGACCGCGGCCCCGGCATCAGCGAGACCTCGCGCGCTGGCCGCCCCGATCCCACTCCCGGCACCGACCACCAGAGCGCGCCTGCCCGACAGGTCAAACAGCTTCATGTAGTTAGTCGGCTCGTCCACTCCCATATCCATCCTCTCGATCGCTCAACTGCCTGTGAGATCGCCCATCGTCGTCTACTCGCATCGAACGCTGATCTCCTCCTCCCATCCCATTGACGAACCCAAGCTACACACCTCGCCCACCACCGGACCTGGGACTGCCGTCAGCTACGCATGCAGATGGGAAGAGATCTCTATAGGAGCAGATACCGTGAGTCGATTCAGCGGCGAGCACCGCCCTGGCGACGGCACGCGAGATCGTCCGCGCTCCCAGCTCGTAGAGGAACGAAAGTCCGGCCGCTCCGGCGCTGGCCGCTCCTATGGACGATACCGTACCAACGGTCGGAAGCTGTGCATCGCCCAGCGATGCCCCGAAGATCGTGTCCCCATCGAAAAGGGTATGAACAGGGCGAATAGCCCGCGCCAAGCCATCTTGAGCTATGCTCGCCATGCGAGTCGTCTGCGCGAGATCGAGCTTCACGTTCGTCACGACCATACCGATCGTGGTATTCCGAAGCGGGCGCGCCGGCTCTTCCTCCATGCCCGAGAGCTGCCATCTCGCAAGATCGTCCCCACTCGGAGCCCCGAGCTGCGGCCATTCGCCTGGATACAGGGCGTCTTCCCCGTAGAGCCGCCCGGTCATCGGATCGAAAGGGCTGCCACCCGAGTTCACCGCGACTACCGCTGCCACGACTACATTCGCATCCTCGCCCACCATCACGCTCGCAGTACCTACGCCGCCCTTCACAGGTCCAGAGGTCGCACCCGTTCCTGCCCCCTCGTTCCCTTCCCTCACGGGCCCCACACCCGCGTCCCGAGCAGCCGCATAGCCTGCCGACGCGTCCGGGCGAGCCGAGAAGCCCCCGCCACGACTCAGATCATAGAGCACTGCTGCCGGCACTATCGGCACTACATCACGTGGGCCCGGCCCTACCTGGAATCCCTTGCCCTGCTCCTCCAAGAAGCGCATCACGCCCCCTGCCACATCCAGGCCGTACGCACTCCCCCCGGTCAGCACCAGGGCGTCCACCCGTTCGACGAGGTTCCCGGGCCGCAGGGCATCCGTCTCCCTGGTACCAGAGCCCCCGCCCCGGACATCGACCCCGACCACAGCAGCGGGATCGAAGCAGATAACCGTAGCTCCCGTGAGGTAGCCCGCATCTCGCCTGGACCACTGGCCAACAGAGACCCCATCTACGTCAGTAACGGCGTTCAACGGCCCCATTTGCTGCGGGAAACCGTCCCATACGCCCGCTGCGGCCATCCTATCGAGCCGGTGCTCGATCATCAATGAAGGACCTCCCGTAGGTCTGAGCAGGGAAGGCCGTGCGCGTCGGCCACGGCTCGGTACACGAGCACGTGATCCACCGTGTTCACCCCTCTCGCCAGGGCCGGATCCCTCACTGTGGCACTGGCCAGACCGAGCTCCGCCACCTCCAGCACGTAAGGCAACGTCACGTTCGTGAGCGCATAGGTAGAGGTGCGCGGAACCGCACCCGGCATGTTCGCCACGCAGTAGAAGATCACCTCGCCTACCTGGAAGGTCGGCTGCGAATGCGTGGTAGGCCTGCTGTCCTCGAAGCATCCGCCCTGGTCTATGGAGATGTCGACCAAGACTGCCCCTGGTCTCATCTGAAGTACGAGATCGTGCGTGACCAGCTTAGGCGCTCTAGCTCCGGGCACGAGGACAGCTCCTATGACGAGATCGGCGTCACGGACCGCATGAGCCACCTCGTAGGTACTGGATGCCACTGTCTGCAGCCTGCCCTGGTGAATCCTGTCCAGCGCTCTGAGCTTCTCGATGTCACGGTCGAGCACTGTCGTGCGGGCTCCGAGGCCCACAGCCACGGCAGCTGCGTTCGAGCCGCTAACGCCTGCGCCAAGAACCACTACGTGCGCGTCGTGCGCCCCAGAGACGCCACCGAGCAGCACGCCCCTACCACCGTTCGGCTTCTCCAGGCAGCTAGCTCCCACCTGGGGAGCCATCCGGCCCGCCACCTCCGACATGGGGTAGAGAAGTGGCAGCCCGCCGTCGGGCCTCTGGACCGTCTCGTAGGCGACTGCAGTGGTTCCAGCATTGAGCAGGGCTGTGGTGCAGTCGAGGGATGCCGCCAGATGAAGGTAGGTGAAGAGGATCTGGTCCGCCCGAAGGTGTCGGTACTCCTCCTCGATAGGCTCCTTCACCTTCAGAACCAGCTCCCCTTCAGCCCAGACATCCTCGGCTCGCTCCACCATCTTCGCTCCGGCGGCGACATACTCTGCATCGTCGATGGCAGAACCTCGCCCGGCACCTCGCTCGACGAGCACACTGTGCCCTTCACGAACGAGCTCATGCACCCCGGGGGGCGTCATGGCCACCCTGTACTCGTTGTCCTTCAGCTCCTTCGGTACGGCGACCCTCATGGAAGGAGATCCCAGCACGCACCGTGGCGGGCAAACCGCAGTACCTCGCAGGAGACCATGGACCGCTCCAGCAGCAGTTCCGAGCTCCTGGCGAGTAGCCCGCCTCCAGGCAGTGGGCAGGTCCTGGCCGGTGGCCTGGCTCGAGGCAGTGGGCAGCTCCTGGCGAGTGGCCCGCCTCCAGGCAGCGGGCAGCTCCTGGCGAGTGGCCCGCCTCCAGGCAGCGGTTCCGAGCTCCTGGCCGGTGAGCGATGCGCCTGCACTGACCTGAAGCTATCCAGTGGCCCACTCCCGCACACGCCTGCCATGGCTCAGGCTCTCTGCGCCTTCACGTAGGCCTCGGCGGCCGAGATCACTGCGTCCACCTTCTCCAAGAGCTCTGCTATCACCGCACGATCTGCAATGAGGGGTGGAGCCAGGACGAGCATGGTCGCCCCCCTGTCATCGGGACGCGTCAGGAGGCCAGCCTCTCTCATCGCTCTCGGCAGAACCTCGCGAAGCAACGCGATGGATTCATCGCCGGTAAGCTCTGCCCCCGAGTCCCGGTCTGCCATGAGCTCGATCGCGTAGAAGAAGCCTGTTCCCCTCACTTCCCGGACCACGCTATGGCGCGCTGCCAAATCTTCCAGCCCCGCCCTGAGCTCCGGCGCCAGCGTGAGAACATTGCCGAGAACACCCTCGTCCTGCATCGCTTTGATGTTCGCGACCGAAGCAGCGGTAGCTACAGGATGGCCACCCCAGGTGGCTCCGTGGGTAAACAACGCATCGTCTCGGTTCATTAGCCCCTCCACCAGGGACCTACGGGCGATGAGCCCACCCAGGGGCACGTAACCCGACGTGGCCCCTTTCGCGAACGTGATGAGATCCGGCACGATGCCCTCGCGCTCGATGCCGAACCAATGACCCAGACGACCAAACCCGTTTATCACCTCATCGGCTACCAGCAGGATGCCGTTCTCGTCACAGATGGAGCGAAGCTCTGCCCAGTATCCGTCCGGCGGCACCAGTGCGCCGCGACCGTTCTGAACTGGCTCCGCGAAAATGGCTGCTATCGTCTCCGCCTCCTCTCGCTCTATAATATCCCGTATGTCCTGGACACAGGGCAGCGAGCTTACGGGAGTGCCTGGCGACACTTCCGCCCCGTAGGTATTCCTGACATGGAACACCTCCGGCAACAGTGGCTCGAATGGGGCACGGTATGCGGGAACACCGGTAATGGAGAGGGCCCCTACGGTCG
The DNA here is from genome assembly GCA_027366675.1 of Acidimicrobiales bacterium. Classification (GTDB taxonomy): domain Bacteria; phylum Actinomycetota; class Acidimicrobiia; order Acidimicrobiales; family JAMCQF01; genus DAHXND01. Next base: position 23,273 of record DAHXND010000154.1, read on the forward strand.
TACCGTGGTAGGCCATGTGCCGCGCAATCACCTTCCGGCGCTCAGGGTGACCGGTGTTCCGGTGATACTGCCACGAGAACTTCAGTGCCGATTCGACAGCCTCTGAACCCGAGTTCACGAAGAACACCGCGTCGAGGTCGCCTGGCGCCAACCCGGCTATCAGCCGAGCCGCCTCCACGGATGCCGGATGCGCGACCGACCAGTTCGTCGTGTAGGCGAGGGTCTCCATCTGCTTCGTCGCCGCAGCCACGATGTCAGCCCGGCCGTGGCCCATGTTCACGCAGAACAGCCCGGAGAGGCCGTCGAGGAATCGACGGCCACGGTCGTCGTAGACGTAGACACCCTCGCCACGCACGACCATTGGCAGCTCGGGACTCTGCCAGGCAGCCTTCCGCGTGAAATGCAGCAACAAGTGCTCCCTGGCTGCTGCTCGAAGGTCCTCCACCATCCACCGCCTTTCCTCGGAGTGCCACGCCATCGCCTCTGTGTTCAGGCCAGGCGCGCTCTGGTATCGCCTCTGTGTTGCAGACTAGGCCCAGTCTGGTATGGCGTCAAGGACCAGAGTCGTAGTATTGTTAGATACCAGATGACGAAGATGGGACTACAGCTCGATCACGAGTCCCGGGAGCCTCTTTACCGCCAGCTCAGACGTGGCATAGAGCATCAGATCGCCCGCGGAGCGTACCGCCCTGACAAGGCCCTGCCGTCCAGCCGTGCGCTTGCCGCAGAGCTGGGCATTTCCCGGAACACGGTAAACCTGGCCTACCAGGAGCTGACTGCCGAGGGCTTTCTCGTATCCCGGCCGAGAAGTGGGATATTCGTAAATGGCGAGCTCACGGCCCAGGCGAATGCGGCCGAGCATCCTCGCGAGCACACTCGTGTGAATTGGGCATCTCTCATCAGCCCCCCTCTGGACGCCCATCATCCGCGAGCTGACAAGCTGTCGGCCTGGAACCTTCACCGCTACGCCTTCCTTGCCGGCCAGGTGGATGCGCTGGCTTACCCGGCACAGGCCTGGATCCGAGCCCTGAAGGAGGCACTCGGAGGCGCCCATCTCCACTACAGCCTGCGCGATGCACTCTCCGAGGACGACCCCATGCTGGTTGAGCTCCTCTGCCAGGAAGTTCTCCCGGGCAGGGGGGTCGAGGCCGAACCCTCCGAGGTGCTCGTGACCCTGGGAAGCCAGGAAGGGCTCTCCCTCCTCAGCCACGTCCTGCTACGGAACGGGAGCGTGGTAGCAGTCGAGGACCCGGGCTACGTAGATGCGCGCCATGCCTTCCTGCGGGCAGGCGCCAGCCTCCGGGCACTGCCGGTGGACAGTTCCGGAGTGCAGCCACCAGCAAGCCTGGAGGGAATCGACATTATATATCTTACGCCGAGTCACCAGCACCCTACCAATGTCACGCTATCGATCGCGCGCCGCCGCCAGCTTCTCTCCCAGGCGAACGAGGCGGGAACCATCGTCATAGAGGACGACTACGACAGCGAGCTGCGCTACAAGGGCACCCCCAGTCCCGCTCTGAAGGCCCTCGACCAGACCGGAGCCGTCGCATACCTCGGCACCTTCTCGAAGTTCCTGGCCCCCGGACTGCGGCTCGGCTACACCGTAGCTGCTCCGGAACTAATAGCGGCACTGCGAGACGAGCGGCGATATCGGATCAGACACCCCCCTGGTCACCTGCAGCGTGCCATGGCCCTGTTCATAGAATCCGGATCCTACGCGCGCGCAGTGCGCCAGCATCGCATACGCCTTCGCCATAAGTGGGACACCATGTGCGATGCGATCGAACGCTACGTGCCTTGGCCCGTTCCTACCCCTTCCGGTGGTGGAAGCATCTGGATGGAAGGTCCATCGTCGCTCGATGCCACTGCCATGGCTGAGGCCCTGGCCTGCCAAGGTGTAATTATCGATCGTGGCGATATCTGTTACCTGCAGCCAGATCAGCACCGGAACTGCTTCAGACTCGGATTCGCTGCTATCCATCCCGACGCCATAGAGCCTGGAGTCAGGCTCGTAGCCGAAGCTGCCACAGCCATGCTGGACGCTCGCTGACAGAGCCGCATCTCGTCCCTCACGCCACGTCGGAAGACCCATCACCGGCCGCCACCCGACCCTGCAATAGCCACATCTCATCCTTCACGCCACATCGG
>DAHXND010000140.1 GCA_027366675.1 Acidimicrobiales bacterium
GGCGAAGATGATCATCACCTGCTCCTCGACCGGCACCGGGGCATTCTGAGGCTGCTTCAGCAGCTCAGTGAGGCGGTATCCCCGGTCCAGCTGCGCCTGGGAGACCTTGTCCAGCTCCGACCCGAAGGTCGAGAAGGCCTCCAGCTCCCGGAACTGGGCGAGGTCTATCTTCAAGGAGCCGGCGACCGCCCTCATCGCCTTTATCTGGGCTGCGCCACCTACCCGAGAAACAGAGATGCCAACGTTCATGGCTGGTCGCACCCCTGAGTAGAAGAGATCAGACTCCAGGTAGATCTGCCCGTCAGTGATGGAGATGACATTCGTCGGTATGTATGCCGAGACATCTCCTGCCTTCGTCTCGATGATGGGCAAGGCAGTAAGGGAGCCTCCGCCGTGGTCGTCCGAGAGCTTGGCAGCCCGCTCGAGAAGCCGGCTGTGGAGATAGAAGACATCGCCGGGATAGGCCTCACGGCCAGGCGGCCTGCGTAGCAACAGGGATATCTGGCGGTACGCATCTGCCTGCTTGGACAGATCATCGTAGACGATCAGCGCATGCTCACCGTTCTCCATCCAGTGCTGGCCCATGGCGCATCCCGCGTAAGGAGCGAGGTACTTGAAAGGAGCAGGCTCCGAAGCCGGAGCGCTCACGACCACGGTGTACTCGAGAGCACCATGATGCTCCAGCGTCGCGACCGTCTGGGCGATAGTGGACCCCTTCTGGCCTATGGCCACGTAGATGCACTTCACCCCCTGGCCTCGCTGGTTCAAGATGGTATCTATGGCGACTGTTGTCTTCCCGGTCTTCCTGTCACCGATTATCAGCTCACGCTGGCCACGGCCTATCGGCGTCATGGTGTCGATGGCCTTTATCCCGGTCTGCAGCGGCTCAGTCACCGGTTGCCTGGCAATGATCCCTGGCGCCTGCACCTCGAGCCTGCGCAACGAGCCCCCTGCAAGAGGCCCCTTGCCGTCCTGAGGCTCCCCCAGCGGGTTCACGACCCTGCCCAGCAGAGCGTCGCCGACCGGGACCGAGAGTATCCGGCCCGTGGAGCGCACGATCTGATCCTCGTCGAGGTGCTGGTCGCTGCCCAGCACGACCGCCCCGATCGACTCCTCGTCCAAGTTCAGGGCCAGTCCGAATGTTCCATCCTCGAACTCCAACAGCTCGTTCACTGCCGCATCCGGTAGCCCAGCCACTCTCGCGATGCCGTCTCCTACCTCGATTATGCGGCCGACCTGCTCGACGGCTACGTCAGGTGCGAACTCGGCTATGTGGTGGCGCAGAGCAGATGCGATGTCGTCCGCGCTGATGGTCAACTCGGCCATGGGCCCTAGCCCTCCTTGTCAGGGTTATCTGGTGGTCCGTTCCTCTGAAGTCCTGGAAGATCCCCTGCCCCGAGGCTATGGTGCAGGGCAACTGACAGCTGAGCGAGGCGCCGCCTTACCGTGCCATCGATGACGAGGTCGCCGGCCGTCACGAGAGCACCCCCTATCAGCGCATCATCACGCTCCACCTGCAGGGTAACGCTCGTGTGCATGCGGCTCCTCAGGGCATCCTGAAAGCGAGCACGGGTGGCTTCGTCCAGCTCTGTTGCCGCCACCACTCGCGCGACCCGGCGCCCGCGCTCCATTGCCACGCGCTCGGCCAGCCAGTCCAAGGTGCCAACCACATCGCGAGCCCTACCGGCCCTGACCACGAACCGTGCCATCTGCAGGGTAGCGGGCTGGACCTTCCCCTCCAGGAGATCTGTGACGACCATCTCACGCCCGGAAGCGGAGACACCGGGATCGGTGAGGAGCTGGCGCAAGCCGGCGTTGTCGGCGACTACGCGAGCGAAGCGAAAGAGCTCATCCTCGATCTCGTCCAGCATGCTCGCGTCCCTCACCGCATGGAGCCTGGCAGACCCGTAGCCACTCACCCTGTCGCGTGCGGCCAGCTTGCTGGCCGGGGGATACTCCATTATCGGAGTGGCCACAAGAGCGTCGAGAATGCCGACCATCTCCATGATCGCATGATCAAGCTCCTCTGGAACCTCCACTTCCAGGGCAAACATCAGAACCATGACTACCCCGGGGAGAGCCTTGGCCGCGAGCAGCTCCTCGAGCACACCGCGGCGGGCTTGCAAGGGGACGGAGCTGTCTCCGAGCGCCCTACCGAGCTCACGCGACGTCGCCAGGGCTCCCGCGAACGCCGCAACGTCCGCGCTGAAGCGCTCGAGCTTCGAAGCCTCGCCGCCCAGATCCTCTATGGCCGCCGCCAGGCAGCCCCGCAGCGCCTCGCGCAACTCCTCAGGCCTCCGCCCGGATCGCCGCGATCGCCTCGTCTATCAATGCCTGATGGCGACGACGATCCAGCTCCTCGCCTATAACGCGCTCGGCAGCATCCATGACCAGATCAGCCACCTGATCAGTGAGGTCGTCTATGGCTCGCTGGCGCGCCAGGGATATCTCGGATTCGGCGCGTGACACCATCTGCTCGTATGCCTGGCGTCCATTCGCTTCACCCTCTGCCCGGAGATGCTCGGCTATCTCGCTGGCATGGGCGATGATCCGGTGCGCCTCGTCCCTTGCCTGAGCAACGATCTCCCGCTGCTCGCCCTCGCGTTCTGCCACCTGGGCGCGGGCACGCTCCGCTGCCTCCAGTGACGATCTGATCTCCTCCTGGCGGTTCACCATTGCCTTGTTCAAGACAGGCAGAACCCACTTAGCGAGGACACCCACCACGATCAGGAACGCGATGATCTCCGCTATGAACGTTCCGTTCGGGAACAGGAAGTTATTGGTCGCAACGAGCACGGCTAACTCCTAGATGAGAGGCTTGGCACTTACTTCCTGGCTTACTTCTTGGCTTCAAACGCTCTTGGCTTCGACGAATATGAACAGCGCCATGAAAGCGAGGTTGATGAAGTACATGGCCTCGACCAGACCGACGGTCAGGAACATGTAAATACGAGCTTTCGCCTCGACTTCTGGCTGCCGCGCAATCGCAGCGATGGTCTGGCTCCCCGCCAAACCATCACCGATCGCTGCCCCGACCGCGCCGCCTCCCAGCGCGAGCCCACCGCCGACCATTGCTCCGGCCAACGCAACTGCGTGATCGATGCCTGGTGTCGCCATCACTGCTCCTTTGCTGTTTATCAGGCCGCTTGCCAGCCCGGGTTCTTGTAACCAACTGCTGATTATCGAGTCCGATCGATGTTATCTACCAGTCCCGCTGCCCGCCATATCCCTGCCTGAGTATCCAATGAAACCCCCAATCAGTGCTCCGAGGCCTCCATGGCCATTCCGAAGTAGACCACGGTCAGCAGGGCGAATATGAATGCCTGTATGAACCAGATGAATGTCTCGAACAGCTTCCAGATGATGTCGCCGAACGGGACCACGTATACGGGCATCAAAACGGCTATGAGAGTGAGCATCAGGCCACTCGCGAACATATTTCCGAAGAGCCGGAGAGAGAGCGTGATCGGCTTTGTCAGCTCCTCCAGCAGATTCAGGGGAGCGATTGCCTTGTAAGGCTTCAGGAAATGCCCGAAATAGCCCCTGATCCCCCGTGCTCTGACGCCGGCGATCTGCACGAGGATGAACACGGTCAGAGCCATGGCATAGGGAAGGTTCACGTCCTCTGTGGGAGCAGGCAGGAGGCTTCTCGTCGCACCGGTCGGTACTATCTCTATGAAGTTCGCTACCAGTATGAGCAGGAAGAGCGCTACAGCGAGAGGCACTACTTTCCTGCCACCGGGCCCTATGGTGCTATCGGCCAGCTCCTCCACCTGGCTGACCACAGTCTCCCAGAAGAGCTGGAGACGCCCGGGCACGCCTGAGGTGGCCTTGTGGCGCATCCAGAGGCCAAGGCCGATAACGATCAGCCCGGCAATAACCGTCGACCCCACGATGTCGACATCGACAGTGAGACCCAGCACCTTCCGGGTTATGTGCTGACCGACCTCGACCTGCACGGCCAGGAGCCTCGCCACAGACCCGGCCCTCATGAGCAGCAGCCCGACGCTGTTCATCTGAAGACCCCCTGGCGGAATACCGCCCACGCAAGATTCGCCAGGAAGATGAACTGGAACACGATGAGGCCACCCAGCATCCCTACCCCCACAGGAGCGGCAACGATCAGGAGCCCTATGGCTACGGCACTTACGAGAGCAAGGCGGATCGCCGTTCGCCCTGCAAGTGGCCTGGCAGGTTTCGCGTGGTTCTGCTCGGCAACATGAGCGACTGCCGAACCGATGAGGCGCAGGTTCACTATGCCGGCGGCAAACCCTATGCAAATGCCAAGCCCGACCAGGGCATGAGACAGGAGGACTGCACCCAGGAGCCCTGCTACGCCCAAGACCAGGGCGCAGACCATGGCACGCCTTATTGCCCGGACAAGATCTGCCTGGCCAACCAGCTCGGTCAGCTCATCCAGCATT
>DAHXND010000142.1 GCA_027366675.1 Acidimicrobiales bacterium
GGCGAAGAGAGCTATCGCGATCACCACCTCGATCACGCTGAGGCCTGACTGATCGGCCAGGGCTCGTGCCGGTGACCTGGAGCCGCGGGTGACGGGCTCGAGATCATATCTCATGCGCATCTACCTCCCCTCTGCCCGACCTCGGTCGTCCTGTTCCCCACCCCCTGGACAGACCGTGGTGTTAGCATCACTCGCTGTGGCGCAAGCACCACTAATAGTGATATGCAATCAATAGTAACATACGTGCTGGGATATTCAAGACCGTAATTTCACTCTATCTGGGTAGGTAAAAATACCTACTGCTCTGAATAGTCCGGGTAGTTAACCACTCTAAGTGGCGATCTGGTGCCAGGTCGCCGGGCAGTGCCGGATCTCAGATGCCTGGGATCGATCTCGAGCGCTCCAGCAGATCTGCCAGCGGGAGAGCAGGCTCGGAGCGGGAGAGCAGGCTCGGACCTTCCGGCTACACGAGCCCGGCGAAGCGCTCGCCGGCTTTGAAGCGCTCGCCAGCTTTACAGCGTGGCAGGCCCCCCGGGTAGGCTCCATTCGGTGCAGGCGCTATCCTCGGCGATCAATCCGAAGGATGCTGAGTTCGTTGCCAATCGGGCAGCCATGCTGGATGGCCTCGCTGCTCACGAGGCGGAGCAGGCGTTAGGGCGTGCCGGTGGTGGAGCGAGATACGTGGAGCGCCACAGAGACCGCGGGAAGCTTCTCGCCCGTGAGCGCGTGGAGCTGCTGCTCGATCCGGACAGCCCTTTCCTGGAGCTCTCCACGCTCGCTGCGTGGGGCAGCGAATACCTGGTCGGGGCAAGCGTGGTCACTGGCTTGGGCGTAGTGAGCGATACCGAATGTGTCGTGGTCGCTCATGATCCCACCGTACGAGGTGGTACGATGAATCCATACTCGTGGAAGAAGATAATCCGGGCACTTCAGATTAGCAGAGTGAACAGGCTACCCCTCGTCAGTCTCGTCGAGTCAGGGGGAGCTGATCTTTCGACACAGGCAGAAGGGTTCATCCCAGGCGGCCAGCTTTTCCGGGACCTTACGCTGTCGTCTTCCCTCGGTGTCCCGACTGTCGCCCTGGTGTTCGGGAACTCGACTGCCGGGGGGGCCTACGTGCCAGGGATGTCCGACTACTCGGTGATGGTGAGGGATCGTGCGAAAGTGTTCCTCGGCGGGCCCCCGCTCGTGAAGATGGCGACGGGGGAGGAGTCGGGCGACGAGGAGCTCGGCGGTGCCGACATGCACTCACGGGTGTCCGGCCTCTCCGACTACCTGGCGCTCGACGAGCGTGATGCGATTCGTATCGGGAGGGACATAGTCGAGCACCTGTTCTGGAGGAAGCTCGGTCCTGGTCCCAGCGAACCAGCCGACGAGCCATTGTTCGATCAGGACGAGGTTCTGGGCATCGTTTCGCGGGATCTCCGGGTACCTTTCGACCCGCGCGAGATCCTGGCTCGCCTGCTGGACGGATCACGTTTCGAGGAGTACAAGGCGCTATACGGCACCAGCTTGGTAACGGGGTGGGGCTCGATCCACGGCTATCCGGTAGGTATCCTGGCTAACCATCGCGGCGTGCTCTTCAGTGAAGAGGCTCAGAAGGCGACGGAGTTCATCATGCTATCCAATCAGATCGACGTGCCGCTCGTGTTCATGCAGAATACCACCGGCTACATGGTGGGGAAGGCCTACGAGCAACGTGGCATCGTGAAGGACGGCGCCAAGATGATAAATGCAGTCACGAACTCTACGGTGCCTCACATCACCGTCATGATGGGCGCATCCTATGGCGCGGGCAACTACGGTATGTGCGGCCGTGCCTACGAGCCGCGATTCCTCTTCTCGTGGCCCAGCGCTCGTTCTGCGGTCATGGGGGCTGAGCAGCTCGCTGGGGTGATGTCCATAGTTGCCCGTCAGAGCGCAGAGTCCGCGAACCGACCGTTCGACGAGGAGGCAGACAGGATGCGCCGTGAAGGCATCGAGAGGCAGATAGAAGCAGAGTCTCATGCCTTTGCCAACTCCGGACGTCTTTACGACGACGGCATCATAGATCCGCGCGATACGAGAACGGTGCTGGGCATGTGCCTGTCTGCGATCCACTCGAACGTGATAGCCGGACGCCGCGGTTGGGGCGTCTTCAGGATGTGACGGTGGCGAGGACTCCTATCAGGAAGCTGCTCGTCGCGAACCGTGGCGAGATAGCACGGCGCGTCATGCGAACCGCTCGGGCGATGGGAATAGCCACGGTTGCGGTGTTCTCGGAGCCGGACGCCAGAGAGCCCTTCGTGGTCGAGGCCGATGAGGCTGTTCCCATAGGCGGGGACAGCCCGGCTACCTCTTACCTGAATCTCCAAGCGATAATGGAGGCCGCGCGGCTGAGTAATGCCGATGCTTTGCACCCTGGTTACGGGTTCCTCTCCGAGCAGCCGTCTCTGGCTCGCGCCTGCGAGGAGGCGGGGATCGTGTTCGTCGGGCCCCCGGCGGAGGTCATGGAGATGGTCGGGTCGAAGCTGACGGCCAAGGGGATAGCCCGCGAGGCCGGTGTGCCAACTCTGGACTTCTGGGCGCTCCCGGCTGCAGGCGGAGAGGGTGGTGGCGGGGTCGATCCAAGGGCTGCGGCGACGGCTGCCGGTTACCCCGTGCTCGTGAAGGCGTCCGCCGGCGGTGGGGGGCGTGGCATGCGGGTGGTCCGGGAAGCGGTTGACCTCGAGGCTGCGGTGGAGAGCGCCATGCGGGAAGCAGCATCGGCTTTCGGGGACCCTACGGTGTTCATCGAGCACTACGTGGAACGCCCGCGCCACGTAGAGGTGCAGATCTTCGGGGACCGCTACGGCAAGGTCTCCCATCTCTTCGAGCGGGAGTGCTCCATCCAGAGGCGCTACCAGAAGATCATAGAGGAATGCCCCGTAGAATCGCTTGACGAGCATGTGCGGCAGGGGATGTACGGGGCAGCCGAGGCGATCGGGCGGGCGATCGGCTATGTCGGAGCGGGGACCGTCGAGTTCCTGGTCGACGGAGCAGGGAACTTCTGGTTCATGGAGGTGAACGCCAGGCTTCAGGTGGAGCATGCCGTTACCGAGGCGGTCACCGGGGTCGATCTGGTGCGAGTGCAGATCATGCTGGCCGAGGGAGAGAAGCTCGAGTCCGCTCTTGGTCCTTGCGAGGTGAGAGGTCATGCCATCGAAGCTCGCCTCTACGCTGAGGACCCGAGCCGCGATTACCTTCCATCAGCTGGAAGGATAAGTCGATTTCGGATACCAGATCTACCTGGTCTCAGGGTCGACGCTTCGGTAGAGACGGGGAGTGAAGTGGGAGTGCTGTATGATCCCATGCTCGCGAAGGTCATAGCGTCGGCCCCCCGGCGAGAGGAGGCGGCTGGCGTACTGGCAGCGGCGCTGTCGTCGGCTCGCATTCACGGCGTCATGACGAACCGGGCACTGCTCGTCGCCATCCTCCACGACGCCGAGTTCCTGGCGGGCGCTATTGATACCGGTTTCCTGGACCGCCACCCCCCGGCGGAGCTGGCTCGCTCGGGTGGACTCCCGAGCGAGCATGCCCGTCTCGTCCATGGAGCGGTGGCGGCGCTCGGGCTGCAGGCGCTCCGGCGGGAGCAGGCTGGCGTGCTCGCGGGGCTGCCTTCCGGCTGGCGCAACAACGAGTCAGGCTACCAGTGGGTTCGCCTGTCTGACGAGAGGGGTGCGCTCCTGGTGCGCTACAGGATGGGAGATGGGCGCTCCGGCTCTCGGCGTGCCAAGCCCATAGCCATTACCGTGGAACAGCTCTCTCTGGACGAGAGCAGCCTGCCAGAAGGTCTCTCTGGCAGCTCTCCCTCGAGCCTGGATGTGGCGCTATGGGACGTGCAGCCGGGCTGTGTCGACATCGAGGAAGGCGGGATAAGGCGTCGTTATGAGATAGATCATCCAAGCCATGCGAGCGCTCCAGCCGCAGTCTTCGTGGACGGACCGGATGGCTCGAGCGTGTTCCAGGTGGGGGAGCGGTTCCCGCTCGCTGCTGGTTCCTCTGGCGCTCCTTCGCTGGTCGCTCCGATGCCGGGTACCGTCACGAAGGTGGGAGTCGCGCCCGGGCAGGCGGTGGAGATGGGAGAGACGCTGGTCGTCCTGGAGGCGATGAAGATGGAGCACGAGCTGAAGGCACCTTCTGCAGGCGTGGTAGACAGGATGGATGTGGTCGTGGGAGAAGTCGTGGCGCTCGGTCAGGTGCTTGCCGTAATGAAGCAGGGAGACGGGGAGACCATCCTGTGACGGGCTCAGGAGGGCCGCCATGATTGCCACTTCTGGCCGAGCTGCGGGTAGCGGGGCGCGCTCTGATGTGGGAGCGGGTTCCGATGGGCCAATTCGGATAGCGAACTGCTCAGGGTTCTACGGTGATCGCCGCGATGCCTGCCGGGAGGTCGTGGAAGGTGGTCCTATCGACGTCCTGACGGGCGACTACCTGGCGGAGCTCACGATGCTCATCTTGTTCAAGACCAGGCAGCGGAAGGGCTCGGGTGGATTTGCCAGCACGTTTCTCGCTCAGATGGAGGAGGTCCTCGGCACCTGCATGGACCGTGGGATACGGGTGGTCACGAACGCGGGAGGGCTCGACCCGGCAGGCCTCGCCCAGAGCTTGCAGGAGCTCTCCGATCGCCTGGGAGCAGGGGCCAGGATCGCATGGATAGATGGTGACGATCTGCTGGCTCGCCTCCCCGAGCTTCGAGCGGGTGGCGAGACGCTCGCGCACCTGGATCGCGGTATCTTGCTCGCCGAGGAGGGGGTCGTCCCGGTGACTGCGAATGCCTACCTGGGTGCCTGGGGGATAGCGGAGGCGCTCCGTAGTGGCGCGGATGTCGTGGTTTGCCCGCGGGTGACCGATGCGTCCCTCGTGGTGGGACCTGCGGCCTGGCGCTTCGGCTGGAGTGCCGAGGACTACGATGCCATCGCGGGTGCCATAGTGGCGGGGCATGTGATCGAATGCGGCGCCCAGGCCACAGGCGGCAACTTCGCTTTCTTCGAGGAGCTGGCAGAGACCCGGGACGGTGCCGGCAGCGACATGCCAGCAGGCGCGCCCGGGTTCGTGAGGTGGCGACTTCCCGGCATGCCTATAGCAGAGGTGTATGCCGATGGCTCTGCCGTCATAACCAAGCATCCCGGGACCGGTGGGGCGGTGACTGTCGACACCGTGAAGGCCCAGCTCCTCTACGAGATCGCCGGCGCGAGATACCCGAACCCGGATGCCGTAGCGCGCTTTGACACGATGCGGGTGGTGGAGGAAGGTCCCGACCGCGTTCGCATAGAGGGTACCGTCGGGGAGGCTCCACCTCCCACCACGAAGGTAGCCATAAACTACGTGGGAGGATATAAGAATACTATGACGTTCGTGCTGACGGGTCTCGCCGTAGAAGCGAAGGCTTCACTGGTGACCGGGATCCTCGCCGAGCGCCTGGGAGGTTTCGAGCGTTTCCGGGACGTAGACATACAGCTCGTGCGTGCCGGCCAGGACGGCGCGCCGACTAATGAGCTGGCGAGCTCTTACCTGCGCGTGACGGTTAAGGATCCAGACCCTGAGAAGGTGGGTCGGGCGTTCTCCGACGCGGCCGTCGAGCTGGTCCTGTCGAGCTACCCTGGCTGCTATCTGAGCACGCCGCCTACCAGGGAGCAGGCTTACGGTGTCTACTGGCCGACTCTCGTCGCCAACGATGTCATAGACCAGCGGGTCCACCTGCCAGGTGTGGCCCCGCGCCATATCCCCCCGCCGGGCGGAGCCCCGATGCCTGCCGGCGAGCCGCCGGTAGCTGCTCCGCAGCGCCTGGTGGGAGGCCAGGCCGCCCGGGTCCGGGTGCCACTCGGGCGGTGCTTTGGAGCACGTTCTGGAGACAAGGGTGGCAACGCGAACGTGGGAATCTGGGCGCGACGTGAGCTGGCATGGAGCTGGCTCTATCACGAGCTGACCGTCGAGCGCTTCCGCGAGCTCTTACCCGAAGCTGAGGGCCTCGAGGTGCGTCGCTATGTGCTGGCAAACATCCAGGCGCTGAACTTCGTGGTGGTCGGCTTGCTTGGCGAGGGAGTGGCGTCCTCCACGCGCTCTGATCCGCAGGCGAAGAGCCTGGGTGAGTACGTTAGGTCCCGGCTGGTGGAGCTGCCCATCGCCGTCATCGACGAGTCGGTGCCGGAGGGCTAGCATCTGCTAGCCCTCGGCTACTCGCGTAGCCGGCTTACCTGACCGACACGCTCCAGGAGTCCCTGGGGTGGCTCGACCTCCTCGTCGTGGAGTGCCAGGTCTCCTATCTCGAGCTGGTCGTCGGGGATCCTGAGTCTCACGAACAGGCCGATTGCCTTCAGGATCAGGAATGTCAGGAGACCATCCCAGACGATGATGGTGAGCCCGGCGCCGAGCTGTACCAAGACCTGCATGGGGTGGCCGTAGAACAGCCCGGTGACCGAGCTCGCAGGGGTCTTGCCCGCGCCCAGGTACTCCACTATGTGGGGGTCTGCGAAGAAGCCGACGAGCAGGCCACCTGTGAGGCCTGCCACGCCATGGGTATGCACGACGCCCATGGCGTCGTCCACTTTCTTGAAGATGCCGCGACTCGATAGCTTGTTCCACGATATCCAGACGATTACCGAGGCAATCGCCCCTATGGCAAGTGCACCTACCCCGTTCACGAACCCGGCAGCGGGGGTGATGGCAACGAGACCTACTATCAGCCCGTTCACTGCCCCGAGGAAAGTCGGCTTCTTCTGCTTACTGAACAGCATGTCCATGAACACCCAGACCATGAGGGCGGCTGCAGTCGCGAGGTTCGTATTCAGCACGGCTGCGGCGGCATCTGCACCGGCGAAGTAGGAGTCGCCACCGTTGAAGCCGTTCCAACCCAGCCAGAGAAGGCCGGCGCCGGTCGCCACCATTAGCAGGTTGTTGGGGGCTGCGTGCTCCCGGTCGCGCTTCAGGCGAGGACCGATCACCGCTGCCGCTACGAAGCCGCTGGTGCCTGCTGCCAGGTGGATCACGTAGCCACCGGAGTAATCTGCGGCTCCGTGCTGTGCCCAGAAGCCGCCTCCCCAGAGAAGGAAGGCGTTGATCGCGTAGACGAACGTCGTCCAGAGCGGCACGAAGAGCATCCATGCTTTCAGGCTCATGCGCCCTATGACGCTTCCCATGAAGAGCAGCGGGGTGATCGCTGCGAAGACGAACTGGAAATACACCAGGCTTGACTGAGGAAAGTGGAGGCCTGGCATGAGGCCCTTGCCCGAGAGAAGCGGGATGCTGGCCCTTCCTTCCTCCGATAGGTGGCCGGTAACAGGGCCCGGTTTGCCTACGAAGCTGCCGAGGATCGAAGGACCGAGGTGCAAGGGGTGACCGAATCCCATGTTGAAGGCCCAGAGAACCCAGACGACGAGCACTAGCGAGAAGCCGGTGAAGGCCATGAGCATCGAGTTCACTGCCCATTTCTTCTGTACGAGCCCACCCCAGAGCACTGCAAGGCCGGGGAGGCTCATGAGCCCCACGAGGGTTGCCGCCGTCAGCTCCCAGGCGTTGTCTCCTGGGTTCAGCCAGTGTGCATAGGGAGCAAGAGTCCCGATCACGCAGTCCCTCCTTCAGTCATGCACCACCCGTAGGGGTCGTGCTGCCGGGTGATTCACGTCCCCTGTGCGCTCGGGCAACCCTCAGGTGCCCTGTTTCCCGGGCCCTGTTTCCCGGGCGGTCATTGCCAGCAGCTAAGGAACCTATGGGGCTTATGTTTCGGCGGCATGTCGGAAATGTGAACGCTCCGTTACGGGCTGCGCCGGAAAGCCCGGCCCTGATGGGTCGGGATGGATAGGCGCTCGTTTGCCAGGAAGCGCCACCGTCCTCGAGATTCAGCCAGCCTTCATGCCATCGCCGGACGTGAAGGCTGGCTCACGCGTTGCCCAGGGACTACCGCTGCCGGGCTACGATACGGCCACGGTGCAAGAGCCCTTTGCCGAGCGCCCGCGGGTCGTTCACCGCATAGACGATGCTCCGGCGCGCCACCAGAGGCTGGTATCGCCGACGTGGCGAACCTACTCGACGATCTGGGCGAAGGGGGAGCAACGGTGGGGTCGTCTTCAATGGTCCGTTGTCCGTCCATGACCGAGATTTGTGACCTGGATGCGTGACCTGGATGTCGACAGCGAGAGACCTCGTAGCAAGCTCAGCTCCTGTAGTGCCCGCTCGCCGTCTAGGTAAGTTGCCGCATTGGTCACTCCTGCTGTCGGAGCTCGTCGGCACCGGCTTGCTGGTTGCCGTGGGATTGTCAATAGTGATCCTGGACTTCGGCCGCCACTCCTTCGTCGTCTCGGCTGTACCGGATGCCGGCGCCAGGCGGGCAATGACAGGATTCCTGTTCGGGTGGGTGGGGGCCTTGATCACGTTCTCGGCAGTAGGCAAGTCGAGTGGGGCACACATTAATCCCGTGGTCTCGCTCGCGTTCTGGATGGAGCGCAAGCTCTCGCTGCCGATGCTGGCCGGCTATGTAGCGGCGCAGCTCGTGGGCGCGATGCTCGGAGCATTCGCTCTCCTGTCCTGGGGACAGCTCGGTGGGAGCGTACACTACGGGGCTACCATTCCGGGGCCGCAAGGGGCGTTATTCGCCGCAGTTGGCGAGGCAGTGACCACGTTCTTCCTGGTTATAGCAGTCTTCACATTCCTGGGCACCAAGCGGCTGCGAAAGTACACGCCGCTGGTCCTACCTCCGCTCTATGCGATCATGGTGTACCTAGAGGCGCCGCTCTCGGGCACGAGCACGAATCCTGCACGCAGCTTCGGGCCGGCTGTGGCGTCGGGTGACTGGCAGGCTTTCTGGGTCTATTGCGTAGGACCCCTGGTTGGTACGCTCGGAGCGATAGCCCTGCGTCGCCTTCCCCTGCTCAGGCCGCTCGAGGTGGAGATAGCCAAGGTCTATCATTTCGACCGCGATCCGCATCATGTGTTCCGCTCCGTCGCTCCCGCGACGGCCCGGACTCGTTTCAGGTGCCTTCTTATCCCCCGGGGGCATCCTCCGGGTTTATAGTCTCCAGCTCCATCTGGGCGGTCTCGGGGTAGCGGGTGATGACCAGCCCCGCCACCAGGAGAGGGGCTGCCGCCAGGAGAACGAGCGCATCCCCGAGGCCTCCTACGCGAGAGGCGATACCAGCTACCAGAAGTAGCCCGACGACTGTCCCGGCGCGGCCTGCAACAGTGATTATCCCGTTGGCCTTTCCACGCGATCCCGTGGGGAAGAGCTCAGGGCCGTATACGCCGAGCGAGGGCACGGTGGCTGCGAGCATGAGAGTGCTGCCGGCTCCCGATAGCCACATGGCCCAGCCGTGGCTCAGGAACATCCAGGCGGTGGCCGCGACCCCGAGCAGCAGCGAGACAGCGGCGACGGCCCGGCGGCCATGCACGTCGGCAAGCCGGCCACCCGCCAGAAGCCCTACTGCTCCCGGGATGCCAGTGGCTATGGTGAAGAGCGAGATCTTCTCAGCAGAGAAACCACGGTTCACCCTGAGGAACTGGTTGCGGTCCTGACCGATGGGGCCGAAGAACACCTGGAGGAACAGCGCAGACACGGCTAGGAGCCAGAGCCGTTTCCCGTGCTTGCTCGGATGGGCGGGCGTGTGGTGCGCTACGAAGCGACGGGTCTCAGCCAGATGGCGCGATATCCCGGCAAGTGCCACCAATCCGAGAAGCCCAATGGCATACAGCCAACGCCAGCCGCCCAGGCCGAAGCCCGCGACCGACAGGGAGAGGGTGCATATGCCGGCTCCCAGGGCGCCTACAGCAGCGAGAAGGCTGACGGCGTATGCCCGGGCACCAGCAGGCACCTCCTCGGCAGCAGCTACCACGATCAACACCGACCCTGCGTTAACGAAGCCCCTTGCTATCGTCTGGCTCGCTGCAAGCCATGCCAGTGATGGACTGAGTGCTCCGGCTGCTGTGGCCAGGCATCCTGCTACGCCACAGGCCAGTATCAGGCGCCTCCGGCCCAGCCTGTCTGCCAGGAAAAGCAGGCCGACAGCGAGCACTGCCTCGATCCGGACGCTCGCGAGCGCCACGTTCTGGACGGAGACGTCGGCGCGGAACTGCCGTCCGGCATAGGTGATCGTCTGCGTGAGCAGCGAAGCCAGGTACCCGTTCACCGCAGCGGCAGCGCAGAGCGCGCTCAAGGTCATGCTGGCCTGAGAGTCCAGGCGCACTGGTGCGATCCAGCGCGGGATGGTCCTCTTCGGGTCTATGCGACCGTAGTAGCTGCGCACAGGGAGGACGAACAGCCAGCCGAACCAGGGTATTGCGAGCTTGAACTCGACCTTCTGGATCACCCTGGCTCGGTGATCGTCGAGTGGGTCTACGGTTACGAAGCGCCGGTAGTAGAGGACCGGACCCTCTTCGCCCTGGAATGATGCCCTGACCGCTCCCATGGCTGCGTGGTAAGGGCCTCTTCCAGGATCGTAAGCGGCAGCAGGGGTGCGCTCCCCGTGAGGAGCTGGGGGCACCGGGAGGTCGCTGGAAGGACCTGCCGTTCGGGACTCCAAGATTCGGGACTCCAAGATGATGTCATCGCGGCATTCGAGGCAGGCGGCGGCTACCTCTATGCTTACTACGGCCTGGGAAACGACACGAGCCATGGTCCCCCCGCTCGCCTGTCCCTACCCGCCCGGCGGTAGCTCGGGAGCAGGCTTCTGAGGCTTCGCCAGCCCCACCTTTGGACAGGTGAGCTGCGCGCTCAGGCTGTGGCGGGCAGGGAGCCGGATCCAGCCCGCCGAGCGGCGGGCGGTATCGCCATCGATGCTCACCGTGGCGAGCATACTTAGAGGATGGCATCTGATGGCAAACAGAGAGCATTCGATCCAGCGGCCGAGATTGCCCAGTCCCGATCTTTCGTGAT
>DAHXND010000144.1 GCA_027366675.1 Acidimicrobiales bacterium
GATTGAATCACTTCTGGAACGACTTTAAACTCTCAATGTTATTGTTAATCTCGGCAATCTTGTTTGATAATTCCTGAATTATCTCATCAAGTATCTCATTAAAACTCTTGGAAAGTTTATACCCATGTATTGGTCTTCCCCTGCCGGTCGCTACGAGGAGGTGGAATGGTGCGGCATCGTGGCACACCTGCTGTTGGCAAAGAACCCCGCGGGGTGGGCGGAGATCATCGAGCTGGTCTGCGCTGGCCGTGAGGACTCCGTGCTCCTGATAGCGGTAAATGCAGAGGTGGCGGATGGGAGAGACCCTTCCTGGCTATGGGACGTGCCATTCGAGCGACTTCGGGGACGGACGGTCGTCGCCACGGGCACGCGCGCGTGGGACCTGGGCGTACGGTTGTCCTACGCGGAGGTGGATCACGAGGTTATGCCGCAGCTCGTACCTGCTCTCAGGATGGCCAGGCATCTCGGTTCCCGAGCAGAGGTAATGGCCAACTACACGGCATTCCAGCGGATCATGGATGTGCTCGGGGTAAAGAGATGATCAGGAGTAGCGCCGAGCGCGTGACGGTAGTGGATGTTTACCCGGATCTCCTTGGCACATACGGCGATGGGGGCAACGCTACCGTGCTGTGTCGTAGGTTGGCCTGGCGATCGATCGCCGTGGATCTGGTTATGGTGGCAGGCGGCGATCCGCTACCGGAGCACGGCGACCTCTACTGCATTGGCGGTGGCGAGGACGGACCTCAGACCTATGCGGTCAAGCTCCTGAAAGAATCTGGCGCACTCGAGCGAGCGCTAACGCGGGGTGCTATCGTGCTGGGCGTTTGTGCAGGGTTCCAGATCTTAGGCCACAGTTTCCCGGACTCTACAGGTCGCATGGTAGGTGGCTTGGGATTGCTGGATGTCGAGACGATCAGGGCTCCTGTTCCGAGGGCCGTCGGTGAAGTGATAGCCGAGGCTGGTCTGCCCGCCATAGGGGTGCTCACGGGATTCGAGAACCATGCGAGCTTGACGCGCTTGGGCCCCGATGCGAGCCCACTCGGGGTAGTCCGCAGGGGGATTGGCAACGGACCACCCGAGCTCGTCGCATCTCGTGGCACCTTTGACGCTAGAGGCGCCGGTGCTGCTCTTCCGGGAAGGACGGCTCACCTGGAGGGTGCTTATGGAGGGGGAGTGGTAGGGACATATCTCCATGGCCCGGTTCTCGCGCGTAATCCTGCGCTCGCAGACTTCCTTGCCGAGCGCTCCCTGGGGGAGCTGCCCACGATCGCCGGCAGCTGGGCATCCCAGGCCACTATCGAGACAGCTCGCCTGAGGGCGGAGCGCCTCAGTGCCTCGAGCCGAACGGCGCGGGTGGTTGGCCAAGCGAGCGGTTTTCCCAGGCACTTTGTCCGGCTTCTCCGGGGGCGGCGGGAGCACTGAGCGACCAAGCCCTGCGCCAGGGACCAGAGCTCGGACCTCTGAGCGACGGGGTAGACTGAGACACTGCATCGCGACGCGATTGCCACCAATCGGTTCGTGCCTCGTCGCCAAGGCGGGCGACAGCTTGCTCTATGCGTTCGTTGAAATGCCTCGCGTCTTCATCCACGCGCGCCAGGAGAGGTGCGTCTACCAGTAGGGTCGTGGGTCCCCTTCGTACGCTCGACCGTCCTTTCGGGAGGATAGCGGAGGTGCCCTGGATAAAGCAGGGGATGACGGGTGCTCCAGTTCTGATCGACAGGTAGGCGGCTCCCCCGTGAAACGGTTGCCCCCAGCCATCGCTGCTGCGCCCGCCCTCCGGGAAAACAAGAAGGTTCCAGCCGGCCTCTATGAGCTCGGCGGCCTGCTCTGCAGAGCGTCGATTGACCTTGGTTCGCTCCAGCGGGATGGCATTCAGGGCGAATGCGGAGAGGAGCCCCTTCCATGTCCGGTCGAAGAAGTAGTCGGCTGCTGCAGCTACTACGGTTCTGTGGCGCACCGTGCTGGGTAGGCACGACAGAATGATCGGGGTATCGAGGTGGCTCGCGTGGTTCGCTACGATAATAGATGGGCGCAGGATATGATCGAGGTGAGCGCGGCCGCGCACGTCGGGATCGGCCAGCACGCGCACTGCCGGGCGCGTGACCAGATCGAGCACGGCCGCACGACCGAATCGGGCAGGATAGCGACGAGCCCAGGATGTAGGGAAGTTGACGCCGGTAGACCGTCTGGGTGCCGCCCGCGGAACGCTCGTTGGCCATGTCGATCTGGAAAGGGGGAAGGGTGCCTGCCTACGGCTCATGTGACATCAGCCATGAGTAGTGGGGGTGCGTGCATGTGCGTGACAGTAGGGCTGCTACCGACGGTGTCCTCTGCCATCACCAGGGCATCGGCAAGCGTCGTAGCCGCCTTGAACCCGAGCCTGCGGACAGCGCGCCTGTCCCCGCCGACCACGATAGTGGCGCCGAGATGCTCCAGCGCGTGGGCGCACCAATACCACATGTAGAAGGGATGCACCCCGTGGTAGGCGTAGCTGGTCCTGTAGCAGTGTATGTACCAGGGATCGGTGGCGTAGCGTTCCTCGTACTTCTTCGCC
>DAHXND010000158.1 GCA_027366675.1 Acidimicrobiales bacterium
GCCGACGTCGGGGGGCTACCTCACCGTCTACCCGGACGGCGTCTCCCGGCCTACTGCCTCGAACCTGAACTTCACTCCCGGGGAGACCGTGGCGAACCTCGTAGAGGTGGGCCTCGGGCAGCGAGGCAAGGTCTCGTTCTACAGTGCCTTCGGGGAGACGAACGTCATCGTGGATGTAGAGGGGTTCTACACGGGTGATCCCCCGTCGACGGCTCCGCAAATCGATGCACTGTCTCCCAGCGGCAGCGTATCTGGAGACTACGTAGCGCTACCTCCACAGCGGATCTGCGACACGAGACCGGGGAACCCATCTGATCTGTCTGGCCAGGAGGCCCAGTGCAACGGCTCTGGCAATGCCGGCGACCCCCTTAAGGGTGGGGCGGTGAGGTCTGTGGCTGTGGCCGGCGTAGGGGAGGTGCCATCGAGCGGGGTGACGGCGGTAGTGATGAACGTCACGGTCACGCGCCCCACGGCTGGCGGCTATCTCGACGTGTACCCGGCTGGCAGCGCCCCTCCGGTCGCATCCGAGGTGAACTTCTCGCCTGGAGAGACAGTTGCGAACCTCGTCGAGGTGAGCCTGGGTAAGGGTGGGGAGGTGTCCTTCTACGATTCCGCAGGCACAGCGAACCTCGTTGTCGACGTGGAGGGATTCGTGAGTGATCCTGCGGATGTCGGGATGCTGAGCACCGTGGTGATAACGGGCTCGAACTTCGGTGCCATGCAGGGCACGGGGTACGTGAGGCTGGCGGACAACACGAACGGCGTCTCCTGGGGAGCACCGGGCAACGTCGCTTACTTCAGGATAGAATCCTGGTCGAATACCCAGATTGCCATCCAGATCCCGAGCGAGAGCGGCTGGTGGGCAGGGGTTAGCTGGATGCCCGAACCTGGCGATCACGTTACCGCCACCGTGTATCCGGCCGGCGGCGGCGCATCGAACCCGGTCGGTTTCACGATAGGCGACCCGGCCACGCACCCGTATGGGACGCTCGGCAACGCGGCGGAGTACAGCGGGCCGGGAACGAGCTACTCCAAGGTGGGCACTCTGGCAAGCGGAGCCCAGGCACCTATCGTGTGCCAGGGGACCGGTCAGATCATGAGCGACAGCGGCAGTCCATCTGGGACAAGCGACATCTGGGACCAGCTCTCGAACGGTTCCTGGGTCACTGACACCATGGTGAACACACCAAACGCGAACGAGTTCAGCCCGCCCATCCCCCAGTGCACGGGATGGACTGCCAACCCCTACCCGCCGGGGAGCAATGGCTACGACATCAGCTTTCCGCAGTGCTCGATCAACTCCAGCGGGTCCTACACGTCCTCTCTCGGATCAGGTCCACCCACGCCCTACACAGTGGACATAGTGGGTGTGGACAGCGAGCCCGGTGGCTGGAATCCCTGCCTCGCCGCGGAGGCTTCCTACAATGCCGGAAACCGCCCTGCCTTGGAGGGGTACATCGTGCCGGCTGACAGCACCTCTACCACCCCGACAGGCATGGGTGTCTGCGGCGGCAATCAGCAGTGTCGATACGGGTATGCTACGGCCAAGCAGGCCTATGACTACGCCGTGAGCGTTCTCGGCTCAAGTACGCCTGCTACCTGGCTGCTAGACGTCGAGCACTACACCTCATTCGCCGTGAACCCGAATGGAGCGCAGGCTTGGCTACCCTGCAGCGTGAATGGTGGCTGCAGCGGCAGCGAGGCCACCGCGAACATAGCTGCCCTGGAAGGGAATCTCTACTTCTTCATCTATCACTCCCTGTCTGTCGGCATCTATGCCAGCCCCTCTGAATGGCATCAGATCACTGGAGGATGGTCTACTCTCACCGGGCCGTTCGACGTCGTGGGCGACTGGGTCGCTCTGTGGATGCAGGGATCCGGGAACACCCCACCCGCCAACTGCTCTCCCTCCACGTTCAGTGGATACGTCCCATTCAGCAACGGTCCCTTCTGGATGCTCCAGTGGGGACCGACCGGCGGTTCGAGTGGTGACTCCTGGGATGGTGACATGTCATGCTATGACAGCTAGCCACGCAGTGGCGCGTCGCGTGCTGGCGCTTCTGGCCGGGTACGCGATCGCCACCCCGATCCTGGCCGTACCACTCATAGCGACAGGATCTGTGGCCCTGGCGATCGCTACGGCTGGTGCAGCGCAGGGAGCAGCGGTCATTTACACGGTGGCCGGTAACGGGGAGCCTGGATATGCTGCCAGCGCCGGCTCGAGCACCGATGCGCCTCTCGGTCAGCCTGACGCCCTGGCGATAGACCCCGCCGGAGGATGGTATGTAGCCAATGCTGCCAGCTGCACCGTTCAGCATGTGAGCAGCGGGGGAGGCCTTGCCACGGTAGCCGGTGACGGCACCTGCGGGAATGCCGGGTCCGGGACGGCCACTGCGATCTCGATGAGCATACCGCGCTCAATCGCCGCCGGCGGTTCCCGCCTATTCGTTGCCGAGCCTGACCTGTGCGAAGTGGTTTCTCTCTCGGCTTCCGGCACGATCCAGACCATCGCAGGCAACGGCACCTGTGGCTACTCCGGAGACGGGGGGCCGGCCACGAGCGCCGAGCTCGATCAGCCCATGGGGCTCGCGGTTACCAGCACGGGCAATCTCTTCATCGCTGACACCGGCAACTGCGTGGTACGGGAGGTGACGGCTTCCGGCACGATCCAGACCGTCGCAGGCAACGGCACCTGTGGCTACTCCGGAGACGGGGGGCCGGCCACGAGCGCCGAGCTCGACAGCCCGGAGGGGCTCGCGGTTACCAGCACGGGCAATCTCTTCATCGCTGACACCGGCAATGACCGGGTGAGATCAGTGAATCTCCAGCCATCAGCTCCTGCAGTGACCTCGCTGTCTCCGGACGCGGGCCCGGAGTCCGGAGGTACCCCAGTCACTGTCACAGGAGAGGGTTTCACAGGTGCCACCGCGGTGAGCTTCGGCGGGGAGCAGGTGCCCTTCACGGTCGTGAGTGACTCGGAGATGCTGCTTGCCACGCCTGCCGATCCCCAGGCATCGAGCTCTGGGGGTGGCCCATCCGTCACCCAGGTGACGGTAACGACCCCCGACGGAACGAGCTCTGCCACGGCAGGCAGCAGCTTCGCATATTTAGCCAAAGGTCCCTACGTCCCGCTCACGCCGGCTCGCATATGCGACACGAGACCGGGGAACCCATCTGGACTGTCGGGAGAAGCTGCCCAGTGCAACGGCTCCGGGAACGCAGGGGAGCCTCTTATCGGAGGCTCGACGCTCGAC
>DAHXND010000170.1 GCA_027366675.1 Acidimicrobiales bacterium
TGGAGCCACGGCCCCGCACGTCAGCAGTTCCGTTGGCAGCAACGGAGACGGCGGCTCAGATGCTCAGGGGACTGTGCACCTGGTGAGTGGATGTAAGACCGGCACCCCGGTGCCAGCCGTCTACGGTGAGGCCAGAACCGATCCCAGCGATGGGGGAGGAACCCCGCAAGGGGTGCATCCGAGATGAGACTCACCAATGCTCACTCGGATGCAACGGGACGGTCAGGAGAAGCAGGGCCGGCTCGGGCAGGGCCGGCTCGGGCTGGGCTGGCTCGGGGAGGGCCGGCGGCACCATGAGAGGCCCTTGGCTGCGTAGGCTCACAGCATGTCGAGCGCGACCGGTGGGGCCGAGCCAGCTCAGGGCTCGCTGCCGGTCCCCCAGGCGGAGCGCTCCAAGAGCTACCTGCGACTTCTCCTGATCCTGCTCCTTCCGGCCGCTCTCTTCAACAGCTACGACAGCGAGCTCAGGGCTCTCCTGCTCACTCAGATAAAGGCCAGCTTCCACGTGGGCACAGCCGCCATAGGCCTCGCCAACATCCCGATCGGGGCCGGGCAGTTCATAGCCTTCTTCCTGGTCCTGAGAGCGGACAGGATCGGCAGGCGGCCGATACTCATGTGGTCGATCCTCGGGTACACGATCTTCACCACCTTGACTGCGGCTTCATGGAACCTCTGGTCATTCGCCGCATTCCAGTTCGGTGCCCAGGTGTTCATCGGAGCTGAGTTCGGCGTGGCAGTTACCCTCCTGGCAGAAGAGGTACCAGCGGTGAGAAGAGGGCACTACCTGGCCCTCCTCCTGCTGTTCAGCCCTGCAGGAGCGGTTGTCGGCGGCATCCTCGTGGCAGCCGGCTTCCTCCACAATCCGATCGGGTGGCACGCCTTCTTCCTCGTCGCCGCAATCCCACTCGTCGTGGTGGCAGCAGGACGGCGCCACCTGCAAGAGAGCAGGGCGTTCGTAGCAGCGAAGTCCCGCGGCGAGCTCCCTCCTAAGCGCTCGCTTCGCCGCTCGATCTCAGACGGTGTGGCCATCTGGCGCCAGGACGAGCGCTGGAAGGCTCTGGCCGTAGGCGTCGTGGCGCTCCTGCAGGGCCTGCCTGCAGCAGGCGCTATCGGCTGGTTCACCTACTACGCCGAGCGGGAGCGACATCTAAGCACGGGCACCGCAGGAACCTTCTTCGCGATCGCCGCGTTGTTCAGCATCACCGGCTACGTCGTGTGCGGGAGGCTCATGGACCGCATCGGGCGAAAGCCGACAGCCATCATCTATGTCGTGGCGGCCGTGGTATGTGCGCTCGGTACATTCCAGATCAGGAACGAATGGATCATGCTCCCGTTCCTCTCGGGCACAGCCTTCTTCGGGGTGGGCATCGCTCCGGTGCTGTCCGCCTTCGCTACCGAGCTCTTCCCCACCTCGGTACGGGCTCAGGCAGGTGCGTGGATAAGGAATGGCTTCGGTAACACCGGGTCGGTGCTCGGTCCCGCGATAATCGGAGTCATGGGAGCAAGCGGCGGCCTGGTAGGCAACATAGGAGACTCCGTCAGCCTCATTGCCCTCATATCTCTCCCGATCGCCTTTATCGTCTGGCGCTTTATACCGGAGACGCGGCAGGTGGCTCTGGACGTTGCAGGCGATCCCGTGCCAGACGCTCGGCTACCCGGTGATCCGGCGCAGTCGGATCGAGGCCCGCTCCCTCACCGTTCTGGATAGATCAGAATGGCGTTCTGGCTCCACCAGCCTGGGCAGCTTGGCTGTCCGCTGCCCGCCGCGTTAGCCTTGCCGGGCGTGAATACTTTTCTCGCCCTCCTGTGCCTGGTCGGGTACCTGATCGCGCTGGGTGTCATCGTTGGTGGTCTGGTGCTTGCGGGTGACCGCTGGGGAGCGCATCGGCGCCGTGAGCGTGAGCTGGCTCGCTCTTGCGGAGAAGCTGGCCAGCTCGCCCACGAGACCTCCGATGCCCCCCATGGTGCAAGCGCGCACCAGCCTGCCTGAGCCTGGGCCTGCCTGAGCCTGACCCTGCCTGAGCCTGACCCTGCCTGAGCACAGCCGGGATCTTGTTCAGCGCTGGCGAGCCACCCCGAGGTACCTGCGAAGCTCGGCTGTGAGAGCCGGCACCAGATCCTGCCACTCCCCCACCAGCCCTACGTCAGCGAGAGAGAAGACAGGCGCATCTGCATCGCTGTTTATTGCCACGACGCACCTAGCAGCTCGCGTTCCGACCATATGGTTGAAGCGTCCCGAGATCCCCACGGCTACATAGAGAACCGGAGATATCACATGGCCGGTCAGCCCTACCTGCCTCGCCCTCGGGAGCCAGCCTCGATCCGTCACCTTGCGAGTCGCCACGAGCGCAGCATCGAGCACATCACATAGGCCGGACAGGTGGCTGTAATCGTCGCCTGATACTCCGAGCCCCACCCCTACCATGGCCCTAGACGACAGGAAGCGCAGGTCATCGTCTCTAGATATCTCTAGGATGCGTGAGTCATATCGTGGAGAACTGGTCAACCGCTCGACGACCATACTGCCACCCGCCGCTGGCCCCTCCGCGGCTGGCCGTGACGGCGCTGGCGGCTTCGCTGCTGGTCGCGACGGCGCTGGCCCCGAGGCGGCTTCGCCCGGCGGCGCGCCCGCCCCCACCTGCAACGTGACCAGCTGCAGCGCGCTGGAGCATGTGATAGCCGCTACGAGCTGACCCCCGAAGGCTGGCTTCCATGCCACGAGCCGGCCCCCCTCCACGCCGAGCTCGATCGCGTCGCCCACGAGGCCGGCGTGGAGGCGGGCGGCTATCCGGCCCGCCACCTCACGTCCCCATGACGTGCCAGGGGCCAGCACGGCCCACACATCATGGCTGGCCGCCCAGGAGGCGAAACTCGCCGCGAGCTCCGGCGGCTTCGGGCATACGCCGGGGCTGGCGAGGACCTCGTTTCGTCCTCCGGCGTCCTCCACGACCACCACGTGTTCGAGAGGGAGTGCCACCAGGGCCTCCTCTCCGGCTGGCCCCAGGGGACCAGAGCAGATCCCCGCCAGGCGAAGGGGGTGCGTGCTCCTAAGAGCGAGGCGCGCCGCCTCTCCGGCCAGAGCATGCCACGTCGCCTGCCGCTCTGGCTCCAGCAGGACTGCCAGGAACGGTGCGTCTACAGCAGCCGCGTGCTCACCCCGGCGAGGTGGCTGGGCTGCCGCGGCCCTCTCTGTGGTAACCGCTGCCGCGGCCCTCTCTGTGGTAACCGCTTCCTCCGAGAGAGCATCGAGCACACCCCAGGACCTCAACCATCCAACGCACTCGCGAGCCTGCTCCGTCGCATCCCCCTGGCAGAGCATCCTCCTGCGCTCCACTGCTATAGTCCTGGTCCTCCCCACGGTAGTGGGACTTCCGGCAGCTCCCCAGGGACCCATCCCGAGCGCTCGGGCCCTGACGACGCGGATCTTCGAGGCCGGCACCCTCAGGCATCCTGCCTCGTCCACCTTGGCCGGCTCGCACAGCCTCTCGGCTACGGACACGACGGCGGGCAACGCCGTCTCGCTCACCTCCCAGCCGTCGTCGAGCTCGCTTCTGACCCAGATCCTCCTCTCTCCGAGCGTCATCTCCCGTGCACCCACCACGAATGGCCAGTCGAGGAGCTCCGCGAGCTCGGGCCCGAGCTGGCCGGTCTCTGCGTCTACCGAGCTCCTCCCGAGGAGCACGCAGTCGAAGGGGCCGAAGAGCGACACCGCACAGGCCAGAGCCCTCGCGGTCACCAGGGTGTCGGATCCGGCGAGCTCTCTATCGGTAAGGAGGAATCCCCTGGCAGCTCCCCAGGCGATGGCTTCTCGCAACACGCTCTCTGCGCTGGGCGGACCCAGGCTGAACACCGTGCAGGAACCCTCGGTCTCCCGCGCTACCTTGACACCCTGGCTCACGGCGCGGCGTGAGTAGGCATCCATCTCGAGCTCCACGCCGTCACGCTGGAGGCGGCCGTCGTGGTCAAGCCTCATCTGCTCGACCGATGGGACCTGCTTGGCAAGAACAGCTATCCGCACCCAGCCACCTCGCCCGCTAAGTGCCCATAGCTCGCATCGCCTACCTCAGCGCTGTGCGAGCAGGATCGCAGTGCACTGCCCGAGGGCAGAGAGCCTCTCACCAGACCATACCTGAACTCCGAGCACTGCCACCCCGCGCTCCAGCGCGTCGAGGCGACCTATCCCCACGATCTCGCTTCCATGCTCGGAAGGGAGGAATCTGAGGGAGAGATCCGGGTTCGGGTGCGGCACCCACCGCTCTCCGAGCGCCGCAGTGACAGGCGGCCCTATGCACAGATCCGCAGCCAGGCATGCAGCCTCGGCCTCGTAGCCTGGCTCGCTCCAGGGCACGTCCAACGCGGTTGCGATCCCCTGCGGGATCACGCCGGCCAGGCGGGGGCGCAGTAGCTCTACAATCGGTATCTCTATCCCTGCCGGGGGAGCGAACGGGGTACCGTGGTGAATCTCCTCGCCCTCCCCTGCCGGAGAGCCAGCCTGACCACCCGGGCCACCTCCAGAGGCTGCACCACGAACCGACAGGTCATGACACTGCTCTCGATCCACGAAGGACACCACTGCCTCGCAGGCAGGGCGCCCCCCTCCGTCCATCACATCCACTGCGACCACTGCCATGCGCCTTCCGGAGCTGACCATCCTCGGTGACAGCCTCGCCGGAGCGTTGGAAAGCTGGCGCAGGAAATGGAACTCTGCCGACAGCGGAACACGGTCCCCGGCGAGATCGCGGCAGGCGAGCACCGCTATCGCCGCCACCCAACCACCGAAGGTACCGCCGAATGCTCCGTGGGTTTTCCTGCCCACAGCGAAGCGCCAGGCGCCGCTCCCCGAACGCCTTCCCTCGAAGAAATCCACGATGTCCGTCAAACCCATCCCCTTCCGGCGGCAACTCGAGCCAAGGCAAGCTGATGACAAGCTAGAGCCTGGCCGGCCAAGGCCACCAACCGGGAAACTGGCCGCCATCCCTGGGCTGGGCTGGGCCGGGCTGGGCTGGGCCATGCCGGGTTAGCTGCGCTGGGCCGGGCTGGGCTGGGCTGGGCTGGGCCGGGCTGCGCTGGGCCGGGTTAGCTGGGCTGGGCTGGGCTCGGCTGGGCTGGGCCGGGCTGGGCTGGGCTGGGCTGGCCTGCCAGCCTCGATACAGCGATGCAATAATCCATGACAGCATGTCGCGAAAGACCCTGGTGCTCGTATTGATCATTGCCCTCGCCATCGTGGGCGGCGGGGTGGTAGGGGGAAAGCTCCTCTCGCAGGGCCCACCGAAGGCACAGAACCGCCCGCGACCAGCAGAGCGAAGCGTCGCCGAGCAGCCGGTGGAAGAGCTCCCGGTATCCCTGAGCACCGCACCGCTCCCCCCGCCGGCAGAGCAGGCGGGGGGAGCTCCTCAGATATCGACGCTCACCGGGCTCACCTGTGCATCGCCAAACGACTGCTGGGCAGTGGGGAACGGGGGAACGTTGCTCGCGACCACCGATGGTGGCAGGATCTGGCTTCCCGAACGCGCCCACACTGACTACTACCTATCCGAGGTCTCCTGTGCATCGGTGAGCGACTGCTGGGTCGTGGCAAGCGGGGGAATCATCCTTTCCACCACAGACGGGGGGCATGTGTGGAAACCGCAGCGCTCCGGCACCAGCAGGGTCCTCTACGACGCATCCTGCCCGCGCTCCACGGACTGCTTCGCCGTTGGAACCCATGGAACCATCCTGCACACTACCGATGGCGGAAAGATCTGGCAGGAAGAGTCGAGCCCCCTCCCGGCCACCCTGGACGGCGTTTCCTGTGTAAACGTAAGCGACTGCCTGGTGGTGACAGGCACCCCCGTGATGCTCTGGACGACGGACGCCGGGGCCTCGTGGCAGGAGATAAACCCATCTTTTCCAAAGGCCGCCGGTTACCTATCCAAGGACGACTGCCTCCCTGATGGTACCTGCGTAGCGGTCGGCGACGCCGGGGCAATCGAGGTGGTCTCGGGAGGCCACGTCGTTGGCGCCGCCACGAGCCCGTCGGGTCAGCCTCTCTACAATGTGAGCTGCCCCAGCAGCGATGCGTGCGTAGCGGTAGGCAAGAGCGGGACCATCTTGGATGCGACCGTGCGTAACCATGATGGGAGAGCGTCGATCAGCTGGCACCCTGGGCGGTCCTCTGCGACAGGATCGCTGAAAGGGGTCTCCTGCCCGGCGATAAACGTCTGCTACGCAGTAGGCACAGGCGACGTGATCGTAAAGACCGAGGACGGCGGTAGCTCGTGGGTGCTCCAGTCCTACCGGACACCTCCCGGTCCTGCTGTAAGGGTGCTGCTGGTCGGGGGCTCCGTGGCCCTCACGCTCGGCATAGGACTCGGGGACGTCCAGGGCGCCTACGACATAGCACTCGACGATCAGGGCATCCTGGGATGTGGAATAACCGAGGGGGGGCCGATCCGCTACCTGGGCAAGGTCATACAAACGGTGGCCAGCGCGTGCAACGGGCAACCTGGATCTACGCAGTGGCCCGCCATCTGGGCGTCCGATATAGCCAGGGACAAGCCGCAGGTGGTCGTGATCCTGGTGGGACGCTGGGAGACCGTCGACCGGTTCCACGACGGGAAGTGGATGCATGTCGGCGAGCCTGCCTACGACTCCTACATAGAAGCTCAGATGCGCCTGGCAATAGCGGTGGCATCAGCTCGAGGCGCCAAGGTCGTGTGGCTGACGAGCCCCTACTTCCATTCGATGCCCCCGCCACCACATGGAGGGACCTG
Source organism: Acidimicrobiales bacterium (assembly GCA_027366675.1). Lineage (GTDB taxonomy): Bacteria > Actinomycetota > Acidimicrobiia > Acidimicrobiales > JAMCQF01 > DAHXND01. The sequence continues at coordinate 6,753 of DAHXND010000170.1, forward strand.
GCCCATGGACAACCCGGCGCGAGTGAGGAAGCTGAACCAGCTGATCCGTGAGGTAGCCAGCCATTACCCGAATACCGTGAGCGTCCTTGACCTGAACGCGGTTCTCGATCCAGCGGGGAAGTTCGCTCAGTACATAGATGGAGTGCAGGTGCGCCACGGCGATGGCGTCCATCCCACCCTGGCTGGTGGTGAGCTCGTCGCTCCCTGGCTCCTGCCTCGGCTCTGGGAGGTGGCCCATGGCCTGCCTGTCTCGCCGGGGACACTGCTGTCATGGCCCGGAACACCGCTCGTGAACACGCCGAGCGGCCGCTGAACCGAGAGAGGTCCGCTGAGCGCAGAGAGGTCCGCTGAGCCGAAAGAGGTCGAGCGGCTAGCTGCCCGACCCCGGCTCCTCGAGCTCCTCCATGAACTCGAGGCGTATCCCCCCAGGAGCCTGGACGAAGACGACGCGGCGGCGGCCGAATGGTCCGGAGACCTCGACAGGTCCCCAGACGACGTTGTGTCCCTCCATCTCGCGCTCCAGATCGTCCGTGAACAGGGCCACGTGCAAGAACCCCTCCTCCGCCAGCACGACGCTGTCCTCGTAGACGGCACGCGTGAACAACGTTATGTGCAATGGCCCGAGATGGACGTCTGCCCGGCGCCCGCCCCCCCATTCCATCACATCCCTCACTTCTGCCCCAGTCCTCTCGTAAAACGAGACGGCCTCGTCCAGGTCCGAGACCTTCACAGCCAGATTCTCCACCTTCAGCACAGTCACTTTCCGTTCCCCTCCATTCTCTCCCTGCTCGTTCCCTTCCGGCGTTCCCCGGGTGCCACCTGTAAGCCTCGGACCAGGCGTCCCCGTTCTCCAACACTCCCTCCCCTCCTCGCCGCAGCATGGCTGTAGGCTGTGATGATATGACAACTCCAGACAGAGCCAAGAGTAGCGCCGCCATACACGCAGGCTTGGAGAGCCCCGTGACGGTCGTGAGAGTGGCCCACGTGAGCGTGAACTGCCATGGCGCCCTCGAGGCTGCCCGAACGTTCTACGGGAAGACACTGGATCTTCCCGAGATAGAGAGACCCGAGATAGAAGGGGTGCCAGGGTACTGGTTCCGGGCAGGTGATACGGAGCTCCACCTCGTGGGATCCAAGCTCCTCGGGGCAGGCAAGCATGCCGGCACTCCTCCAATAGACCCCTCTGCCACCCATCACTGCTTCGCGGTGGCAGACCTGGATGCCGCATGCGCAGCTCTCGATGCCGCAGGCATCGCCATGGTAAGCGGTACCCAGGAGAGCAAGAGCGGCACAGTCGTCCAGGTCTGGTGCTGTGACCCTGGCGGCAACGTGGTAGAGCTCCAGCAGCACCGCACGCTCCCGCCCTCACACTGAAGATGAGCCCGAGTCCAGAAACCGTCCTCGTGACCCATCCCGTCCCTGCCGGGTCCCTGGATGTCCTCTCTGGCTACGATGTCATCTCTCTACCGGGCGAGGAGCCCGTTCCGGCAGAGGTGCTCGCTGAGGCAGCACGTGAAGTCTCGGCCGTGCTCTGCTCTCTCATAGACAGGCTTGATGAAGGCTTCTTCGCAGCGGCCAATAACCTCAGAGTCGTTGGTAGCATCTCTGTTGGATATGATCATATCGATCTCCCCGCGGCGGAAAGGCATCGCGTGACCGTCTGCCACACCCCGGGCGTCCTCGACGAGGCCACGGCCGACCTGGCTTTCGCTCTGATCCTGGGGGCGGCCCGACTGCTCGGATCCGCATCGGAGGACCTCATGAATGGACGATGGCGCGGCTGGGGCATGAACCAGTACCTGGGGCAGGAGGTTCACGGCGCGACTCTCGGATTGGTTGGCTACGGCCGGATCGCTCGGGCAGTGGAACGTCGAGCGGAGGGTTTCGACATGCACGTGATCCACCACACACGACACGACACTGGCCTCGCCTCGTGGCGAGCGGATCTCGATACGCTCCTCGCTGAGTCGGATATAGTAAGCCTACATGTTCCCCTGACGGATGCCACGCGTCACCTGATGGATGCCCGCAGCCTGGCTCGCATGAGACCTTCCGCTGTGCTCGTGAACACCGCCCGCGGACCCGTGGTGGACGAAGACGCCCTTGCAACAGCCTTGGAAGAGGACAGGCTGTTCGCTGCCGGGTTCGACGTCTACGAGCACGAGCCGGAAGTGAATCCGCGGCTGCTCTCCCACCCACGAGCCCTGTGCCTGCCTCACATCGGCAGTGCCACCACGGCCACGCGCACCGCCATGGCTGAGATGGCAGCCCGGGACGTGGTCGCTGTGCTCGCCGGGAAGAAGCCGGCCCATCCCGTTCCTGGTAGCGTGCCGATCTAGCCGTAGCAGCCACTTACACGAAGGAGGTTCCCGTGCCATCCGAACCCAGGAGAGATGTCGCGAGCCTGGAGGAGAGCCAGGCCACGATCGAGGAGCTTAAGAGCCTGGGAGCTGCCACCCTTGGCGAATCCGGCGCACGCTGCCTGTCCCCACGTCTGCGCCCTGTATACGAGGGCGCATGCCTGGCCGGTCCTGCCATTACCGCGCTCTGCTCCTCTGGCGACAATCTGGCTATACACGCCGCAATCGCAGAGGCAGATCCCGGCAGCGTGCTGGTCGCGGCGACAGAAGGTGACCCCGGAAGAGGGTACTTTGGGGAGGTGCTGGCCACCGCAGCTCAGACTCGCTCCATGGCAGGACTCGTTATCGACGCGGGCGTACGCGACACCGAGGCATTAGAGCGTCTCGCCTTCCCGGTCTTCTCCTCCGCCATCGCCCTTCGGGGAGCGACCAAGCACGGCCCGGGGACGATCGGCGCTCCAGTCGTGATAGCCGACGTCGAGATGGAAGGTGGCGACTGGGTCGTAGCAGACCGCGACGGTGTCGTCTGCATCGCGGCAACAGAGCTGGCAACTGTCATGTCAAGAGCACGTGAACGAGCCAAGAAGGAGGAGGTCTATTTCAGGTCACTTCGATCCGGCACTACCACTGTCGAGTTGCTCGGCCTCGACACGAGCCCCATCACCCGGGGCTAGCCATGCCCCAGCCCGCCGCCCTGAAGCCCGCGACCGCAGGAAATGCGTCACGTCATAGAACAGGCGGAAGTGACAAGGCAGTGCGTCTTGCGACGGGGATCGTCGCACTCGCTATCGCTGGCCTCGGCATATTCATGATCCAATCCCAGCTGGGTCCTGGCGGGCTGCATGCTATAGACCTGGCCGTATACCGTGAGGCAGGGTGGGTGATCCTGCACGGGGGATCACCCTATGCTGCTTCCTTCGGGAGGCGACCGCCTTCCTACAGGCTCTTCTATCCGCTCCCGTTCACCTACCCGCCGCTGGCCGCCCTGTTGGGCGTGCCGTTGACGTGGGCCCGGCCTATCGTCGACGACTGGATCTGGGATATCGCGACTCTCATGGTTCTCGCTGCCGTGCTGTTGCGGGCTACCAGATGGATCATGGAGCGCCCTGCTCGTGCCGAGATTCCTGCTCCTGCTGAGGTTCCTGCCGCTCGTGCCGAAGGTCCCGCCGCTCGTGCCGAGATTCCCACTCGTGCCAAGGGTCCCACTCGTGCCGAGATTCCCGCCGCTCCGGGACCACTGACCATGGCCGGGGCTGCGCCCAGCCAGTCGTGGCGTATCAGCCGCTCCGATCTCCACCGCCTGGGCGCCGTTCTCGCTGCCGGTGTCGTGCTTGCGATAGCCATCTGGACAAGACCTGTCAAGGAAAACTTGAGCTTTGGCCAGGTGGACATCTTCCTCATGGGAGTCTGCCTGCTCGACACCCTGGCCACCCGTCCACGCTGGCCCCGTGGTGTCCTCGTCGGGCTCGCCACGGCTTTCCAGGTAGCGCCGGGGATATTCGGCCTTTACTTCCTGCTGACCGGCCAGTGGCGTGCCCTGAGGAACGCCATCGTCACCTGGTTCGTGGCCACGGGAATCGCATTCGCTGTCATGCCGGGGCCTACTGTCACCTACTATACGAAGCTCCTATTCAAGCCCGGGCGCGTAGGCAACGTAGGGTACTTCTCGAATCAATCGCTCTGGGGGATGCTGGCAAGGGCAGGGCTGGGCGCCTGGCACGTCCCACTGCTCGTGCTCTCAGTCCTCGTCGTCACGCTCGTCGGCATGGGCGCTGCAGCCGCCATCCATCGCAGCGATCCCTCACGGCGTGGTGCGTGGCATTCTGCCATTCTTGTCGGGCTCGTCTGGGTGCTCGTATCCCCGGTGAGCTGGATCCACGGCATGGTCTGGCTGCTGCCTGCTGCCATCTTCCTCGTGGGCCTGGCAGCTCGGGCATGGCAAGCGCTGCTCGCGCTGGTATTCGCAGTTCCTCTCTGCTTTCGCCTACCGAACGTGGACACAGACCCTTCGAAGGTCCACCTGCCCCTCGCACTCAAGGCGGTCCTCGTCGACACCTACGGCTTGATCGCGGTAGTGCTTCTGATAGCTCTTTCCTGGATAGCCTGGCGGGCCGTGCTCAGAGCTGGCGCTTCCGCTCCGCGCGACCAGCTCCAGGGCAGCGGTTAGGCGGCGGGCGGTTCGGTAGTCGGGCGCGCCGCGAACACCGAGCGGTTAGGCGGCGGGCGGGCACCTCAGCGGCGGTTCTGCGCCGAGCGAGTGCCACGGCGGGCACCTCGAAGCATCGGCTGGTGCCTCATCCCTCCTGCCAGAAGGGCACGA
>DAHXND010000203.1 GCA_027366675.1 Acidimicrobiales bacterium
CGGCTCCCGTCGCGGCGAGGAGGGCGACGAAGAGGTCTGCATGAGCATGCACGAGAAGTGCTCCGGTGACGGCGGCGCCGATACCTACGAACGCGAACTGGCCGAGGCTTATCTGCCCAGCCCAGCCCGCCAGTACGGTGAGTGAGATCGCGACGATCGCATATATGACAAGGGAGGTGAGGAGCGTCAGGTGCGGGGCTGACATCCCGATCGGCACGAGGGCGACTACCGCGGCCACGGCAACGAGGCCTGCGACTGCGGCCAGACGAACCTCCGGGAGCTTGCGAAGGACCCGCGGCACAGCCCGGCTGCGATCTGCGAAGAGATTCGAGAAGAGCTGGTCGCGGGTGCTTCTTCCCATGCTGCGCTTGCGCAACACGACAGCCAGGAGGATGAAGCCAAACAGGGCGACGTCAACTGTGCTCGACTGAGGATAGGACCATAGAACGGCTTGCTGGAACACGCCGAGCCCGATAGCTGCCAGGCCGGCTATCGGCATGCTCTCCATCCCGGCAATGACCGCGGCTGCCAGTGGGGCCAGCAGTGCTGTCGGGCCTGCTACCGCGCCCAGGTTAGGTCCGAGGATGGGAGCGGACAGCATGGCCCCCACTCCTGACAGCCCGGCTGCAACCATCCAGACGGCTCGGGAGAGCTTCCTCGCCGGGATGCCGAGCAGCACAGCGCGTTCCTCGGAATCGGCCGCCGCCCTGATGGCGATCCCGGAGTGTGTACGCGTGAGGAACCACCAGAGGCCGATCATCACCAGTGGTACGACGACGAAAGCGACGACGGCATTGCCGTTGAAGACGACAGGGCCCACGGTGAACTGCAGGCTGAATGGGGTAGTGAAGGTCGATAATGGTGCGAGGTGCGTGAACAGAGATGGCAGCCCCACCTCTCCGGCCCCGAGGATCTGGGCGACCCCTATCGTGGCTACGGTCAGTATGAGCCTGGGCGCCCGGAAGAAGCGCCTTATCACCGTGGCATCTATGAGGAAGCCGGTAGCTAGTGCCGTGGCGAGGCCGAGTGGCAGCGCAGCGAAGTACGGGAGGCGCTCTCCTGCGACCAAGATGACAGCAACGGCCGCAGCGAGTCCCCCGATGTCAGCCTGAGCGAAGTTCACTATCCGCGCAGCCCTGTATACGAGGACTAGCCCGATCGCCGTTAGGGCGTTCAGGGATCCAAGAAGGATCCCCAGCAGGACGATGCCGAATGGCAGCCCAGATGGCAGTGCGTGCGCCGCTACAGCCCAAGTGAGAGCCACGAAGATGGCCAGCGCAATGTATCGGCCAGCCCGTCTGGAGTACCAGCCGGTCAAGATGTCAGAGATTCTCGTATTCGTCGACACGAGCTGCCTGCCCGCTCAGCGCCAGTTCCCACTCAGCACAGGCTGCAGTACGCCCAGGCGGGGTAAGGCATCAGCGGTGCTCGCTGCTGTTTCGATGCAGCTCCTCGCAGCAGTCAGAGCGCCTGGTCCTCCTGCTGCAGGGCCTGCCATTAGCTCGATTGGAGGAACCTTCGACGGTGGTGTTCCGGCCAGGGCGGATTCCAGTTCGGTTATTCCCGGGCAGGATGCACTGGCGACTTCGCTATTGGCGGATGGGTGGGCAGATCCGGCGGAGCCAGCAGATCCGGCGGAGCCAGCGGTGCCCCCTGTCGATGCCTCGATCAGGCCAAGGGCTCGTGAGGCGCTGGAGCCGAGATCTCTCAGCAGGCTTGACATCCAGCCAGGCCTGAGCAGACTCGCAGGTGCGGCGACACCCAGAGAGCTTGCTGGCGGCGCTGCGCCCGATACGCCCCGCAGCGCTCCGGCGATCCCAGCCGGGCTCATGAGCTGCTGGCTCGGACCAGAGCTCCCCATGGGCTGGGCGCCTACGAGGATCGTCTCGGCTGGCGCCTGTGCCTGAGTAGCCAGCGCTCGGGTCACAGACGCAGCCCACGCAGGGAAAGCTCCAGGCCCTCCCTGGGCCGAGGGGCTCGGTAGCAACGTTATCTGGATCGGCACACCATGCTCGGACGCTGTTTGGATCTGGCTTGCCAACAGCTTCGGCACGCTGGCGCCCTGGATGAGCCCGACTATCACTCCCGTGGCGGTGTGCTGCCAGGCGCAGAAACCCCCGGATGTCTTCGAAGCAGGTTTCGAAGCAGATGCTGTATCGGGGGAGCGCCAGGCGTCGGACCGCACGAAGCTGGTGAAGACGCCATTGCTTCCGAAGAGCGGAGCTAGCACAGAGCCAAGAACCGGGCCAAGAACCGGGACGGAGGAAACTCCCGAGCCCGACCCGAGGAGGCCGGTCAGCTCGCCGCTCGCACCGCCTGCGGTGCCGCTGCCAGTCTTCGCTTTGCCATAGGAGGTGGGAACAGCGCCTGAGAGCTGCTCGGCCCCGTTGACGATAGGATTTGACAGGCTCGGGGGCAGGACCGACAGCAGTGGGATGGCTACGCCAAAGCCAAGCATCTGGGCTATCTGGTCGAATTCCGGCGGGATGCTCCCGTTCGAGTCGCTCGGAAGTCCTTCGAGGGTGGACGGCAGCTCTTCGAGGAGGTTCGGCGTATCGGCCGCGAATTTGCACAGGCCTTCAGCGGCGATCATCAGCGAGTCGACCTCCGTGCTCTGGGTGGGGCCGGGCAGGCTGAAAGCCGAAGTGGGGATCGGGCACGATGGCTCGGAGCCAGATCCGCCTGCGGTCTCTATCGGGGACGGCTGCCTGCTGCCGAAGCCATAGCCGGATGCAGAGCCATTGGCGGGGGAGCTGGAGGCCAGGGCAGGGGAGCTCGTGCCTGCCACCTGGAAGCCGCCAGGGTTCCCGGTGCCATAGGAGAAGCCAGAGGTTTGTCCTGTCCGAAAGCTTCCTGCCTGGGGCGCATGGAAGCTGCCCGTGCCGCCCACCCCCGCAGGGGACGCTGCAGAGTGGGCGTGCGAGGTCGCACCAGCGGTACCGCCGGCAGACTGCCTGGAGGCTTGTGCAAACGGGATCCCTGCCGGTCCCGATCCTGGGATCGTGCTCGGGAAGACACTCGCTACGAGAGCGAGTAGTCCGGCGGCTATGGGTATGGCGCTGTAGCGCCTGCCGAGCCTGGCCAGATGGGAGCGCGCAGCTCTTGCCACGTCATGCTCTCGGTTCACCGGAGCCGATCTCCCGGTCGTCGTGTTGAAGCGATCCTCCGCAGCACCCTGCATGTTCCCCCCTTTCTGTCGTTCTCCCCTGACGGGAGGGAAACGCCCAGGAGCGTGTCTTCTTGCGGTGCAACCACGATTTCGGGTTACGGCACCCGCAAGTCAGGCCGTCTCGATGCGTTCTCCTGGCAGAAGGAGCGGGCGGCTTTCGCCAGCCCCTTCTGGCCAGCCGACATTTCGACAGGGGGAAGGGATCATGCTGCCATCGCCGAGACCGGACCAAGGCCGGGAGGGGATCACATCCGGCCTGCGAGCTCATACCTCGCCCGAGCTTCCGGTGAGCTCTGCGGAGGTGCGTCGCTACCTGCTGAGGGCCGTGGCCCGCTGGGCGCCTCTCTTGACGGCGGTCCTGGCCCTCGGGCTCATCGTGTGGCTCGTGCCTCCTGTAACCGGTGCGGCCAGCGCCTTCGCTTCCGGCCCGCCGGGACGATCTGGCCTCTCAGCTGGATCCTCCTCGCGTCTCTCGCCAGGCACGGCCATCTCCAGCTCATCTGGCACCGTCGGAGGGGGGCCGGGGGGGACATCCACATCCACCTCCGCCACCACCTCCACCTCCGCCGCGGCAGGCTCACAGGGCTCTCGAGGGGGGCAGGTATCGAGCTCTACAACCGGTGCCCCGGGCGCGGCAGTGTCTGCTGGCTCCAGAGGGGAGACGGTCTCGGGCGTGGCTTGCAGCTCGGGCGTGAAGCAGTTCGGCTGGTCTGCTTATGCGCCCCCGTGCGTGCCTGCCTACCACGGGAGCAACGGTGGCTCCACCAGCCCTGGCGTGACGGGATCTGCCATCACCCTCACCTTCGCCGAGCCAAGCCAGTCCACCATGGATACAGTCGACGCCTTCGCTGGTGCCGCCAATGTCAACGTCGCAGGCTACATATCGGACATGGAAACCTATATAAGGTATTTCAATATGCAGTACGAGCTGTATGGGCGTAAGGTGGTCCTGAAGCCTTTCCCTGCGCAGGGGAACTTCCTATTGGAGGATTCAGGGCAGGACCTGTCGGGAGCTGAGGCAGACGCGGAGACGGCTGCGAGCATTCCTGCCTTCGCAGATGTGACCTTCTCTGTCCTGGCGGCTCCCCCGTACCTCCAGGACCTTGCCGAGAACCATGTGATTGGCACTGCAGGGCTCGGAGAGCCGGATTCCTGGTTCGCAAGGTTCGCACCCTATGAGTACTCGGAAGCTCCGACCGGCACCTCTATCTCCTACGGTTTCGGACACATGATCTGTGCCAGAATGGCTGGCTTGCCGGCCGCCTTCAGTCCTGAGTACAAGAACACGACTCGGACCTTCGGACTGATCACGCCGGAGACACCGGAGTACCAGGCTGTGGCCCACGACGTGATGAACACGATCTCCTCGACCTGTGGCGTCCACATGAAGGTGTGGGAGCAGTACACGCTAGGCAGCCTCTCCAGCTATCAGAGCCAGGCTGTATCGATCGTGGCGAAGATGAAATCGGAGGGTGTCACAACGGTGATCTGCGGTTGCGATCCGATCTTCCCGATAGAGATAAGTGACGCTGCTGCGCAGCAGAGCTACCATCCCGAGTGGGTGGCCATCGGGTGGCAGGATCCGATCACCCAGGAGTACAACCAGAGTGAATGGGCGAGCGCCATCTCGGAGGAAGGGCAGAGTCCCGCTGCGACATCTCTGAACGCATACAAGGTATTCGAGGAGGCATCGGGAGGAAAGCCCCCGGCTGAGCAGTACTTCTACGTGGCTTACTACACGCTCCTAATGGTCTACGACGCACTCCAGATGGCGGGACCGGACCTGACGCCTTCGACTTTCCAGCGTGGCTGGTTCTCGATGCCGGCTACTCCTCAGGGGCAAGCTGGTATCTGGTCGGGAGGCTCGAATGCCTACAGCCTGAACGATGTCACCACCGGCCTCGGGTGGTGGGACCCGAATGCAGTCAGCTATGCAGACGGCAAGAAGGGTGCCTGGGAGGACTGCGGCAACGGCAAGCTCTACTACTTCGCTAACCCGAATGGGTGGGGTACGCCTCACACCCAGCTCAACTGCTTCGGGCGTTAGCTCGTAGCGCTGGAGTAGCGGCGCCTTTCGGTGCAGGGCGCCTGAGAGCACGGATGATCTCTCCACTGCAGCGAGCCTGTGTACCAGAGCGAGCCTGTGTACCAGAGCGAGCCTGTCGAGGAACGGTAATCTGCCCAGGTCAGGAGGTGCCGGGGTCGGCTGGTATCTCTCCCGTTACCGTAGCTGCCGGTCCGGTAAGTGCCAGCTCACCCGAATCGGGTGCCCGTATATCATCAGGCTCTGGTTGCTCGATCGATGCCGTAGCCTCGCCCGCATTCTCTGTGCTGGCGGATCCCACGAAGTGAGCGTCTGCATGGACGAAGTGCTTGCCGCGCATCCATGAGGCCCCCGCGGCGATCAGCAGCATGACTATGGCGAAGATGAAAACGATTGTCAGGCCATGGTGAAATGGCCCTGCGATGACACCAGGGAAGAAGGTCTTGCCGGTAAGAGTCGCAGCGTCCTTCGCCGGTATGTGCGAGAGCACTTTCGAGCCGAGAAGATTCGCCATGGGGTTATACCCGAGGAAGCCGGCGAAGAGATAGCCCATCGGTGGGAGATGTGATAGCTGGGAAGCCGTAGCTGAGCCTACGGCATGGTTGATGAGGCCCCGATAGATCGATCGCGGCATGCTCGAAGCTAGGCCTGCTATGACCAGGGAGAAGAATATGCCCATGGAGAGAGGCATGCCCGTGTTCATGAAGGTGGCTCGCATGCCTGATGCGGCACCGCGCTCTTTCGCCGGGACGGAGTTCATGATAGCTGCCATGTTCGGAGCGGCGAAGAGTCCCATCGCTGCTCCGTTGAAGCCTGCCAGCACTGCGAACACTGGGTAGGAGAAGTCTACGGGCACGAGCAGGAAGAGGCCGAATGTGAGGGCCCCGAGAAGCATCCCGCCAGTCGTGAAGTACCTGGCTCCGAAACGATCCGACAGCACCCCTGATATCGGTCCAGCCACGAGGAATCCGAAGGTGAACGGCAGCATGTATATGCCTGCCCAGAGTGGCGTGTTCTGGTAGGCGTAGCCATGGAGCGGTAGCCAGATTCCCTGTAGCCAGATGACGAGGATGAACATGAATCCCCCCCGACCGATAGCAGCGAGCAGGCTGGCGAGGTTGCCCGCGGTGAAGGCGCGTATGCGAAATAGGGACATGCGGAACATGGGTGCCGAGACATAGTTCTCGATGACCACGAAGCTGACGAGCGAGGCTATGCCGGCGGCCAGGAGCCCGATCACGAGGGGGCTGGTCCATGCCATCGTGTCGTGGCCATAAGGACGGATTCCGTAGGTTATGGCAACCAGGATCAGGGTGAGCCCACCAGCGAACGTGAGGTTACCAGCCCAGTCGATCTTCGCCGGAGTTCGGATGCCGCGCTCCTCCAGCTTCCAGTAGGCCCAGACAGTGGCGAATATGCCGATCGGGACGTTTATGAGGAACACGAGCCGCCAATCGATGCTTGCCAGCACGCCACCTAAGACGAGGCCTACGAAGGAGCCGACGATGCCAGCTATCGTGTTCACGCCCATGGCCATGCCGCGCTGCTCTGCCGGGAACGCGTCTGTGAGGATGGCTCCAGAGTTGGCGAAGAGGAACGCTCCACCTACGGCCTGGACGAGTCTGGCGATGATGATGGCTAGAGCTGCGGTCGACCCGTGCCAGGGGATGAAGGCGATGAAGGCCGACGCAAGCGTGAATATAACGAAGCCGAGGTTGTACGTGCGGACTCGACCGAAGATGTCCCCTATCCTGCCGATCGTGACCACCAGGGCAGCAGTGACCAAGAGGTAGCCCATGAGCACCCAGAGGAGGTAGGAGAAGTTCGCCGGGTCGAGGGGGTTCAGGTGGATGCTCCGGAAGATCGCTGGAAGGGCGATTATGAGAGCCGACCCGTCGATCATGGCCATCAAGACGCCTATCGTGGTGTTCGATAGGGCTATCCACTTATAACGGTCTGGGTGAGTAGGTTGTCCGGCACTCGGCATGGGCCGAGTATATACTTTCTGACGAGAATGCTTTCAGCTATGAAATATCCAGCATGTGGTAAGTTTTGAGGTGAGAAGTGTTTTACCCGGAGATTCAGGGGCCGGGCCATTACAGGGCCGTGCCACGGGGATCCCAGGGCATCGGGGATCCAGGCGATGGCCACTTGTGAAAAGGCGGTGACAGAGCCACATGAAGAGACGCTCTTCGCGGCATAGGACTGAGCTCCTCGACCGCTTCCTGATGGTCCGGCCTGCGATCGAGCACCGCATCCATGCGTCCAAGCCCCCGGAGGTCGCAGCAGAGCTGGAGGGCGTGACGCTTCATCAGATCGAGGCCCTCCGGGTCATCCAGCGAGCTGGATGCACGATGTCCGAGCTGGCGCGGTCTCTGGGGGTAGGGGAGAGTGCCGCTACCGCATTGGTGGATCGTCTGGTGCGTCAGGGGCTCGTGGAGCGAGTGGATGATCCAGCGGACCGTCGCGTCGTGCGTCTCGGTGCCTCGAAGCGTGCTCTGGAGCTGGCTCGTTGCTACGACGCTCACCAGCGGCGTGTGGTGGAGGAGCTGCTGGGTGCTCTGGACGACGAGCAGCTCGCGCAGCTTGTCGAGCTGCTGGAAGTAGTGGCACGCCAGTGGGAGGAGGATCCTGAGCTCTCGACTTGCGGACAGGCGAGCCCCGGGTCCTGATCAGCGGCGCCTCCGGGGTGCCTGTTACGCCTCACAGGTCTGTGAGCCGGCTGGCAATATGTCATCTGGCAGGCAAAGGCGTGCCCAGACCCCGCGCAGGCGATTCCCGCCTTCTATAGCAGCCACGCCGTCAGGGGGATCGCTGGATGTAAGCCCGCCCGATGTCGGCTCACCCGGTCGGAGCCGCACCCTGAGGTGATGACCGTGCTCTCCACTCACCTCCAGCGTCGTAGCGAAGGGATCGTGAAGGAGAAGAGGCGTGTCGCACAACTTCTGGAGATCGCGGAGCTCCTCGACCCGGTTCCACTCGCGAGGACCGTACAGGGCAAGGTTGTCGGAAAGGATGGTGAATCCACCGGTCCCGGCTACTACCGCAGAGGCGACTGACCGCTGAGCGGCGTTCAGGCGGCTGCGCGCCGGCCTCAATAGCAAGCAGTCCGGGTCGTTCAGCCATAGTCGCCTGTGCAGTGGAGCGTGGAGCAGGCTGGCGTTCAGGGCATCGAGGGTGGAGGGGAGTGTCGCTGAGTAGCCAGGGACGCGGACGGGGCCGGTTGACCAGTAGGGTCCGGTGTCCGGGGAGACGCGCATGGCGTCGACGATGCCACTGGCCTGGGCGAACGGGCAGCCGCAGCCGAGCAGGTAGCTGCCGTCCCCGATGCCTTCACGAACCGCTTCGAGCCCCATTCGCAGTGCCTGCGCGCGGGTGAGGTTGCCATCACCCTGGCGTGCCCCTGGTGTCGCGGCGGCATAGCAGAAGTCGATCTTGTGGTAGTCCCATCCCTGCTCCACGAGGGCGGCGAAGGTGGAGCGCAGGTGAGCGAGCACGTCTTGGCGAGTGGTATCGAGGGTGAATGCTCGTCCCGACCATCCGATCGGGTTCCACAGAGCCATCTTCGGCCGTCCGTGCTTGCCTCTGACAAACCAATCTGGATGCGAGTGGAATACCCGGGAACCCTTCACAGCCAGGAAGGGTGCTGTCCACAGTCCTGCTTGCACGTGATGCTCCTGTATCACCCTGGCGTGGCTCGAGAGGTCAGGCCCGAAGGTGGCATTGGGCTCTGTCCAGTCGCCGATCGCCAGCTGGTAGCCGTCGTCGATCTGAACACAGTCGAGCCCGTGATCGGCAGCGAGCTCCAGGTTCGACCGGAGCGAGTCCGGCTTGATGCGGGAGAAGTAGTGGTACCAGGAGCACCAGCCCAAGTGATTCGCCCCATCACGCCTCGCTCCCGAGATATCTCCCCAATGGCCTGCGAACTCTGCGTAGAGCGCACCGGGATCTCCGGTGGCAATCCAGAGGGGGTCCAGATGCCATGAGTCGCCCGGGGATAGAGCTATGCCATCGAGGTAGGCCACTACACTTACCCCTGCCGGGTCAGCAAGTATCGTAGAGAGATGACGTTTGCCATCGAGGAAGCCGATCAGCGCACCTGGGTGGACTTCACCTCCTACCTGGCTCAGATCACGCCCAGATACCACATGTTCCATCAGGAGGAACTGGTCACCGCATACGGCCCGGCCCGCCATGAGCGGATCTACGTTGTAGGTAGCCCGGAACCAGCCGGGCATCAGCCGGCGCTCCTTGTGGATATCGGTGGGGCGTCTCGGTCCGATCACCGACCAGCTCTGCCATCCTCGTTCGAGCACGCGCCTGGCTCGTGCTTCCGTGCGTAGTACCAGCCGGCCGGGACGGATGGGTGGAGAGCTCCGGCCACGAGCCGGGTAGTGGAGCTCCAGGTTCACGCGGGTCCCACTGCCGAGCTCGGATGTGGTCGCGGATAGCTCCAGGGGACCCAGGGCGACGTTCCGGTCTGGTGTCCCCCCCGAGATGCCTATGTCGAGCTCGAAGGGAGAGGAAGCAAGCGGCTTTGATGGAAGGCCATCGTGACCAAGCGGACCGAGCAGGGAGGAGTCGAGCGCCGCCCAGGTTACGTGAAAAGCCATGGCGAAGTCTATAGCCTCCTGGAGTCGCGAGCCTGCTGGAGTCGCGGCTCTATGGCCGCTACGCTCTTGGCAGCGCCTCTAGCTCAACGGCAGAGCAACGGACTCTTAATCCGCAGGTTCTGGGTTCAAATCCCAGGAGGCGCACCACATTAGGGCAGGTCAGGCGGGGTGTTTTTAGGATGCGAGGAAATTGTAGTGATTGGTCGGGCAACATACGGGCAGTAGTGATCGCCCTGGGCCGTCGTAATGGCCTCGTCTATGCGAGCGGTGAGGTCGGCTTCGAGTCCTGGCAGCAGGTGTCCGTAGGTGCCAAGGGTCACCGCGAGCGAGCTGTGCCCCATCCGTTCCATGATGGCTCTCGGGTGAGCGCCAAGGGCGGCCTGATGGCCGGCAAAGCGCATCCTTGACGCGTGCCGCCGTGTAGTTCTCGCCAGCCATCCTCTTGGTCGTGCGGGCGCCAGCCCGGATCTGGGTGCATTCTTCCTCCTGATGACGCACACCCGCCCCTTCGTACGCTGTGTCTTGACGGAAAGAGGTTCAGAAGGAGGATCGCGTGCGCGTCACCACCTCGAATGGCTTCCTCTCGGTCAATCCTGCGTCCACACCGACCGAGACCTCTGATCTCAACTGGACGGCCGGCGAGACGGCCTCCAATCTGGTCATCACCACCAATACTGGTGCACAACAACGGTACCAGTTATTAACTGAGCACAGCTCTTGAATTATTGTACAAACTACTTGCGCATCTGATATACTCTAGTTAGGAGGTAAGTGTTCAGGTCCCGCCGGGGAGCCAAGCGTGTCCGTCGACCAACTGACGTAGTCCGTCGAGCACGTCGATGTGGTGCTTCTTCATCGTCGAGATGTAGCTGCGAAGCGCGCAGTAGGCCTGCGCACCGGAAAGGCT
>DAHXND010000219.1 GCA_027366675.1 Acidimicrobiales bacterium
GGCGGTCTCAGTCGGATCTGCCTTCATCGGCCTTCCCGGGGGCACGCAGCTCATAACCGAGCTCGTCCACGCGAACCCCATCCTGGCCGCTGCAGCGGTTGCAGCGCTCGTGACGGTGCTGACTGCTCCTGTAGCGATACGATCTCCTCTCGCGCTCCGGGGCTCGGGGCTCACCTGGGAGGCGCTGGCTCCCCGGCGGCGGGCGGTAAGCGGCGCTCCAGATGGCGGGGAGATGGACCAGGCCGCTGGCAGCGAGGGCGTTTCCGCTGTGCAAGCGCGCCGGCCCGTGCCGGCCCGTGCCGAGTGAGCACCGGCCTGGTCCTGCGGCGCGCGCTTCCAGGAGATGCGAGCGCGATAGCGGCCATCTACAACGCCGAGGTCCTCAACTCGACCGCCACTTTCGATCTGGTGGCCCGTTCGGAAGAGGAGCAGCGTGAGTGGATGGGAGCGCACGAGGGCGCCTATCCACTCATAGTGGCCGAGGGTGAGCGCGGCCTGAGGGGGCCTGGACCCGGGATGGTGGTCGGCTTCGGCTCGCTGTCGCCCTACCGCACGCGTCCCGCCTATGCCACCACCGTCGAAGATTCTGTGTACGTGGGAGCCTCCCACAGGCACCAGGGGGCGGGCGGCCAGATCCTGGCGGAGCTGGTGCGCCTGGCTCGTGCCCACGGCTTCCACACCGTCATAGGTCGGGTGGCCGCGGAGAATACGGCATCGATCGGTCTGCACCAGGCCTGCGGGTTCGTGGTGGCAGGCGTCGAGCGGGAGATAGGCCGTAAGTTCGGGCGCTGGCTGGATGTGGCGATCCTCCAACTCCTCCTCTAGGGTATGGAAGGTGGTCCCCCCGGCCAGGCCGGCCCCCTTAGCTCAGTCGGCAGAGCACAGCCATGGTAAGGCTGGTGTCGTCGGTTCGATTCCGACAGGGGGCTCCGCGGCGGCGTAGCTCAGTCGGTTAGAGCACACGGCTCATAATCGTGGTGTCGCGGGTTCGAGTCCCGCCGCCGCCACCAAGACACAGCGGAACACCCAGTGAGACATGGCTACCATGAGGCGGGGGCACTGGTAGAGGAAGATCACCCGGAGCACTCGGAAGGAGGGCCACAGATGGCCAAGAACGACAAGCGTGTGAAGGTCACCCTCGCGTGCGAGGTGTGCAAGCGCCGTAACTACATAACCATGAAGAACAAGCAGAACGACCGCGAGCGCATCGAGATGAGGAAGTACTGCCAGTTCGACCGCCAGCACACCCTCCACAAGGAGACACGCTGAAGGTCGTGAACGATCCCGGCCCGCACCGCCAGGCGGCGCTCTCGGCTCTCGTGTGCCGTGCCAGAGAGGGTGACAAGGCGGCGTTCGAGGATCTGGTCCGGCTCACTTACGCGGATGCCTTCTCGCTCGCGTTGCGGCTGACCGGTGACGAGCAGGACGCTCGTGACGTGCTCCAGGAGGCCTACCTGCGAGCCTATAGCGGGCTGGCGCGCTTTCGAGGGGACGCAACCTTCACCACATGGCTCTACCGCATCACCGCGAACCGGGCTGCGACTTTCATGACGAAGCGGGAGCGTCACCACCATGAGTCCCTGGACGCGGGCCTGCAGGTCCCGGAGCGCTCTCCCGGCAGCGATCCTGCCGAGCGTGCGAGCACATCGTGCGAGCTCGTAGATGTCGCAAGGGTGCTCGATACCCTCCCGCCGTCCTGGAGGGCTGTTGTCGTGCTGCGCGATGTGTACGATCTCCCCTACGACGTGGTTGCCGAGGAGCTCGGCGTGACTGTGACTGCAGCGAAGATACGGGTTCACCGGGCGAGGAAGCGCCTGCGCGAGCAGCTCGGACCGGCTGCCCGGCTACAGCGAGGCGACCGAGCGGCTCCAGTCCCTCCCGCCGAGGCCGGAGCGCAGTCCGGAGCGGCGGGCAGAGCCGAGGAGGTGAGCCCCGTTGCGTTGTGAGCAGGCATCGCGCAGGATCGTCGAGGAGTGGTCCAGCCCATCCCGCCGCCTGCGCCGTCATATAGACAGATGCCTGCGGTGCCACGCGAACTGGGTAGGTTACCGCCGCACGGGCCGGGCACTGCAGGGGTTGCGCACCCAGAGGCTCATGCCTCCCCCTGGGTTGCTCGCCCAGATCCTCGGAGCGCTCCCGGAGCCAGGTTCGGGCCGGAGATGGCGAGGATGGCTCTGGCGCCGTGGGTTGGCGAGCAGGCGGTTGGCCAGCAGGCGGTTGGCGAGCAGGCGTTGGGCGATGCCGCTGCGGGGCGCGATTCGCGCTGGTAGCATGAGAGCTTCGCGCAGCAGCATCTAGGCGAAGGGCAGTAGCTCAACTGGCAGAGCACCGGTCTCCAAAACCGGCGGTTGGGGGTTCGAGTCCCTCCTGCCCTGCTGATCCGAAGAGCCGGTCGTGGGTGGTTTCTGGGGCCGACCTGGAGCCCGGGAAGTCCCGACAGAATCCGAGGACGGAGCGATTGGGGAGCGCGGGCGGCGCACGTGCTCGCCGGGCGGCCTTTACCAGGGCGGCGCCGTTCATCTATGATGGGTAGTCACCTATGATATGTAGGTGAGAGAGCGTCAGCGAGGCCTTACGATGGAGAGCAGCGACATGGGAGAGCGAGTGATCGACGCACTGGTGGTCCGGTGAACCGCGAGACGAAGCGCATGATGCAGCGCCAGGGCCAGCTCGGGGAGGACGGGGCTGTTGCGGTTCGCCAGCCGGAGCCGGCTACGAAGCCCCGCGCCGCCCAGCAGAGGGCCAGCGGGAGGCCTGAGCGCGACAAGCTGATAGATCTGAAGGAGAGCCGCCAGGAGCTACGCCAGGTCGCCTGGCCGAACAGGGCCGAGGTCGTAAATTACGCCACCGTCGTGTTCGTAACCCTGGTGATACTGATCGGCTTCATCTTCGCGCTGAACTATGGGGCCTCGAAGGCCGTCCTCTACCTCCTGCACTCGTGAGGGCCGCGACAGTGGAATCCCCTACTCCCGACCTGGCCGTATCTGATGGCATGGAGAGCGTGCCAACTGACGGCACCGCGGCAGCGCTTGGCGACGCGGCAGCGCTTGGCGACGCGGCCGCCCGCTCCGGCGAGGAGGTGGCCGCCCCGGCCGCCGGCGAGCTGTCTGGGTCGGGCGGGGTGAAGGGCACGGGCGAGCAGGGTGGTTACGGGGATGGGCAGGGCTACTACGACGATGAAGAGGAAGACGAGCTGCCCCCGCCGAGCCCGTATGACAAGCCGGGCCGCTGGTACGTTCTCCACAGCTACTCGGGTTACGAGGCGAAGGTGAAGTCGAACATGGCAACGCGGGTTGCCTCCATGCACATGGAGGAGCGCATCTACGAGGTCGCTGTTCCCATGGAGGATGTCGTCGAGTTCAAGGGCGGGAAGAAAGCCGTGGTGAGGAGGAAGGTCTTCCCGGGCTATATACTCGTTCGCTGCGAGATGGACGACGACGTGTGGACGCTCGTCCGGAACACGCCCGGTGTCACCGGCTTCGTAGGCCCTGGAACGAAGCCGACGCCGCTTTCCCGGCGCG
Source organism: Acidimicrobiales bacterium (assembly GCA_027366675.1). Taxonomy (GTDB): domain Bacteria; phylum Actinomycetota; class Acidimicrobiia; order Acidimicrobiales; family JAMCQF01; genus DAHXND01. Next base: position 3,522 of record DAHXND010000219.1, read on the forward strand.
AGGTGGAGAGCATATTGCAGGTGAAGGGCACGGGCGAGCAGGCGCCACGGCGTGCGAAGCCCCGGCTCGAGTACGAGCAGGGCGAGGTGGTTCGCGTGCGGGAGGGGCCTTTCGCTGACTTCTCCGGCCAGATCGCCGAGATAAACGAGGACCAGATGAAGCTGAAGGTCCTGGTGAACATCTTCGGGCGTGAGACACCGGTCGAGCTCGGGTTCGGGCAGGTGGGTAAGCTCTGACCATTGTCCCGGTGACCATTGTCCGGGTGACCATTGTCCCGGGCTCCCAGTAGAGAAAGCTCCCCGTAGAGAAAGCTCCCGTAGAGAAAGCTCCCAGTCTCTTAGTAGGAAACGAGCTCCCAGTAGAGAAAGCAGGTAGCGCCGGATGGCGAAGAAACGTGTTACTGCCGTGGTGAAGATCCAGCTTCCCGCAGGCCAGGCTACCCCGGCTCCGCCGGTTGGCACGGCGCTTGGCCCGCACGGGGTCCAGACCATGGAGTTCTGCAAGCAGTACAACGCAGCGACCGAGGCGAAGAGGGGCAGCGTGATCCCGGTGGAGATCACGATCTACGATGACCGCTCCTTCACTTTCGTCCTGAAGACACCGCCGACAGCGGTGCTGCTTCGCCAGGCGGCAGGGATCGAGAAGGGATCGAAGACGGCTGGGCGCGAGACGGTGGCCACGCTCACTGATGACCAGATAGCAGAGATAGCGAAGGTGAAGCTTGTCGACCTGAACACCTCGGATCTACCTGCTGCCAAGCAGCAGGTAGCCGGTACAGCTCGCTCGCTCGGGATAAAGATCGCGGGTTGAGCGAGGGGCCGCAGGCGGGTAGGGCTCCGGTGAGCCGAGGCCGCAGGCGTAGGACAGGGCTCCAGCCGAGCAGGACTTCAGCCGGGGCCGGAGGCGGGTAGGGCTCCAGCCGAGTAGGACTTCAGAGAGGATGCAGGAATGCCGCACAAAGGGAAGCGATATCTGGATGCGTTGAAGGGCTACGACCCTGTGAAGCTGCACGCTCCGGGAGAGGCGATCGACATCGTGAAGCGCCTGGCTGTGGCCAGGTTCGACGAGACGATCGAGCTGGCGGTGCGTCTTGGTGTTGACCCCCGCCGGGCTGACCAGATGGTTCGCGGAACGCTCAGCCTGCCCGCCGGCACCGGCAAGGCAGTCCGTGTGGCGGTGTTCGCCGCAGGCGAGGCGGCAGCGGAGGCTCGGGCCGCCGGAGCGGACGTGGTGGGAGCCGACGATCTGGTCCAGAGGATAGCGAACGATGGCTTCTTGGAGTTCGACGTGGGGATAGCGACCCCGGACCTGATGACTCAGGTCGGGAAGCTCGGCCGCGTTCTCGGTCCACGCGGGTTGATGCCGAACCCGAGGACCGGGACGGTGACGGCAGACGTCGGCAAGGCGGTTCAGGAGTTCAAGGCAGGCCGCGTCGAGTACAGGACCGATCGGGTCGGGAACGTGCACGTGCCGATCGGGAAGGCGAGCTTAGAGAAGATGCAGCTCTTGGAGAACTTCCGGGCAGTGATCGAAGAGCTCATGCGAGCCAAGCCGGCGGCAGCCAAGGGTCGCTACATCAGGTCGGTAACCTGTGCCTCCACGATGGGCCCTGGTGTCGCGGTGGACCCGGGGAGGGTGCGCCTGAGCGACGAGGAAATGTCGCTGGCGGTCCCCGCCTAGAGCTTCGCTGGAGGATCTACAGGCTCGACCTGGTGGCCGGTTTGCCGCGGGTCTGGTGCCGGGCTATCATCCATGTAGCACGTCAGTATGCGAGCTGCCGTAGACCTCAGGTGCGCCCTTGGTGCCTAATTGGTCGGGCTGAGTGGTCGCCGGATACGCCGGGGGAGTCATTTCCTCGCTGGTGTGGCGACCGAGCCTGCCTACCTGAAGAGGCGAGCGCCCTGTAGATGCGAGACAGGGCAGTCACCTCACGGTCTTCGCGCCGCTTGGACGCTACGGGCAAGCAGGACGCAGGCACTCTTCAGACGGAGACAGCGAGGGTTCATGGCACCAGCTAAGGCCGCTTCCAAGGCCGGCAGAGATCACGAGGCCGGGACATCCGGGTTCGGCCGCGCTAGCTCCGGCAAGCCGCCAAGAGAGGGGAAGGTGGCGGTCGTGGAGGAGGTCAGGGATAACCTGGCCCGCCACGAGGGGGCTATCCTGACCGACTACCGCGGGCTCAGCGTCGCGGATCTCGCAGAGCTCCGCTCCCAGCTCCGCCAGGCAGGAGGCCTCTACAAGATCTACAAGAACACGCTCGTGCGCCGTGCGCTCGACGGGTCGGTTCCAGCCGAGCTCGAAGGCGTGCTGGAGGGACCGACTGCGATCGCTTTCGTGGAGGAGGACGCCGGCTCCGTAGCCAAGGTGCTGAACGACTTCGCTCGCCAGAATCCCCACCTGGTCTTGAAGGGAGCTGTGCTCCCGACTGGCGTGCTCGATGCAGCGGGAGTCATGGTCCTCGCGAACCTGCCGCCTCGTAGCGTCTTGCTCGCCCAGCTCGCAGGAGTGCTATCAGCCCCCTTGCGCCAGATGGCTCAGCTCCTCCAGGCGCTTCCGCAGAACCTGGCCTACGGGCTCGGGGCGCTGCTCGAAGCGAGAGGCGGAGCACCCGGGGAAGCCGGAACGGCCGGCGGGGAGCAGGAGGATGCAGCTCTGGCGGCATCAGCAGCCGGGGAAGCCGCACCGGAAACGAGCGTTTCCAAAGACCCAGATACTCAGCAGGCAAGCGAAAAGGAGCAGGAAGGATCATGACCGGCAAGACCCTTACGAAGGACGAGATACTGGAAGCGATAGCGAACCTGACGGTGGTCGAGCTCGCGGACCTCGTGAAGGGGTTCGAGGAGCGGTTCGGCGTCAGCGCCGCGGCTCCGGTGGCAGTAGCGGCTCCGGCAGCGGGAGGTGGTGCAGCCAGCGATAGCGGGGCTGCGGCAGAGGAGGAGAAGGACGAGTTCGACGTCGTCCTGGCCAGTGTCGGCGATAAGAAGATCCAGGTGATAAAGGCGGTCCGCTCGCTCACGAGCCTCGGGCTGAAGGAGGCCAAGGATCTCGTCGAAGCTGCCCCCAAGCCTGTGCTGGAGAAGGTGGACAAGGATGCTGCCGCCAAGGCCAAGGCCGAGCTGGAGGAAGCAGGGGCGACTGTAGAGCTGAAGTAGGACGGCTCGCAGGGTCGACGGGCGACAGGGCCGCTGGCTCGACGGGCTGCAGGGTCGACGGGCTGCAGGGTCGCCGGCTCGACGGGTCGACGGGTCGACGGGCGACAGGGTCGCAGGGAGGGTATTGGCGGCCGCACTTCATGACGCTTTTTGCACAGTGGGCGTCGAGCGAGGTCGTTGCCGAGCGGTAGACGCGACCGCTAACGACGGACGACGAGCCGCCGGAGCGTCCTTAACGCTTCGTCGGCTTCGACCGGCACGGCGTCGTCGTCCTCCAGCCGATCGAGCACCCACGCTCGGACCAGTTGGGTGACGCCAATGCCTTCGGCATGAGCCCTGGCTCGGAGCCGGTCCACGTCGGCGGGGTCGAAGCGGACCGCAAACGCGGACATCCGCTGAGGCCCTGCCTTTACCTCGACCGGGGTTCCGCTGCCGAACTCCAGGGCGTCCGCTACGTCGGCGTCCGCTTCGTATCTCTCTGCCATGTCGTCAGTCATCAGGTTCCTCCTTGGTAGAAGCGCTGCTCCCGGTCGGTTGCCGGCCTGGCTGTGACGCACACCGACGTCCCGGCGGGTGTCGGCATCTCACACACCA
>DAHXND010000230.1 GCA_027366675.1 Acidimicrobiales bacterium
CATCCTCCTGCTCCTGTTGGGTGGGGTCATAGTGCCCGTGACGAAGCTCCCGCAGGGCCTCGCCGATCTTGCCAACGCCCTGCCCGCCGCCGCGCTCTCCACGCTGCTGCACCATGCCCTGGGTGGGGCCCCGGGTGGGGCCCTGGGTGGGGCCCTGGGTGGGCAGCCCGTTCAAGCAGCCTTGCGTGGCGCTGCCCACGGTGGCGCTGCCCTTCGTGGCGCTGTGTCGCCAGCCTTGAGCCAGGCAGGCGCCTGGACTGTGCTCGCGATATGGGCAGTGATCGCCACTGCAGCGGCCGCGCTCACGTTCCGCTGGGAGTGAGATGCGTGACGTCGGTACGGCCGCCGTGATCTGAGATCGCGTACCAAGAGCTGGGAAGTTCGGAGGCAGCCGGGGCCCCGGTGAGGCGCCGGAGCGGTCTCAGGGATGGCGTACCAGGACGTCCACGACTATGCCGGCGAACAGCAGGGTCAGGTATGAGATCGAGTAGCCGAACAGCCGCATCGCGTTGCGGCTCGTAGGATTGCGCCTCAGCACGACCCCGTGGAACACGAGCCCAGCCCCGAGCAGGCAGGCCAGGCTCCCGTAGATCCAGCCCAGGTGCGCTATGGGGATGAGCACCATAGTGACTGCCCACACCACGACGCTGTAGGCAATCACCTGGTTGGCGACCTTCCGGGCTGTCGTCACGACCGGCAACATGGGCACGTTGGCGGCCTCGTAGTCTCTACGGTAGCGGACTGCGAGCGCCCAGAAATGCGGCGGGGTCCAGAAGAAGACGACAGCGAAAAGCAGCACCGCGGGCCAAGCCAGGCGATCGGTTACCGCCGCCCACCCGACCAGCACCGGCACAGCCCCGGCCGCACCGCCAATCACGATATTCTGTGCCGTATTGCGCTTCAGGATGAGCGTGTACACCCCCACGTAGAAGACGGTGGCCGATAGGGCAAGCAAAGCGGAAAGCAGGTTCACCGCGAACCACAGCTCGAAGAAGGCCACAGCCTCGATGCCAAGAGCGAAGACGAGCGCCTGGGTGGGAGTGAGCACGCCTGTCACGAGCGGGCGACCCTTCGTGCGGCCCATGACCTTGTCTATGTCCCGGTCGAAATACATGTTCAAGGCGTTGGCTCCGCCTGCTGCGAGAGTCCCACCAGCTAGAGTCGCCACTATCAGCACGAGCGAAGGCAACCCTTCCCGCGCCAGGATCATCGCCGGCAGGGTGGTCACGAGCAAGAGCTCTATGATGCGAGGCTTCGTCAGCGCCACGTAGGCTTGGAGCCGGGCAAGAGGCGCAGCGGGCGCCTCGGCACTGGGAGCGATGCTGGACATCGAGTCGAGTCTAGGAGTACGACCTTGAACAGACAAAGCGGGACCCTGCTCTTCGGGGAAGCCCGACCACGAGGAGATCAGCGAGGCAGTAGATTATCCACCCCCGATCCAAACCGCCTGGAGCAGCTTGGCGGAGGGGCGAGCGCTGGCGTAGGCGTGGTCGGTGCCGGGAGGGCGGTCGGTGCCGGAGGCGTGGTCGGTGTCGGAGGGGCGGTCGGTGTCAGAGGCGTGGTCGGTGTCGGAGGCGTGGTCGGTGCCGGGAGGGCGGGCGCCGGCGTCGGAGGCGTGGTCGTGAGCGGGAGGGCGGGCGCCGGCGTCATAGAGGCGCCAGACATCCTAAGTGTTCCTGACTTGGACGATAAGATCGGTCTAAGTGATATCTGGATGGTGATCGTCTGGAACGATCCAGTCAACCTGATGTCATACGTCACATACGTGTTCCAGAAGCTATTCGCCTACTCGAAGGAGAAAGCCACGAAGCTGATGCTCCAAGTACACAACGAGGGCCGTGCAGTCGTGGCAAGCGGCCCCCAGGAGCGGGCAGAGCACGACGTCTACCGGCTGCAGAGCCACGGCCTGTGGGCTACCCTGGAGCGCTCTGGCTAATCGAGAGCGCGATTTACTGGAGACAGCCCATATGTCACTCCTACACACCAAGCCGATTCGCAAGAACCGGGACGGCTCCTTCCGGGTCACCATCGGTGAAGCCGAGCGTAACCTCGTCTATACCCTGGCTCGTGCCCTGGCTTCCACCCTCGAGGAAGAGGGGCCGGAAAGTTGGACGGGAGAAGCGCCTATCGGACGCCCTGCCCTCGGACCCAACGCCGGAAGGACCAGGCCGGGGATAGCCAGGCTCTTCCCTCCTGCCTACCTGGACAACGATTCCCAGGAAGAGCAGTACGAGAGCTTGGTAGGGGACCAGCTCGGGCAGCACCACGTCGATTCCCTACGGGCTCTGGCCCGGATGCTGAAAGCAAGGGTGATAGCTGAAAACGAGGTAGACACCTGGCTCATAGCCTTGAATGACCTGCGGCTCGTGCTCGGAGAGCAGCTTGGGGTCACGGATGACGATGATCCTGCGAACCCAGAACCGTCCGACCGGCCCGGAGAGGCTGGCGGTCCGGGCAAGGCGGCTGGGGCTGGGGCGGGCGGGGCTGGGGCGGGCGGGGCGGGCGGTCCGGCTGGGGCTGGCGGGGCGGCCAGTGCGGCCTACGATGCATACCGGTACCTGACCTGGCTCCAGGCAGCTTCCATCGAGACAGCCTGCGAATAAGCAGCGGTGAGGGCGCTCGGCTTTCGAGTGTCCGGCGACTCGGGTAAGATTGCCCCGCCCCAAGCGGCTCGGGCCCCCATCGTCCAGCGGCCGAGGACGCTGCCCTTTCAAGGCAGTAACACGGGTTCGAATCCCGTTGGGGGTGCGACGTTCCAGGGACCTGTGGTGCAGCCTGGAGTGCACGCCGGCCTGTCAAGCCGGAGGTCGCGGGTTCAAATCCCGTCAGGTCCGCAGGCCTGCCGCGAGGCAGGAGCTCGGGCCGGCGAAAGCCGGTCCGAGCAGGTATGGTCGGGTAGCTCAGTTGGTAGAGCGCGCGCCTGAAAAGCGTGAGGTCACCGGATCGACGCCGGTCCCGACCACTGGGACACACAGATAAGCACGGACACCTGAGGGAAGCTGGCGAGCCGCTGCACTGCAGGCTCTTCGGAGTCTGGCCGGAAGTGACGTGACCATCCGGACTCAGGAGTGGCTACCGGGCTCGGGCTCGAAGCGATAGCCGACGCCCCGGATGGTGGTGATGATCTGCGGTCGTGCAGGGTCCTCCTCGATCTTGTTGCGGAGGCGCTTTATGTGAACATCCAGGGTTTTCGTATCGCCCACATAGTCACCACCCCAGACCCTGTCTATGAGCGTGTCGCGCTTCAGGACCCTACCCGGCCGCTCCAGGAGGCACTCCAGGAGCTCGAACTCTTTCAAGGTCAGCTTGATCTCCTGCCCCCTGATCCGCACTTCGTGACGCTCAGGGTCGAGACGCACACCGTGGGCTTCGAGCAGGCCCAGGTCCCGGCGATCCCCTTCATCTGCGCTTCGCGGCCCACGCCGCATGACAGCTCGCATTCTCGCCACGAGCTCGCGCAGGCGATAGGGCTTCGTCACATAGTCGTCCGCTCCCACCTCCAGACCCACAACGGTGTCTATCTCGGTGCCCTTGGCAGTCACCATGATGATCGGAACATCGGACTTCGCACGCATCATGCGACACACATCGAGCCCTGATATGACTGGCAACATAAGATCCAGAAGCACCACATCCGGCAGCGCCTCGTCGAACGACTGCAGCGCCTGAGCGCCATCACGGGCAACCCGGACCTGGAAACCCTCCCGTTCCAGGCCAACGGTAAGAGCATCGATGAACGACTCTTCGTCCTCGACGACCAGAACCACAGGCGAGCTGGCGCTCATCTGGCGCCATCGTCCTGAGAATCGCTGCCGGGTTCCCTGGGGCCGGGTTCCCTGGCTGGATGCTCGGAGGGCTCGGGATGGCGGTAGCCTCGCACTGCAAAAGCTTCCTGGGTTGCGAAGCCCTGACCTGGGCCGGTGCCGTTCACGTACCCGCTCGCGGATCCATTGGCGTAACCGTTCGCGGAGATGACCGGGGTTCCGCCAGGAGCCGTGTCATCCTCAGGCCGTGTCGATGGCGTGCCGGTCAGTGGCGTGCCGGCGTCGAGAGGCACCACCTTTCCCAGGCCCCGTGAGTCAGCAAGTACCGTGGCAGGATATGCTACAGCAGGGACTCCGGCATCGAGTGTTGCAACTTCAGGGTGGCCGGGGTCGCCTACCGCAGTGTCGCCTGCCGCAGTGTCGCCTGCCGCAGTGTCGCGCGCCGGTGAGCTGGCTCCGTCCGAGTTTTCTCCATCTGCCGGCACCACAGGTGGAACCACGGGCGGCGGGAGGCTCTCCAGGGACACGGCTTCGGCTGCCTGCGGCGGCTCGGGTGCTGCCTGCGGCGGCTCGGGTGCTGCTGCCTGCGGCTGCGGCTCGGTGAGCGGAACCTGCCAGCCAGGAGGTACCACGGGCGGCGGGAGGCTCTCCAGGGACACGGCTTCGGCTGCCTGCGGCGGCTCGGGGACCGCTGCCTCGCCGGCAACATATGGCTCGCGAGGGGCCTGGAACGGCCCGGCAGGAGACACGGCAGATGCTCCCCGATCACCTCCTGCGGCGGGTGCACCAACACTGTGTAGGGGCAGCTTCAGAACGAAGGTCGATCCATCGCCTTCACGTGACTCCACCTCGACGGTGCCACCGTGGTTATTCGCTACGTGCCTCACTATGGACAATCCCAGACCTGTGCCACCAGTCTGGCGTCCTCTGGCCTGGTCCACCCTGTAGAAACGCTCGAAGATGCGCTCCAGATCTCGCGCCGGGATTCCTATACCATGGTCTCTCACGATGATCTCGACGGAGGAACCGACCTGGCGTCCTACCAACTCCACCACACCTCCGCTGTAGGAGTACTTGACCGCGTTCTCGAGAAGATTGTACAGAGCTGAGAGAAGCTGGCGACGATCACCGATAACCGTGACCGGTGGATCGGGCTCGGAGTATTCCACGCCAACGCCGAACTGCTCCACGGCCGCGTGAATCCGCTCCAAGGCCTCGCTCATCACCAGATTCATCAGAACCGGCTCCCGCGGAGGTGATTCCTCGGCCTCTATACGAGACAGATCCAGGAGATCTTCGATGATCCGGGTTATCCGGAACGCCTCGCTCTGGATCCTACCGGCAAGGCGCTCCGTGACAACTCGATCTTCCTCGGCCACCAGAGTCTCCGCCAAGAGTCCGAGCGCTCCGATCGGTGTCTTCAGCTCATGGCTCACGTTCGCTACGAAATCGCGCCTCACCTCCTCCAGCCGCCTTCGCTCCGAGATGTCGTCGATCGCTGTCATGGCCCCGAGTGTTCGCCGCCCATCGTCTATCAGGCTGCAACGGATAGCCAGTGTGCGGCGCGGTGGACCGTAAAGCTCTATCGTCCGCTCTGCCTGCCCCAGGTGCCCCCCCTCTGCTGCCTGCCAGGCCTCCTGCACGATCTCCCCCACAGCCTCCGCTGCCAGCACATCGCCGTGCCTGCTCGTCATGAGCGCCTCAGCCTGGGCATTGCGAAAGACCACGGTGCCGTTCTCGTCGCAGACCACGATGCCTTGCTGGAGAGCATCGAAAGCCCTTCGAAGCCGTATAGCGTCCGCCGATGACTCCGCCACTGCTTCCGCCGCGAGGTCAGTAGCCCGCTCCAGGTGCGACAGCGATGCCTCTACGCCTGCCTTGTCATCTTCGCCTGGATCGTTCCCAAGCCTGGATGCGAGCGCTTCCAGGCGCTGGCGCAGTGCAGCACGTCCGGCGTGCGCGCCGAGAAGGGCAGCTAGCCCTATGCAGACCACAGCAGCAGCAGCTGCGCTGATTAGCACTGTCAGGGGAACAGCGGTCGCTACGAGAAAGGCTGCCCCCAGATGGCCTGGGTAAGGGGAATGGCCTGGGCGTCCAGCATGAACGGTCACCAGTAGCACGAGAAGGCGTTGCACCCTCCCAGCATGGCAGCCACACCACCGCGGCGCGCGGACAGGCGCGGGATAAGAGGAGGAGCCGGCAGATGAGTCACATTATTATATGTAACGACATTGTAATCACTGGCACTACATGAAATATATTGACACTCTCTGGGAGATCGTCTATCCTGTGATTGTTGCCGTACAGACCCAGAACGCCCAGCCCGCAGATGACCAGATCCCCGCACAGCCCAGATCCCCGCAGATGACCAGATCCCCGCACAGCCCAGCCCCCGAAGGGAGATGAGATGAGACCCTGCCTAATGCCACATGGGGCAATCAGTAGCCAGCCGGCCATCGGTGTGCGTGCCGCCCTCCTGGCGGCAGTCCAGCTGAGCCCGAACCTCTCCGATCTGCCTGGCGGCAGCACACTGCAGCACCTGGTAGACGGGATAGCTGCCTGGGCGCTCGTCTTCGCCCTCCTCGGGCTCGTCATAGGCGCCGCCGTCTGGGCACTCGGCTCCCACTCGCAGAACTACCAGCATGCCTACACGGGCAGGCGAGCTGTCCTGATCTCCGCCCTGGCGGCCCTGCTCATAGGGGCCGCCCCGACCCTCATAAACTTCTTCTTCTCAGCCGGGCAGCAGGTCCACTGAAAGTGACCTCTCTGGTATCTGAGCACATGGGCAAGTCTGAGCACATGGGCAAGACGGCATCGTTGCCCGGCCGGGGAGGCCGGCCGGCGCAGTCCCAGCCGGCGCGGTCGCGACCAGCGCAGTCCTACCGGGCGCCGTCCCGGCCGGCGCTAGATAGAGCGATCGTGACCGCTTCGATCCTCGGGGCCGGCCTGCTGCTCACCTTCCTGGTCATTGTCCGGCCTCTCCCTCCCGGGCCGGACATGGCCAGGAGGGGCCTCGCGTCTCCTGAGATGGCGCTCGTCGCCCGCGCCAAACCCGGCAGGGCGAGCGAGACACCGTCGGGCACCCATCCGAGCCAGACTGACCGACCTGCCACCGGTGAGTGCACTAACCCGATACTCGACAGCACCCCTTACTGCACTCTCAGCTCCATTCCGAAGGATGCAGCACGCACGGTCCTCAGAGCCATAAGTGCCTGGGTGGCCAGGGGAGCCGCATGGCTTCTCGGTCGCGTGGGACACGTGCTCGACTCCACCACCACTCCCGAGCTCGGCAGCGCATGGTTCGAGGCGCATTACCGGGCCATGGCGGTGCTGGCTGCCACACTCACTCTTCCCTTCGCCCTGGGTGCGATAGTCCACGGCATAGTACATCAAGATCTGACAACGATGTTACGGTCGATAGCTCTGCGCCTCCCGATCGCATTACTGCTCACCATGATCGCCCTCCAGGTTGTCCAGATGGGCCTCGCCGTCGTCGATGCCATGAGCAGGTGGGTGGCAGAAGGGAGCGGGCTGGCAGCCTCGCAGTTCCTCGGGAAGGTAACACTTGCCCTCATCGCTGCAGGATCCCTGTCGGGCGACGGCCCGGAAGCACCAGCCTTCGTGATCCTCATAGCCGCCATAGGGCTTGTCATCGGGGCATTCTTCCTCTGGCTCGAGCTGGTGATCAGGACTGCCACTCTGTACACGGCTGTCCTGTTCTTGCCACTCGCGCTGGCGAGCGTCGTATGGCCCGCCATCGCGCACTGGTGCCGCCGCCTGATCGACACCATCGCGGCTATCATCCTTTCGAAGTTCGTCATAGTAGCGATCCTCTCGCTCGCCGCAAGTGCGCTGAACGGCACCCAGGGCGCTCCGGCCAATCTTGCCGGAATGGTAGAGGGCATAGCACTGCTGTTGCTCGCCGTGGCGAGCCCGTTCGTACTGCTTCGTCTGGTACCGGTTATAGAGGCGGGAGCTGTTGGCCACCTCGAGGGAACCCATCGCCAGCTCGCCCACAGCTCCCCGGTAAACACCTCGCGCTATGCCATGTCATGGTTGGCTTCGCTCGATGGCGGCGACCTGGGCCCCATAGGTCCCATAGCCATGCCAGGCTCGGCAGATCCATCAGGCCCGAACATGGGTCCCGCTCCCCGCCCACCTTCACCACCGGCATCACCTTCACCGGGATCACCTTCACCGGCGTCACCTTCACCAGGATCACCTTCACCGGCATCACCGCCGTCGCCGCGTGCCGATGGCGCCGGCATCCCCCTTGCCAGGGGCGTCCCACTCCCTCCCGAGATCCAGCGCTACTACGACGAAACCGGCCCAGGACGGGAATGACGAGCCAGGCGGACAGCCCGAACGGAGCAGGGTTGCCCGGGAGCCACCCTGTCTCCAGGTACGAGTTCGGGCCGCTCAGCACTCGCGGTCTCGTGGCTGGCTGGCGCAGCGGCCAGATCGTCTCTGTGGCCTGCGGGGTGCTGCTCGCAATCGGATTCCTCCATGGTGGCATCGCTCCCACCAGAGTCATACTCGCATTGGGATCTCTCGGTCTGGGCATAGCGTGTGCCTGCTGGCCAGTAGGGGGGCAGACCCCAGAGCAGTGGTTACCAGTCGTCTTGCGATGGTCGTTCGATGCCTTCTTCGGAAGGCATCATGCCAGATCCTCTGCGCCCACAGACGGGTTCATCCTGCCTGGGACACGCCCTTCCCCGAGCATGCTCGACACCCCGGCCACGCAGCGGCCAGCTCACGCCAGGCCAGCCCCGGCCACGCAGCGGCCAGCTCGCGCCAGGCCCGATCGCGCCAGGCCAGCAGCCGGCCCCTTCGCGGGCCTTCGAGTGTGCGACCTCGCTGACTCCCGAGGGGCGATGGGAACCAGCAGAGCCGGAGCTATCTTCGATCCCAACGAGGGAGCCACCAGCGCCGTGCTGCTGACCTCCGGTGCCGGGTTCCCCTTATGGGATCCGGGCTCGCAAGACCAGCACATAGGGAGCTGGGCGCGAGTCCTAACCTCGCTCGACCCGGGGGTTCCAGGCATGCGGCTCCAGTGGGTAGCCCGGACCTGGCCCGAGGACTGCGAAGCCTTGCATCAGGACTTCGCGCTGAGAAGCCACGGCCCGAGCGATGCGCGTGCCTCCTACCGGAATGCCATATCCGAGACCAGCCAGGCGACCTGGGCACACGAGGTCCTTGTCGTGCTCCGGCATGCGCCAACGAGCCGCGGGATGTTGCCCAGGCGACGTAAGACCACGCAGCCCCACCGGCGCCACCCTGGAACCACCACGGGGAAGCGGGACGAAGCGCTGCCGGTACACGACGGGAGCGACCTCCTCCGTGACGCCCGCCTGCTGAGCGAGAACCTCCGTGCGGGAGGTATACCTGTGCATGGCATGCTCTCGTCTGGCGCGCTGGCAAGGCGCTTGTGGCTCGCCATCAATGCGAAAGGAGGCGCCCTGGAGGGCGGGGCCCCGTACCCCTGGCCCCTCGCCATCGAAGAGAGCTGGAGCCACGTGCGCACAGATGGCGCCTACCACACGACCTTCTGGGTCGAGGAGTGGCCGCGATCGCCCGTCCCAGGGGATTTCCTCGCTCCACTGCTCCTCGAGCCCGGCTTCCAGCGGTCCATAAGCCTCGTCATCGAACCCGTCCCTACCCGTGAAGCCATGCAACTGGTCACGCGAGAGCGCGTGGCGGACATGGCAGACGGTGAGCTGCGCGCCAGGGGCGGCTTCCTCATTACCATGCGCACCAAGCACGAGGCGCGTTCCACTATGAGACGCGAAGCCGAGATCGCGAGTGGGCACACGCTATTTCGCTACAGCGGGTTCGTCACGACCAGCGCCCACGATCTCGAAGAGCTCGGGAGGGCACGCTCGGCACTCGCGACAGTCGCCTCCAGATCCCAGCTGGTGCTGCGATGCTGCTATGGCCGTCAAGCAGAGGCACTCATGTGGACGCTACCTATTGCCCGAGGTCTCCTATGACGAGCTCCTGGAAGTTCCCCAGGCACACCACGTCTCGTCGCAGCCTGCTCCGGCTCCCTTCCCACGAGGCTACGAGTGCCACGCTCGGTGCCGTATACCCTTTCGCATCCGATCTCACCTTCACGATGTCCGGCGTCCTGCTAGGGCGTGACATAGCCGGATCACCATTTGCCTACGACCCGTTCGTGCTCTACCAGAAGGGAATAATAACGAACCCGAACATGATCGTGTTCGGCCAGGTAGGACGCGGCAAGAGCGCTCTCGTGAAGAGCTACCTCTGGCGCCAGGTCGCTTTCGGGCGAAGATCGTTCGTCCTGGACCCGAAGGGCGAGTACGGCGCACTCGCCGCCGAGTCAGGGTCAGCTCCCCTGCGCCTCTTTCCCGGAGGGCGCCTGCGAATAAATCCCCTGGACGCCCCGGCGAGCGAATCCGGCCGGCGGGACCGCCTCGCAATACTATCATCGCTCTCCGAGGCAGCGATCGGCCGCCAGCTCTCGCCAGTGGAGAGAGCTGGCCTACATGGGGCGCTCGACCAGTCGGCGAGGAAGCGGGGCGATCTGGTGATACTGCCCGACGTGGTCGAAGCTCTCCTGGCCCCGGATGCCATCACCGCATCTTCCATAGGGACGGCTCCGGCATCCATGGCTCGGGCAGTCCGCGACGTTGCACTGGAGCTACGCAGGCTGGTCCACACGGATCTAGCCGGCATGCTCGACGGACCTACCACGATACATGATAAACTGGCCGGACCAGTTACCGTAATAGATCTCTCGGCTGTCTACGGCTCGCAGTCGCTCGGCATCGTCATGGCCTGCGTGATGGCCTGGATCCAGGCGGTCACGGGGATCTCGAACCTGCCAGACCCTGGCGATGTAGCGGTCTCAGATGCCAGTGATCCCTGCAGAGCGCCCGGGGGAAGGCAGTGCCTGCTCGTGGTAGACGAGGCATGGGCCCTGCTCTCTGATCTCGCGATCGCACGCTGGCTGCGCAGCTCCTGGAAGCTGGCCCGCGCATACGGCACAGCCAACATAGCCGTTCTCCATAGGATCACGGATCTAGCTTCGGCTGGACCGAATGGATCCGAGCAGGCAGGTCTGGCAGCGGGCCTGCTGGCTGACTCCGAGACGCGGGTCGTGTTCGCTCAGCCAAGCGGCGAGCTGGAGCAGGCCACTGCCGCCCTCGGCCTCGAACCGGGGGAGGCGAGCCTTCTCCCGAAGCTCGGCCGTGGCGTAGCCCTATGGAAGATCGGCGCGCGCTCCATGCTCGTTCGCCATGTGCTGGCCACCACCGAGCACTCGCTCACTTACACAGACTCGCGCATGACCGCACAGAGCTCCCCGTCCCCCGATGGATATGCCGTATGACGGACACAACCCTCCTCGTGGCTAGTCCCCTTGTCTTCGGGGCCGCAGCCTTCTCCCTGGCAAGCGGGGTGCGTTCCTCCCGGGCAGCACGACCCGGCCCGGGGAGCACCGGCAAGGCAAGCCGGCACGCCCCTCCGGCTCGCTTCGCGACGCGCCGCGACCTGGTACGCCTGCTCGTCGCTGCACCTACCCGTGGGCGGCTCGTAATCGGGACTCTCTCCCCGAGGAGCATGGCCCCCGGCCAGCTTGGCCAGGGCCGTAGCGCCAGTATCTATATCCGGTGGCGGAGCAGGCTCATCGCCGCTGAAACGAGGCAGTCGCTCATCGTCGTAGGGCCGACTCAGACGTTCAAGACCTCGGGACTCGTCGTGCCGGCTGTCATCGAATGGGATGGACCGGTAGCCGTAGCGAGCGTAAAAGCAGACGTGATCCATGCGACTTCAGCTCATCGCCGCGCGAAGGGGCCGCTTTGGATCTACGACCCGCAAGGCGTGGCGAGCAGCCAGCTCCACTACGGTGAGCGCTGCACCTGGGACCCGCTGGCCGCCTGCGACGCCTGGGAGGAAGCCCGGCGCGTGGCGTCAGCCATGGTGGAGACAAGCCGGCCCGACAAGAGCGGCCTGGAGGACTCCCAGTTCTGGTACACCATGGCAGGGAAGCTGCTGGCGCCGCTTCTCCTGGCAGCGGCCCGCTCCGGGCGCAGCATGGAGGATGTGGCGAGGTGGGTGGACAGCGAAGAAGCGACCGAGGTCCTGGATGCTCTCGAAGATCCCCCGTGCGAGCCGGCGCTACGGTCATTCCTGGCAAGCGGTCGCCGGGAGGAGCGCCAGCGCTCCTCTATCTATGCGACCCTCGAGTCGATCCTGGAAAGCTACACGGGCGAGGCAGCGCTAGCCGGGCTCCGACCTGCAGGAGCCTTCGACCCCAAGTCCCTTCTCGGCAGCGATTCGGGCACGCTCTACCTGGTGGCGCCCGTCCAGGATCAGCGCAGCGTCAGGGCGCGCTTTTCCATGCTGTTCACCGAACTGCTCCGTAGCGCCTTCTCGAAGGCCGAGCACCAGGCCAGGCCCCTCGATCCACCACTTCTGGTCGTGCTCGACGAGGCCGCTAACCTGGCGCCACTCGCTGACCTCGACGAGCTGGCAGCTACGGCAGCAGGGCACGGGGTTCAGCTCGTGACCGTCTGGCAGGACATTGCTCAGGTGCAAGCACGATATGGCCCGAGGTCCCAGAGTATAGTAAATAACCATCGCGCCAAGCTGTTCCTCTCGGGGATCGCAGATCCCGCGACCCTGGAGCAGGTGAGCCAGCTCGCCGGCGATCACGACCTCCTGCTTCCGGCATACGGGAGTGACCGTTCAGGGCAGGCCACCACCTTCACGAGCACCTCACGCCGCCTCCTGCCGCCTGATGCCTTACGCCGTATGTCGCCAGGGTCAGGGGTCCTCATCTACGGGCACTACCCACCTGCGCTGGTCAGGCTCAGACCCAGGATGGCGCGAGAGCTGCCAGGCGACAGGCACCCGAGGGATACCCGGGCTACCAGCTATATCGGGGAACCGGGCACCACGAGAGGCCAGGGCCTGATGCGCTCCATAGCCAGGGCTATGTCCAGCAAGACGGGTTCCTCATGATGCCGACCGAGGACCTGCATCCCAACAGGTAGGTTATCCACGAATCCGATCGGGATAGAGACGGCCGGGTTACCCGTAAGATTCGCCGGAATAGTAAGTGCTCCGTTGTTCGCGATGGCTTTCTCGAAACCAAGCTCCCCCATAAGTTCGCGGCCTCCTACCGTAGTGCGCAACGGACCTGCGGCGTCGAATGCCACGTCCGGGTTCACACAGGAGATCACGAGGTCGACAGAGTCGAAGATATCAGCCATGGCCTCGTTCGCTTCGGTGCGAAATCGCTCTGCCTCCGCGGCGGTAGCCAGATCGTAATGATGCTCGGCGATGTTCAACCCGATCTGGATCTCAGGGGTTAGGTCGTCCACGCAGCCGGGGTAACGGTCCCCCAGCTCGGCCAGCAGGCTCACGAGACCGGACATAGCCCACACCATCCCGCCCTCTGGCAGGTGTATGTCGCAGGGGACCTGGACCATACCCGTAGCCAGGGCGAGCTCCTTCGCTGCTTCCTCGACCAGCTCGCTGCAGGCGGGGTTCACCACGGCCACGCCGAGATCGGGAACGACGGCGACCTTCTTCCCCGCCAGATCGAGCGTACCCAGATCAGCCTCCCACCCACCTGTGCTCGGGAGACTCAGTGTGTCCCTCGGATCGAAGCCACTGCAGATGTCGAACCACCGCGCTGTATCGCGTACAGATCTGCTTATACATCCGAGGGTGACAGTATGGGGAGTCTGCGAGCACTGAGGTCCCTTCGGGATACGACCGAAAGTGGACTTCAAACCAAAGGTTCCTGTGAATCCAGCAGGGATGCGTATAGAGCCTCCCCCGTCCCCGGCCGTGGCTACCGGTATGATGCCACCGGCAACGGCTGCTGCGGAGCCCCCCGAAGAGCCGCCAGGAGTTCTCTCCAGGTCCCAGGGGTTCCGGGTCGTGCCGTGCAGCTTCGAGCTGGTGCAGTTAACGCCCCCGAACTCGCTGGCGGTGGTCTGCCCAGCGAGGACGCAGCCAGCAGCCCGCAGCCTCGCGACCATCGTGGCGTCGAAGGCGCTCTTGCGATCGGCGAAGACGACGCTTGCCTCCGAATGAGGCCAGCCGGCCACGTGATCCAGCTCCTTCACTGCTACGGGCACGCCGCCGAACGGGAGGCCCACGTCAGCCTCACTGGCAGCCTTCCTGGCAGCCTCATGGTCCAGGTAGGAGAAGGCGTTCAGGTTCGAGCGCTCTGCGGCAGCCAGGCACGCCTCCAGTGCTTCGAGCGGCGAGCACTCCCCAGCCCGGAGGGCGTCCACCAGGGAGCAGGCATCGCCGAGCCAGGGTTCATTGGCCATGAACAGACGCTAGCGTGGGGGATCGTGAGTGTCGACTTCTACGAGGTGATCGAACGTCGGCGCGACGTGAGGGCGCAGTTTACAGGCGAACCCCTCGACCGGGGCGTTCTCATGCGCGTGGTAGCGGCAGCGCACAGCGCACCGAGTGTCGGGCTCAGCCAACCATGGGACTTCGTGCTCGTGACGGGCGAGGGAACCAAGACGAAGTTCTGGGAGCATGTCCAATCGGAACGTGAGACGTTCGCAGCGGGTCTCAGCCCCGAGCTGGCTGGTCGCTTCGCCGGGATAAGGATCGACGGTGTGATGGACGCGAGTTGCTCCCTGGTGGTCACCTACGATGCGAGCCGGGGAGCACCACACGTTCTCGGTCGGCACGCCATCGCCGATGCCGGGCTGTACTCGGTATGCCTGGCCATAGAGAACCTGTGGCTGGCAGCAACAGCGGAGGGATGGGGAGTCGGTTGGGTATCTTTCTACCGGGAGGATTTCCTCTCTGAGCTGCTGGGCATCCCCGAAGGGGTGCGACCTGTCGCCTGGCTTTGCCTGGGACCTGTAACGCACCTCGAGACGACTCCAGACCTGGAGCGCCACGGGTGGCGCCAGCGCCTACCATTGGATGCGGTGTGGCACGAGGAGCAGTGGTGACAGACCCCTCCGCGTCCCGCAGCTCTGGCGCGGCTGGCGGAGCCGTCCGCGCTTCAGGAGAATCGGCGTCCGCTGGTGGCGGTGCGCATGAGAAGCCCTACACGCTTGCCATAGACATCGGCGGGACGGGCCTGAAGGCGTCGGTGCTCGACAAGGCAGGCCAGATGGTGGAAGATCGTGTACGTGTTGCGACACGTTATCCGTGCCCTCCCCAGGCCATGGTCGATGCGCTGGTAAAGCTGGTACAGCCCCTCGCATCCTTCGACCGCATCTCGGCGGGGTTCCCGGGAGTGGTACGGGAGGGGAAGATCCGCACAGCCCCCCACTTCGTCACGAAGTCAGGGCCCGGGTCGGCGGTGCAGCCAGAGCTCCTGGCTGCCTGGCGGGATTTCGACCTCGCAGGTGCGCTTGCTAGCTCCCTCGGCAAGCCATGCCGGGTGGCGAACGATGCCGACCTTCAGGGAGCGGCAGTGGTGAAAGGAAGCGGGCTGGAGCTGGTGGTGACACTCGGCACTGGTGTTGGAACCGGCCTCTTCGATCAGGGTCGCCTCGCACCTCACCTCGAGATCGCGCACCACCCATTCCGGAAGGGGCAGACCTATAACGAGCAGCTCGGGGACGAGGCACTAAACGAGATCGGCGAGAAGAAATGGAACAAGCGGGTGAAGAAGGCAATCGAGTGCCTGCATTCCCTCCTGAACTACGACCACTGCTACATAGGCGGCGGGAACTCGCGCCATGTGAGCGTGGACCTGGGTCGAGATGTCAGCCTCGTGGACAACAGCGCTGGAATCCTGGGCGGGATCTGGCTCTGGGATCCTGCCCGGGGGATGGAGTAGGGCGTGAGTGCTATGCGGTGCAGGCTTTCGACGCCTTCTGCGGATGAGCACTGAAGGTGACTACCCTAGAGCTTCCCGTGCTCTCCAGAAGGACCCGATTCGAATATGTCGAGTGCACTACTGTCGCACCACTCACTGAATCGCAGTAGCGCTCGGACGAAGGCAGCGGCGGCAGGTAAACGACTGTAGGAGCCGAGACCGATGGCTTTGACCTGTATCTGAGCCCGAAGACACCGCTCAGAGGATCGTCTCTCATGGACAGAGGCGTGCCTGCGATAGCTTCGGCATAAGCCTGGCTCAGGATCTTCACTTTCGGCTTCGGCTTACCATTCGAGGCGATCAAAGCCTCAGCAGTGCTCCCTGTGGGGTCGTCGTAGTACTTCCATGACCAGTAGGACCAGCCGAGAAGGTACTCGTCAGCGAAAGCCGTGATCCGCTCGAGGTCGGGAAGATCGTTCGTCGCCCCGAACTCGCTCATGAACCAGGCTGGCCCGCCAGGCTGCTCTGCCGTCGTGTCGCGCTCCCGCTCGCTATGGCGATCTACCACCGGATCTTTCTCCAGTACCTTGCAGAGGGACTCGTCGAGGGTAGCTCCTGTAACGGGATTACGCAGCGCACAGTAGTCGTGGAAGTTCAGCACCAGGTTCGGGTAGGGCATCGGGCCTATGTGATTCGGTATGCCACCTGACGTCGTTATGTCCGGCTCGTAGAAGAGCAGGTGATTAGGGTCTGCACGTTGGATGGTGGGGATGACACCCTCCTCGGGGTCGTCCTTCGGGCAGGTCAGTGGCTTCCGGGTGCTGGCATCGAGCCCGGGGTGAGCTCTGCCGGTGTAGAAGCACTCGAGCACGTGATCGAAGCTCGTGTTGTCGCCCAGGTGCTTGTAGATCGAGCCAGCAGACGGCTCGTTGAACAGGTCGTAGCCCGCTACCCACTGGTTGTCACGGAAGTAGCTCGCGACCGTGGCCCAGACCTTGTCGTAAGCCCCTTGCAGGTTCCCCACGACGTCGTTGTACCAGAAGTTATGGTATGCAGCCTGTGCCGCAGGCTCGTAGTAGTCGTTCGACCATCTCCCGGGAAGGTTATGTATCGCCAAGCCGCTCGTGCATACCGCCCAGGCTGGAGCGCCCTCTCCCCTGAAGACCTGGTTGTACACGTCCTGATGCATGTCGATGAGCGTGTATATCCCATAGGATCCCAGTAGATCCACCACCCGTTTGACCTGGGCCAGGTAAGCGAGAGCCACCTTCTCGTTGAACTGTCCCGAGCGCTTAGGGGTGCCTGGCGTGCATATCTGGGGGCTGTTGATGCCGAGGGTACCTGGCTCCAGGCCTTCCCACAGGATCCCGAGCCGCACCACATTGAACCCCAGCTTCTCTATCTCGGAGGCGTCGGTGGCGGTGAAGCTGAACGGCTTGCCGGGGATGTCCATGAGCTCGTAGGGCGCATGCTTGTACACTGCATTGACGCCGTGCAGGATGACGACCCTACCGGCCGAGTCGTACATGAAAGGTCCGCCAGGTGCCTTCAGGGGTCCGGGCACCATGCCATCAGATGCCGCGTGCCGTAGCGCTGCTGCTGGCAGCGTCGATGACTGGCTGCTGGATGACCCGCAGGCCGCACACAGGAGCCCGAGTGCTGCGACGGCAAGGGCGAGAGACAGGACATGCCCGACCAGAGGCCGGCGCGTTGGATGGCCCTCCCTGGCTGGGGTGCCTGGGCCTGGACTCTCCCTGGCTGGGGTGCCTGGGACTGGGCCCTCCCTGGCTGGGGTGCCTGGGACTGGACTCTCCCTGGCTGGGGCGCCTGGGACTGCGCTCTCCGTGGCTGGGGCGCCTGGGACTGGGCCCAGCCCGGCCGGCACGTCGCGACTCCCTGCACTGGATCCACTCTCCCCCATGAAAGCTTCATGCTATCTGCTCAATGCGCTGGTGGCCAAAGTGCTGGATAGCCTCCAGGTGCCGATGCAGCCTCTGATCGGGTAGCTTATGAAAGAAATTGCGCTCGTAGCTCAATGGACTAGAGCATCTGACTACGGATCAGAAGGTTGGGGGTTCGAATCCCTCCGAGCGCGCTGACTACCAGCACTTTTGCTGGGATTGAAGGTATCTAGCAGAATGTGACCCCCAAGTTGACCCCCAAAATGGTACGCTGGGGATCATGGGTCGACGTGTTGCAGGTGAGGGCAATGTCCGCCGGAGGGCGGATGGGCGCTGGGAGGCACGCTTCGACGTCACGAGCCACGGCGCCCGCCGGCGTGTGTCGGTGTACGGGCGCACGCGTGCCGAGGTGCTGGCGAACCTCCGGGCGGCGAGGAAGCGGGCCGAGCAGGGTTGGTCAGGCGAACCGCAGCGGACCACCCTCGAGCAGTTCCTCCGTCACTGGCTCGAGGTCACCCAGGACCGGCGCCGCCCGAACACCAACCGTTCGTACCACGACGTTCTGGAGAAGTACGTTATCCCGCGCCTGGGCAAGGCTCGCCTTGCACGGCTCACCCCCCTCCACGTAGACGAGGCGCTCGCAGGGATGGCGACCGATGGGGTGGGGGCACGAACCCGCCAGATGGCTCACACCGTCCTCCGTGCTGCGCTCAACGATGCCATCCGATGGGGGATCGCGGAGCGCAACGCGGCAGCCCTCTCGTCTCCCATCTCCCACACTGCCGACGAGCGCCATCCGCTCACCAAGGAGCAGCTCGGCGCCCTTGGCGAGCTGCTGGCAGACGACTCGCTCGAGGCGTGCTTTCTATTCCTGGGCACGACCGGCGCCCGCCGTGGGGAAGCGGTGGGATTGTGCTGGCCGGACCTGGACCTCGATGGTGCCAGCGCGACGATCCGCCGCTCGCTCCAGCGAGTGAAGGGCAAGGGTCTGGTCGCCTACGACCCCAAGACCGAACGGTCGAAAAGGGACGTGCCGCTCGCTCCGGTCGTCGTCGAGGCGTTCCACCATCGGCGCGAGGCGCAAGCCGCCGAACGCGAGCTGGCCGGTGACGCATGGGTCGAGACCGGATACGTGTTCACCACCGCCATCGGGACGCCGATCGACCCGGCGGTCCTGACGCATCGTTGGGAGCAGATCCGGCGCGAGATCGGAGCCCCCAAGGCTCGGCTTCACGATTTGCGCCATACGGTAGCGAGTATTGGTTTACGAGAGAGCTCCGACATTCTGGCAGTGAGCCGGCTGCTCGGCCACTCTCGCGTGTCGACCACCACCGACATCTACGGGCACGATCTCACGGACGGCGGCCGAGACCTGGTGGGGGTGATGGGCGGACTGCTCGCTCGCAACGGCACTCGGCCGGGTGCTGACGACGCGGCGTCACCGTCCTCCCCGTCGATCGCCCAGAGCGCCTGAGCCGGCCCGAACCGCTGGCTTGCCCGAGCGACGGCCGGCGGCCGGCGTGACCTCTCCATTGTCGGGCAGCCGACATGGTAGGTATGGGCCGCATTGCCGAGAACGGTGAAAAGGGAACGTAGGGGCGGGACGGATGGCGCGGGGGCGCTTCGTGACGGGTGCAGCGTTCTCCCTCGAAGGTCCCGGCCAGGCTCGGGGATATGGAGACGTTCGAGGTCCCGCCGGGCGGCGACGAGGTCCGCAGATCCGTCGAGCCTCCTGTGGCTTCGCTGTTCGATGCCGGCAGACCTCTTCCGCTCCTGCTTACCGTCGAGGAGGCAGCCGACCTCTTGAGGATCTCCCGCTCTCACATCTACGAGTACATCCTCTCCGGTCGCATTCGCAGCGTGAAGCTCGGCTGGTCGCGTCGCATCCCTCCGAGCGCCCTCGATGAGTTCATTACCGAGCTCACGGCAGAACAGCGAGATGCTCCATCAGGGCAGTGGTGACCCTGGTGGGATCCGGCTGGTCTGCCCGGCGTACGCCCTGACCAACGTTGGGTCGAGTGCGATGCGCCTGCCGACCTCGTATCGTGCGACGATCCAGCCGTGCTTGTGAGCGAGAACGGCAGCCCGCTCTGCCGAAACGCCCAGGATGTGGCCGGCCTCCTTCGTCGAGATGCATCCTGGCGGTAGCTGATGCTCGCGGCTGTAGTCCTGGACGAGCCCCTCTTCGACCATCTGCATTCCGGTGATTGGGTGCTCCTCGATGGGCCACCCCCGGTAGTTGAGTCCCAGGGAGTGGTGTACGAGCGGGTGAGCTGAGGGGAGGGTCCCCCAGCGAACCGAGTTCGTACGGGGTTTGGGGTTGCGGAAAAGGTGTAGCAGGCCCCTCTTCCCCTCAGAGCGATCTCCAGGCACATAGTCACTGATCTGGCACGCCAGGGTTTCGCCGATTCTGGTGCCGATCAGGCGCTGGGTACATGCCACCATTCGTTCGGCCCACGGCAGGGCGCAATAGGCCCTGAGGGATCCGATCATTGTGACGGCCTCGCCGTCGAGAGCGCCCGGCTGGGGAGCGGGGTATGGAAGGCTCGGATCGTAGGTCCAGACCCGGATGCAGAGATGAGTCCGGTGCGGACCATGTGGCGCGGGCTCGAGCATTCGAGGGGCGCAGCGGATGCCGGTCGCCTCGCCGAAGAGCAGCTGCCGCAGGGTAGCGGTAATGGATGTCTGCGCCTCCGGTCGTGTCATCGGCCGACCATCAGCGTGGCCGAGTCCGACTAGCGGGATCATTTCGGCAACGGAATACCAGACGCCGGGATTCGCCTTCAGCACGCGATGGACCGACTCCGCGACGGTGCCAGGACGAATACGCCCACGCCGTGGGAGTGGTTTCTCGACGACAATGTTTATCGGTGCCTCAAGCGGGTTTGCCCGGTCGCGCCACCCCTTGGCTATCGCCTTCTTGAGCGCGGCATACATGACGCCCTCGTAGGTGGTGAGGGTGATCGCGTCGAGTCCATACTGAGTGGACAAGTGGATGAGCCCGCGTCGTACCTGGTCATCGTCGAGGACATTGCAATCGACCTGCCCGAGCCCCCTGATCAGCGACGTCCGTGATCTTGTCGCGCAGGTCCGGGCGAAGATCACGTGAGCGACGACGCGCGTGAACTACTCGCCTACGCCCGCACCCTTCTCGGGGGTGTGGGAACGGGTGCGGAAGGCATGTGGCCACGTGCCTGCGCGCTACTGACGCGTCAGGCATTGGAGAACGCACTCGCGTGCTACTGGACGCGACGAGCCACGGCAAAGCTCGCCAGGGC
Organism: Acidimicrobiales bacterium; assembly: GCA_027366675.1. Lineage (GTDB taxonomy): Bacteria > Actinomycetota > Acidimicrobiia > Acidimicrobiales > JAMCQF01 > DAHXND01. The sequence continues at coordinate 20,720 of DAHXND010000230.1, forward strand.
GACGGCGAGGTCACAGCTCATCTGCCTCAGCATGCTCGCGGATCCAGACATGGCCGGGTCCGTGGTCATGGCATGGATCGAGTTGAGCAACGCCTGCCACCTCCATGCCTACGAGTTGGCCCCGACCGCGGGGGAGCTTCGGCGTTGGATCGAGGCGGTCGGGTCCTTCGCTGTCTAGCAGTCGGCTGAGAGCGAGGCCACTTGTGCGGGTGGTCCATAAGACGGCGGTCCCCCGCGATACCGAGTTGCCCCCGTGTGATCGGTGGCGTGACGATCAGCTCATGAGCGGCCGATCATGGCGTTGCCCGGTCGTCCACCGCGAGGCAGAAGGCAGCCGATGGGCACGATACGGAGATGAGGCCGCCGCCGTTCGGGTCGATGGATGCAGGGGCGGACCAGCCCTCTCTGTCGGACATGAACTGCCCTGATCCACCACGCTTCGTTCTGGACGAGAACTTCACCCGCTGGCTGGGGGAGCTGCTCCCACGACTCGACTACGAGGTACCACAGGTAGAGCGGGTCGAAGTGCCGGGAGACTCCCCCGAGTCAACCAACGAGTACGCTTGAGCACATGAGTACGGCTGATGCTGCCCACGAGTGGGACCTCACCGTTCCAGGTGACGACGCAGAGCTCGTAGCCGAGTTCCGGCGCCACGGTGTCCGGCCCGGCCAGCGGATCCATGTTGCGGTAGTCACCAATGAGATCGAGCGTGACTACGGGCCCAGTGGAGCGCTCCCATCGTTCTTCGACAGCTTCGACGGGCCTGCGGACCTGGCCGAGCGCTCCGGCGAGATTCTCGAGGCAGAGTTCCCACCGAGCCGATGATCCTGGTGGACACCGGCCCGTTGGTGGCCGCTGCCAATCGCCGGGACGCGCACCACGCGGAGTCGATCACCGCGCTCGCTGCGGCCCCCGGACCCCGGCTCGTGCCCGGCCTGGTCATTGCCGAGGTGTCCTACCTGTTGGCGCGTGACGCCGGGATCGCGGTCGAGGCCGCGTTCCTGCGTTCGTTCGATACGGGCTTCCTCACCGTCACTGAGCTCAACGCGGGCGACTTGGTCCGCAGCGCCGACCTTGTGGAGCAGTACGCAGACCTGCCCTTGGGGGCTACGGATGCGTGCCTGGTGGCGCTGGCCGAGCGTCTCGGCATCACTGAGCTTGCAACGTTGGACCGCCGGCATTTCAGCATTGTCCGGCCCCGCCACGTCGACGCGCTGGTGCTCATCCCGTAGGTGCCAAGCGAGGTCGGAAACCTGGCTCGGCCACAATGGCCGGAGCGTGACGGGCGCCGTTCGTCTGCGCGATAATCGTGCGATAGTGACACGTCATATAGCGTTCTTTCCCGTCACCCCACGTCATTGAAAGTACAGGTCAGCGCCGTGCCGAGCTCTCTATCAGCACCGTCTTATGAACTCATAACCCGAAGGTCGCACGTGCCCTGTATCCAGGTGGCCTAGGCATCGCCCACGCTGTCCACCCGGACTGGCGGACAGGGAAGATCGCCGCGCATAGCGGTGCGGCATCGCGGGTCGTGGCCCTTGCGTGGCGTCGCTGCCAGTCGCTGTAGCTGTCAACGGCCATCAGAAAGTCCCTGTAGGCGGCCATCGGCGATGTAGCGCGCGCGGCCACGAAAATGTCCCGCGCGCGGCTGCGCCGCCTGGGCATCGAGCCGAGAGCTGGTCGGCGGGGAGCACTGAGCCATCTGGGAGCGAACATGCCCGCAGCCGTCCTCTCACGCGTGCTCAACCTCTCGCCGACTACTGCGGTCCGGTGGGTAGGGACAAACGGTGGAGACTGGAACGGCTACGCCGCCGAGCTACTCCGACGTGGTGATCGCGAAACGTGAGGAATAGCTGGACGCTCTGAGCTATTCGACACGATTCGAACATCGCTGGTTACCAGTATGGGCGCAGGGGTGCCAGTGCGCACGGTGAGCGGCAGACTCGGGCACGCCAACGCTGCAACAACGCTTGATGTGTATGCCCACTTCATCGAGGAGTCCGACAAGGAAGCGGCAGACAAGCTCGGCGCGCTGCTCACCAAGACGCGGCCAGCCCCGGCACGCAGGCGCTCCGGACGCACCCCCAAGGCTACCCCTGACGCCTGAAGGGGACAGCGGTCGGCTGCGGCTCGCTCGTTGGCACCACCGATCTTCCAAGAATCCCAGGCGTGCCAGGCAACTGGCCTCCTCCTCCGCCACCGCCGCTACGGAGCCCGTAGCGGCGCGGAAAGCGAGCGAGCCTCCTACCCCGGGCCATCGCTACAGCGTGGACCCGCTACGGCCTCCCTGTGGCCAATCACGTCGTCGTGGCCGCCACCAGCGGCTTCAGCCCGGCGGGCCTGCCGAGCAGTGCTCGTGGGGTTCTACCCGGAGGTTCTCCGTGTGGTTCGGTGCTGCTGCGGACGTGGGGTCCGGTTCACACCGCTCGACGTCGTCGGCGTCGAGCGCTCGTGGGCGGGCACTCGGGTCCCGTCCTCCCGCGTGTAGTGGTGGACGTACGCGATCTTCTTGCCCTTCTCGGTTTCTGCCACGATGGGGATCGGACCCTCTCTTCCCAAGCCACGTCATGGGAAGTATAGTGGGACAGTGATGATAGAGACGCCCTTTGGTCCCTCCGTCGAGGAGGTGCCTCTCCGCAACTCGCCCCTCGTGGGCGTGATCGCCCAGGTCCGGTTCCCGGCTGTGATGTCGATCCAGCCGGACAGCAGCTTCGTCGCGCCCTTCCAGGAGGCGCTTCGGAAGGACTACCCCGTCCTCCGACAGGAGCGACAGCTCCAGGTCCTCATCGGCCCGAGCGGCGCCTCGCCGCATGATGCCGGGGTCATCTTGCGCTTCGAGCAGCAGGACCCCGACGCCTGGCAGGTAACGCTGGCCCCG
>DAHXND010000016.1 GCA_027366675.1 Acidimicrobiales bacterium
GTGTTTAGATGTCGCAGCTGTGGGCACGAGGCCCACGCCGACGTCAACGCCGCCCGCAACATCCTTCGGGCTGGACTGGCCCGTCCGGGCGCGCAAGCGTCCTGAAAAGAAGCTGGCGGCTTCAGCCGTCAGAGAAGTCACAACAAGCAACTTACCAACTCCGTGAGTGAACCGACCGGCGCGCGCCGCATGGCACACCCGATGGCGCCATCCGCCCAGGTGGAGCGAGCACGGGACCTGGCTTCCTACGCTAGGAGCTACCCTACGAGCTACCGAGGCGCTTCTCGATCAGAACCGCCCGCATGGAGGCTCCGAGATCCTTCAGCTCCTCTACCGCCTTGCCTGCCGATCTGCGGGCTTCCGGATTCCGCTGCCGGAGCAGAGGGTTCACTGCCTGCTCCATCAGGCCTGCCTCCCGATCTGCGGCATGGCGGTAGAAACGAAGGTGACGTGGCTCCACACCGAAATCGCGGAACCGGCGAGCCAGCTGGGCCACAAGAAGGTCCTCGCGCGAGTAGACGACCATCCCCATCGCTACGTGAGGAGCGATAAGCCCATGCTCCTCGAGCTCCGCCAGGTCCTCGAGGCTCGACCCGCTCGAAGCTGCCAGCTCTTCCTGCGTATACCCCTCGTTGGCACCTGGTCCGGCACTCGCTGGTCCGGCACTCGCTGGTGCGGAGCCCCCCGGGATCGGCATGCCAGCGGTCATCGGAGATTCGACCTGTCCGGTGACTCCAGAGCCTTTCGCCGCGTGTGTTTGACCCGTGCCTCCGAGCTGGCCGGACAGACGATCCCTGCCTTGCAGAGCTCCGCCGCGCTCGCCCGCCATCCGGTCCCTGCCTTGCAGAGCTCCGCCGCGCTCGCCCGCACCCGAGCCACCGCTGGCCGAGGCTCGCTGCGCATAGCCGAGCTTGCGGGAAGCATCAGCCGGACCACCCACGCTACCCCGCTCGAGCGGAGCTTCAGGGCGGTTCGTGGCAGCCACATCTGACACAGCAGCCACATCTGACACAGCGACCGGACGGCTCTCGACGGGCCTGCCGAGTCCAGCGCCAGCAGGACGGCCGACAGCCGGCCTGGCTTCAGACTGGGCCTGGGCCTGGGCCTGGGCCTGTGCCTGTGCCTGTGCCTGTGCGCCAGAGGAGTCCTGGCCACCCGACCATCCGCCGTCAGGCACCCGAGGGGCGACGGGCGACGGGCTGGACCAGCCCTGCGCAGCCTTCGCTGACCTCGTGATAGCGCCCTCGCCAGAGTCGCCCAGCAGGGCATGACCCGTCTCCACCCGCGCCGTGGCGGGCGCTTCCTCAACCATCACATCCAGAGCTACCGCAGATCCCACGGCACCGAGCACGCTGGGTGCAGGGCGGCGGACCACGGATCCCAGATCGAGCGTCCCAGCCTCTGCCACATCGACAGAGGTGGCGCCTTCGATCGACCCGCGGCCCTCATCACCGCAGTCGGCCTCCAGGCGATCCTTTATCACTCGAAGCGGAAGGAAATGCTCGCGCTGCTGGCGCAGGATCCACCGCAGACGGTCTATGTCCTCGTCATAGAACTTCCGGTAGCCACTCGGGGTGCGCTCGGGACCTATCAGACCTTGGCTCTCCAGGAAACGGATCTTGGAGATGGTTATGTCCGAGAACTCTTCCCTGAGCAAGCTCAACACGTCGCCGATAGAGCGGTAAGGCTTGTCAGCCAACCTACGGTCTCCCCTCCTCTTGCTGGCTGCCCCCGTCCTGGACTGCCCGACCCTCCATTCCACCATCTTCCCACGCGGAGCGCACCCCGGCTTCCCACGCGGATGCCGGGCCCTCCGCAGATCCTGACACGCGATCGGGACCGAGAGCAGCACCGCCGGTTGGCGGCTCCTCGCCTGAGCCCGGACCCGCTCGTCCCGGATCATGTCTCTCTGTGCGACCGCCCGGATCTTCGGAGGCCAGTGCCACGTAGACGAACTTGAACTTCCCGATCTGGACCTCGTCACCGGAGCTCAGGACGGCTTCTTCGACTCGCTCACGATTCACGTAGGTGCCGTTCAGGGAGCCCACGTCCCTCACGATCTCACGACCATCCTCGTTCACGAACTCGGCGTGCCTGCGAGATACAGTTATATCGTCCAGAAAGATGTCGCTCTCGGGATGGCGGCCGACCCTGACGCAGGGCTCGCCCAGCGAAAAGCGTGCGCCGCTGTTCGGGCCTCGTCGCACCACAAGCATGCCGGCAGCCATGTCTGGCTCTGGAACGACGAACTCCTCCTCGTCATCGAACCCTTCCTCTTCTCCCTGGACCTCCACTGCCGTAGTGGCGAGATCATCTCTGACACGCGCCAGGGCCGCTCCACAAGCGGAGCAGTAGTTCGCCTCGACGGAGTTGCGGTGGCCGCACTGACTGCAGATCACGGCAAACAAGCTAGCCGCTCCGGCTGGTCCCTGCCTCGAGCCGGCGGGCTGGTCCCTGCCTCGAGCCGGCGGGCTCAGCCAGCGGTCAGTGCCTGATAGGCGGTGGCATCGAGCAGCCCGTCCCAATCGCCGCTGCTCGCTGGCTCGATGACGCAAATCCAGCCCCTACCGTAAGGATCCTGGTTCAGCTCCTCTGGAGCATCTGAGAGCTCGGTGTTCACGGAACGGATGGTGCCCGACACAGGGGCGTAGATCTCGGAGACGGACTTCGTCGACTCCACTTCCCCGATCACCTCTCCAGCCTCTACCTTGCGACCCGGCTCCGGGAGCTGGACGTACACTACGTCCCCGAGCGCGTCCTGCGCATAGTCCGTGATACCGACCCTTATCTCGGCGCCATCCATGGCAGCCCACTCGTGGTCGCTGCTGTAGCGAAGAGCCGCTGGCACCTCCATAGGATGTGATGGTAGCACTGCCGTTATCCCTCGGGCTAACGCAGCATCTCCGCCAAGCGGACCGCCTGCTCGTGCGCGCGCGATCGCGCCGACGGATCGGTCGGGCCCTCGGCCCATATGTGGGTCAGAGGCTCCTCGGGGTCCGGGATCACGAGGAGCCATCCATCGGGTTCGAGGAACTTCACACCGTCTACCAGCACGACGTCTCTACCTTTGGCCTGCTCCACGAGCTGGCGCATCAGCATTCCCTTACGCTCCCAGGGCGTCACGACCTCCTCGTGGGCCACGAAGACCGGGGGGAGGCCGCCTACGATAGCGGACAGAGGCTCCCCGACTTTCGCCAGGAGATCCATGAGGTGAACCAGAGTGGCCGCGGCGTCATAGGCAGGCAGGAACTGAGGGAATATGAACCCCCCGAGCTGGCTACCCGCGAAGTCTATGACTCTCTCTGGAACCGACCGGGCAAGCGGGGACGCCATATCCCTGCCGCTGCTCTCCCCATCTGGAGCTCCATCGTCCCCGGGCGTCGAGCGCCCGAGAGCCACCTGCATCAGATCGGCAGCAGATAGCTTTGTCAGGGAGATCGAAGCCCCATGAGCTGCGCAGATGGCCTCTGCCGCCCTTGGAAGGGAAACCGGCAGGGCAACCGCAGCCCGCTCATAACATCGTACCACGAGTGTTAGCAGCGCCAGCAGGGCCTCACCATCGTCAAGCACGTGCCCTGTGTCATCTACCAGCGTGCAGTGCTCCGCGTCCGGGTTGATCACGGCACCCAGATCTGCCCTGGAAGCCTGAACCAGCTCCGCCACTCTCCCCGCGTGGAGGGAGTGATCGAAAGACAGCGCCGAGGCAGTGGCCGCATAGGGATTCACTACCAGCACCTCTGCGCCGAGCTTCGCCAGCACGTTGGGCATGACGAAGCTAGCGGTGCCGAAAGCGTAATCGAGGACGATCTTGTACTTCCGCCGCCGGATGGATACCAGATCGACGCTGTCGACAAGATCCGCAGCGTAGAGCTCCACCGTCCTCGCCGGGAAGCCTATCTCGCCCAGCTCTCCGGCAAGTGAGCGGCGGAACTCCTCTCTGTAATAGAGCCGCTCGATCTTCCGCTGCGTCGTCTCGTCGACATCTATTCCAGACTCGTCGAAGAACCGCAACACCACGCTATCGCGATCGTCAGGAACCAGGCGCACTGTCATACCGCCACGCCTACCCATAAGCCGTACCTGGTAGCGCGTCATGGGAACTGTAGCCACCTCCAGGTCGTCAACGTTCACTCCTGCTGCATTGCAGCCGACCATGATCGCTCGCTTCAGGACACGTGCTGATCTGGAGGAATCCCTGGACACCGCGACGGTAGATCCCATTGGGAGCATACTGGCCCAGGCCATGGACAGGCGAACCGCGAGCTCCGGCGTCATATCCACGTTCGCCAGACCTGCCACACCATCGCGACCGAACAGCGTACGCGCACCTCTCGACTCCCAGATGATGGAGGAGTTTATTATCGCGCCAGTCTCAACCGTCTTGAACGGGTAGACGCGAACATCGCCATTCAAGATGGCATGGGCGCCTATGAAGCACTCGTCACCCAGCACCACCCCCTCCTCGCACCGCACCCCTTGGCGAAGCTCGGCGGAGCGCCCCAGTATCGTGCCACGGCACTGGACGCCAGCGCTCAGGTAGACATTGTCGTGCGCCACCGTGCGCTGGAGCTTCGTGCCTGCTCCGACGTGCGTGTTTGCGCCGATGACGCAGTACTCCCCTATATGGGCCCCTGCTCCCACGCGGGAGTTAGGCCCTATGAGGCTCGGCCCATCCACCCTGGCAGAGGGCTCCACCAGGGCTCCCTCTGCCACCCAGACTCCTGGCTTCATCTCGAATCCTGCTATGTTCACGAGAACCCTGCGATCGAGGATGTCTTGGTGCGCGCGTAGGTAAGAGGACAGTGTGCCTACATCTTCCCAGTACCCGCTACTCACGAACCCGTAAATGGGGAGTCCTTTGCCGAGTACGGCGGGAAACACGTCGGATGCGAAGTCGACCGGCCGGTCCTCAGGTATGAAATCGAATATCTCTGGCTCGAGCACATATATGCCCGTGTTCACCGTGTCGCTGAATACCTGACCCCACCCCGGCTTCTCGAGGAAGCGTTGAACGGTGCCATCCTCCTCGGTGACGACTATCCCGAAGTCAAGAGGGTTCTCCATTGCCGCCAGGCCGATCGTGGCAATGGCGCCTCGCTGTTCGTGAAAGCGCAGCAGGCTGGACAGGTCGAAGTCCGTCAGCACATCACCGGAGATGACGAGAAACCGCTCCGTGAGCTCGTCCCGGGCATTTCGAACTGATCCGGCTGTGCCCATAGGACTTGCTTCAGTGGCGTAGGCGATGTTCACACCGAACTCTCCTCCGTCCCCGAAGTAAGTTCGGATGGCATTGGCAAGGAATGCCACGGTCACCACTACGTCTTCGAAGCCGTGGCGCCTCAGCAATGCCAGGATGTGCTCCATCATCGGCCTGTTCGCCATGGGAAGCATCGGCTTCGGCTGGTTTGCCGTCAACGGGCGAAGCCGCGTCCCCTCGCCTCCCGCCATGATTACAGCCTTCATGATCCGAGACACCCCATAGGGCCAGCCACCTCATGATCCGAGACGCCCCATGATCCGAGACACCCCATAGGGCCAGGCACCTCATGATCCCAGACGCTCCATAGGGCCAGCCACCTCATGATTACAGCCTTCATGATCCGAGACACCCCGTAGGGCCAGGCACCTTCATGAGCCCAGACACCTCGATGCAGATGGCTCGTCTTCACCAGCCCCGCCCCGCACTGCCCTCCGCTGCCCAAGCGAGGCGCGGACCCTCGGTATGTAGGCTGCTGCCGCGACCCATGCCAGTAACAGCCCCGCGGTCACCAGGATCCATGCAGCGATCCTGGCATCGTGCTGCCAGGCTGCGTGACCGTAACCGAGCAGGAATGCCGGGAACGCCGCCATGAGGATGAACGTTCCGGCCTTGCCCACGAAGAGCACATCGATCCGCGGTGCGCCGAGCGCTGCGAGGACCACGACAGCCAAGGATACGAGTGCCTCACGGGCAAGGGCTACCGCTGCGAGCCAGAGCGGAAGAGCGCCGGCTGCCACGATGGTAGACACCGAAGCGAGAAGGAGCAATCGATCTGCGGTGGGATCCATCACCTTTCCAAGAGTGCTCACCTGGCTGAAGCGCCGGGCAATGTACCCGTCCAACCAATCCGTGGCTCCGAGGACCGCCAGGAGGATCGCTCCGGCAACAGGTCTATTGTCGCCGAGAACGAGCCACACGAACACCGGGATACATGCAAGGCGAGCGAGCGAGAGCAGGTTCGGTACCGTGAGCACCCTGGAGAGATCCCCTCCTTCGGCCAGAGCGGGGCTGTTGGATGCGTCCACGTCCTCATGTGGCTCCCGGCACCCGCACACTGTGCTGCCCGTCAAAGGCAGAGCGGCACCGTCGGATGCGTCCACGTCCTCATGTGGCCCCGCATCCTCCCTGGGGACCTCCCGCCCGGGACCAGCGGCAGGTAATGGAATAACCACTCCCTACCCTCCCGAGCGAGCGCTTGCGCGAGATGCGGATATAGAGAGCTCAGCAAGGGGCAGAGCTGGGTCGACTCCCGTGAGAGCGCTCTCCCGCTCCCAGTGCTCGCGCGCTCTCTGGCGCGCCTGCACCGCCAGGATTGCCTGCATGTTCACATTTCTCTCCCCAGAGATACGCTCCCAGCCCCCGTCAGGACCGAGCACCCAGGTCAGCGAGTCATCGGCCAGGGACAGGGCGAGTATGGCATCCAGTCGCTCCCTCAGCTCAGGAGAGGCGACCGGAGCAAGAACCTCCACCCTCCTGTCCAGATTCCTCTCCATGAGGTCAGCCGACCCGATGTAATAGTGCGAAGGCCTGGCACTACCGCTGGCTGACGCACCGGGGGCGCTCCCACCCCTGGCCGATGCACCAGAGGCGCTCCCGGGAGCTGATGAGCTGGCTGCGCTCGGAGCGCCCGGTGCACCAACGCTGGGCACTTCGCCTAGGCCAGCCCCGAACAGCGCGTGATCCACCGCGGTGCGCCTGCCGAAACGGTAGATCCTGGAGTGCTCGAGGAACCGCCCGACGACCGAACGGACCGTTATACGCTCCGACACCCCGGCCAGCCCCGGCCTCAGGCAGCATATGCTGCGGACGACCAGGGCTACGGTGGCTCCAGCCTGGGAGGCTTCGTAGAGGGCCTCTATGATCTCCGGATCGGTCAGACCGTTGCACTTTATGGTGATGTAGCCATCTTCACCTGCCGCTCCTTCGGCCTCTATGTGATCGAGCAGCCGGGCGCGCAGGTTCACCGGCGCCACCAGCAGGCTCCGGTACCCCTCGTAACGGCTGTAGCCGGTGAGGAAATTGAACAGAGCAAGGACATCTCCGGTTATCACGGGATCGGCAGTGAACAGACCAAGGTCCTCGTAGCTCCGTGCCGTGCCCTCGTTGTAGTTTCCGGTTCCCAGGTGGCAGTACTCGCGCACTCCGTCACCTTCCTTACGAACCACGAGAGTGCTCTTCGCGTGGGTCTTCAGGCCTGCAAGCCCGTAGACGACATGCACGCCAGCCTCCTCCAGGGCTCGAGCCCTGGCTATGTTCGCCTGCTCGTCGAAACGGGCCTTCAGCTCCACCACTGCCGCCACCTGCTTGCCCATCTCGGCTGCGTGGATGAGAGCGGCCACGACCCGGCTCTGGGCAGAGGTGCGGTAGAGAGTCTGCTTTATCGCGAGAACGTCAGGGTCATCGGCGGCCTGGCGCACGAACTCCTCCACACTCCCCGCGAATGACTCGTAGGGGTGTTGCACGAGCACGTCCCCACGATCCAGGACGCCGAAAGCATTCCCGGCAGGCGCACCCGAAGCCCGGTCCTCCGACAGCCCACCCCAGCGCAATGTCACCGGAGCTATAGGCGGCTCATGGAGATCAGGGCGATCGAGCCCGTACACTGCCCATAGGCCTCCAAGATCTATGACCGTAGGGATCTCGTAGCAGTCCCCGGGATCGAGCTCCAGCTCGCGAGCGAGCAGGGAGCGGATCTCCTGACTCGTCCCAGCGTCCACCTCGAGCCTCACTGCTCGCCCGAATCGCCTGCGACGGAGCTCGTCCTCGACCGCCTCCAGGAGATCATCGGCTCCGTCCTCCTCCAATGCCAGGTCGGCATTGCGCGTCACACGGAATGCCTTGTGCTCACCGATAACCATGCCTGGGAAGAGAGCTGGGAGCTGGACTGCTATCACCTGCTCCAGGGGAACGAAGCGTTCGCCGTCGGGAAGCACCACGAACCTTGGCAAGAGCGGGGGCACTTTCACCCGGGCGAAGCGCGTCTCTCCCTTTACCGGGTCACTGACGAGCACGGCCAGGTTCATCGAGAGGTTCGATATGTAGGGAAATGGGTGCCCCGGATCGACCGCCAGGGGAGTCAGAACAGGGAATATGGCTCGCTCGAACGCGGCCACGAGGAACCCTTTGTCCCCGGAGTCAAGCCTTTCCCAGCCCGACAGGCGCACCCCTGCAGCGGTGAGGGCGGGAGCCACAGACTCGGTGAAGATCCGGCTCTGCCATTCAACGAGCTCTACTACACGTGTGCGGATAGCTCTGAGCGCCTCGGCGGGCGTCATCCCGTCCGGGGAAGCGGTCCGTACCCCGGCAGCCAGCTGGTCCTTCAAGCCTGCAACCCGCACCTGGAAGAACTCATCCAGCCCCTGGCTGAAGATGGCCAAGAACTTCACCCGCTCCATCAGGGCGCGGTGCTCCTCGGTAGCGAGCTCGAGCACCCGCGCCGCGAAGTCCAACCACGACAGCTCGCGGTTTATCAAGGTCCCCGGATCCGCCAGCCGCCGCCCCTTCGCCCCATGATCGCCCGAAGCCGTCTCCAGCACACGTGGGGCATCCCGCCACAGGTTCTCTGGAGCCGGAACGACCATACCCCAGGATACCCCGCAGCCGCACCGCTCCCAGCCGGCCCCACTTCCTCCCCCGAGTCCCCTCGGAGCGCCGTTCCCACCCCGAGTCCTCCCGGAGCGCCGTTCCTACCGGCGAGTCCCCGGGTAACTCCACTTCCCACCCCGAGTCCTCCCGGAGCACGGCTTCCTCCCAGGGGGCCTCCAGGATCCCCCCTGGCGCGCCCGTAGCGCTAGCCTCTTCTTGATGAGCCCGCAGCTCCAGGCCGGCTGGCCCGAGCCGCCACCTGAGTCGCCAAGTGCCATGCCGCCACGTGGCAGCCCGCCCAGAGCGGCAGGGCGGCGCAGGGAACGCCATGCCGGTGCAGGCGGGCGCAGGGTCTTTGCCTACAGGAGGCGTATCGAGCTCGGCCTTCTCCTGCTTGCCGACATGATCGTCGTCGCCTTCTACCTCCTTGCCACTCTCAGCGAGCGGTCGGGCCTTCCTCCGTCCACGATCCCCTTCCTCGCCGTGGTGCTCGCCCTCTCACTCGTTCCACACCTGGCCAACCGGTGGCTCGCCCCGGAAGCCGATCCCATGCTCCTGCCTCTGGCGGCGCTGCTGAACGGAATCGGCTACGTGATGATATCCCGGCTCGACTATCACGCTGCGTCTCTTCAGGCAGTCTGGACCGCCGTGGGTGTCGCGGCCTACGTGACCACCTTGTTCGTGGTGCGCTCTAGTATCGACCTCTCCCGATACCGCTATATGCTCGGGTTCGCCTCGGTTGCGCTACTGGCTACCCCGCTGCTACCTGTGATCGGACTGGACATCGGCGGAGCCCGCATGTGGGTGCATCTTGGATCCTTCACGTTCCAACCGGTCGATCTCGCGAAGATCGGCCTGTGTATCTTCTTCGCCGCCTACCTCGTGGAGAAGGGAGATCTGCTATCGACCGGATCGCAGCGCGTAGGCAACTGGCTCATCCCCGACCTCCGTTCGCTGGCCCCAGTAGTGCTGGCCTGGGGATTCGCTATGCTATTGATCGCAGCAGAGCGCGATGTGGGCTTCGCTCTCCTGATATTCCTGCTCTTCCTGGCGATGCTCTGGGTGGAAACCGGCCGCGTCGGGTACCTGCTGATCGGCGTCGTAATGTTCGTGCTGGGAGCTATCGTAGCAGGCCATTTCCTGCCCCAGGTGCACGAACGCATCACCGTATGGCTGGACCCGTGGAAATACGCCCAGACCATCGGGTACCAATTGGCGCAAGCCCAGTATGCCATGGGTACCGGAGGGCTGATAGGCACAGGCATCGGTCATATGGACAACATCTACATACCTGTCGTTACAAGCGACTTCATATTCGCCGCCATTGGCGAGCAGCTCGGCCTTCTCGGGACATCCACCATCATGTTCGCCTACGTGCTCATGGTGGGCGCTGGGCTCCGGATCGCCATGACCGCCAGGCACCAGTTCGCCAAGCTAACTGCTGTGGGCCTCAGCACCATCCTGGGGCTCCAGTCATTCTTCATCATGGCCGGGGTAACACGCCTCCTACCCGTCACGGGGATCACACTGCCATTCGTCGCGTACGGAGGCTCTTCGCTCCTGGCGAACTACATCCTCCTCGCAGTGCTCATGCGCATCTCGAACGAGACCGAGCACCCGGCGGTGCTGGCCGCCCGGGCGCTCCTCGAGGGGAAAGGGCCCCTGGCCGATCAGCCGGACGAAGAGGCACGGCCCCCTCGCGTCATGGTGCCTGGATGATGCCCATGGCGGCCGGAGTCCCTCCCGGCTCATGCCCTTCTGCGGGATCGTCGCCATCTCGCCGAGAGGCCGCCGGGACCTCCTGGAGACTGCCAGAGGGGACGCCCGGATCCTCTTCGGGTTCAGGAGGAACGCTGGGCTCGACGGCCGCCGCGGACTCCGGATCCTCTTCGGGCTCAGGGGGAACGCTGGGCTCGACGGCCGCCGCGGGCCCTGATGCCACTGCGGGCCCTGCCACAGCGGGCCCTGGTGCCGGCTCCCCTACTGCCCGGGCCGCCCCTGGCAGGGATAGTGATAGAGCTGCGGCGCCGGCCTTAATGCTCGCGACCTGCACAAGAACGCGCTCGTCCACTGTGATCGGAACTGGGCATGGCTGGCGCAGTATCAGGGCCAGGCCGTCCGACACCCGGCAGGGGACGACCTCGCGACCCCGACCAGGCGCCCTCAAAACGAGCTCTGCCAGGTAGACCTGGCCCTGCAGGGCGACAATCCTGAGAACCTCGATCTCTACCTCGAAGCGCGCCAGGACATCGGCGAAGAGCTCATGAGTAGGGGGCCTACGCACGGTCACCCGCCGCCATGCCTGGGATATCGCGACACCTTCGGGCAGCCCTACCGGGATCTCGAGCTCCCTGTAGGGCTCATCCACCTCCTGCAGGACCACTACCGGCCGGGTCATCGGCAGATCCAGGGAGCAACTGACCAGAGACAGCGGGCACATGCGAGCGGCGGCCGCGCCTGGGCTCACCGGAGACGCCGCATCTGCACGTTCAGAGCGAGCCCCACCGCGGCGAAGAACGAGAGCACCGCCGATCCCCCGTAGCTGACGAACGGAAGAGGGATCCCCGCGATGGGCATGATCCCGATCGTCATCCCTACGTTCTCGAATACCGAGAAGGCAACGATCACCAACGCCCCCACGCATATGAGACGGCCGAAGGAGTCCCTTGCAAGGCGAGCAGCGCGCCACAGCCTCCAGACGATCGCGGCGAAGATCACGAGCAACAGGCTCGTTCCTACGAACCCGAACTGCTCCCCCACGGCGGAGAAGATGAAGTCCGTCTGCTGTGACGGTACATAGGAGAAGTTCGTCTGCATGCCCTTGAACAAGCCCGTGCCGAAGACTCCCCCGGCGCCTATCGCAGCCTTCGACTGGGCCAGGTTGTAGCCAGCGCCCTGGAGCGACGAATTCGGGTGGATGAAGGAGATCAGACGCTGGAGCTGGTAGGCATGAAGGAACCCAAGGTGTATGACGAGGTAAACTCCGGTTATCCCAGCTAGCACGAGCAGGGCGAGATGCCTCACTCGTGTCTCTGCTACGGCGATCACGGCAAGGCACGAGACTCCTATCACGATACCGCTACCGAGGTCAGGCTCCTTCACTACGATCACCATCGGCACGAGCATGATCGCGATGGCCGTCAGGAAACGCTTCGGGGTCATCACGCCTTCGCCTCGCGTCGCATACGCCGCTACAGCTACGACTACTACCAACGACGCGAACGCCGATGGCTGAACCTGGATAGGCCCGAGCTGGAACCAGCGCTGGGAACCCAGGGTCGAAGAACCCAGCGGAGTCATCACTGCCAGCAGGGCCAGCATCAGGCCGCCGTAGAGAAGGGGTGCGTAATGGTCGTAGTGGTGATAGTCGAATGCCGCCACCACTATCATCGCCAGTGCTCCCAGGGCCACGTATATGGCCTGGCGGACCAGGTAGTAATGAGGATCTATCCCGGCGTCTGCGAGCTTCACCTTCGTGGCCGAGTACACCGCGATGACCCCGTAGATGGACGCCGCCAGGGTGGCGCCAACGAGAATCAGATCCAGATGCCGCAGGCGGGCAAGAAGTGCGCCTGCCGCGCTCTTTGACCTTATCGTTGGCCCGTCGGCCGATCGGAAGCTGGTTCCTGGCGAGAGCGTACCGATCACTCCTAGCAAGGATACCGCTTCACAGCCGCTACAGGTATCCATCCAGCCCGGCGTCACCCTGGACCTGGCCGGAGCGCAGCGCGCAGGCCAGGCTGACCTTCTGGCCATCCACGGCCAGCGCTCCCGGCGCGGACCGTCACGGAGACACGCCGGTAAGAGGCCGCCCGGGGAAACTAGGCCCCGAGACCTCTCTCCTCGGCCAGGTGCGCGTTCGCGAGCTGACCGGCGTATGTAGCCGAGAACGCTTCCTCCCCGTCCTTCCCGACTACCACGAAGTACAGCCAGGGACCGGTGGCTGGATGGAGGGCCGCCTCGATGTCTGCGGCGCTCACGGTCGAGATGGGCGTCGGTGGCAGGCCATGCACGAGGTAGGTGTTGTAAGGCGAGCGCACCTTCAGATCAGCGAGGCTGAGACGGCAGGAGCAGCCGATGGCGTAGGCCACCGTGCTATCGAGCTGCAGGCGCATGCCGGCCGCCAACCTGTTGTAGACGACTCGCGCCACACGAGCCCTATCAGCGGGCAGGCCAGCCTCGCGCTGCACGAGGGAGGCCACTACGAGAGCCTGATAAGGCGTCTTGCCTACCGCCCCAGGTGCGCTCGCGAGCCCCGCCCGGCGCGCCATGGCATCGAAACGCCCGACCATCTGCTCGAGGAGATCGAGGTTCGTCTCCCGAGGACCAACGTCGTATATGCCAGGCGTGAGCATCCCAGCGAGCGTGTGGATCGACCCGGGCTGGTAGGGAGAGCGAACGGCGCCGCTGCGGGCGAGGCGGAGGAAATCGCTGGCGCTGTGGCCAGGTACCGTCCCTACCCGAGCCGCCACCTGGGCGAGCGTGAACCCAGGGTATACGACCACCTCCGGCAGCGGCTCGTTATGCTTCCTCAGGAGCGCGTACGCGCCTGCACCAGCCAATGCCAGAACCAGGCAGGACAGCACGACGAAGATGACGGGCCGATGCCGGACTGCCGCGATGACCGGCCGATGCCGGACTGCCACCCTGGTCACCGGTTCCCTGGCTGGGGATTCCCCGATCGGGCCTCCCGGTCGAGCCAGGTCTGGAGCAGCTCGGCCGCTGCATGGGCGTCCACCCGGTCCCGGCCGCGCTGCTCGCTAACGCCAGCACGAACCCTGTGCCGGCAAGAGACCACCGTCGTCAGGCGCTCGTCGACCGTTTCCACCGGAATGCCCAGCTCGCTTCTCAGCACAGCTATATCCTCCAGCGCATCCTTTGCCGAAGGGCCCATGGTCCCGTCCAGGGACAGTGGGACCCCCACCACGATCCGGCAGGCATCGGTCTCCGAGAGAGCGGGGAGGAGCAGCGTGGCGAGCGATATGGACGACCTTCCGGGACTCTCGCCGGTGCCAGGGAACCTACGATCGAGCACGTCATAGGGTAGGGCGACGCGCCCATCGCTGTCGCTGACAGCGAGACCCACACGCCTCTTACCGATGTCCACCCCGAGCACCCTCCCGCCAGGCCAGGCCCCGCGCTGGCTCACGTCCCCCCCATGCCGAGCCGCCTGCGGGCGAGCTCCAAAGCCTCCCCCAGCCTGGCCGGGTCGCGGCCTCCGCCGTCGGCTACCTCCGGGGATCCACCACCACCCCCGCCTACCACCTTGGCGACCTCCCTCAGGAGATCACCCGCAGCTATATCCTCCCCATCCTCACCCTGGACCTGGCCGGAGTGCAGCGCGCAGGCCAGGCTGACCTTCTGGCCATCCACCTCCCCAGCGAGCAGCACGCCTCTGACCCCGTTCTCTCCCCGCACCGAGAGCGCCAGATCGCGGAGCTCGCCAGGAGCCATTCCATCCACACGTTCCACCACGAGACCATCCTTCGCTCTCGATGCCATCTCGGAGGCAAGATGACCAACCCGCCTCTGGTGCTCCTGGCGCAACTTGGCCAGCGACTCCGCGAGCTGGCCCGCCATGCGCTCGACTGCAGCAGGCACCCCGGATGCATCGGTCTCGAGGCGGCTCGCCAGCGCGGACACGATGCCCGAGCGCTCCCGCAGGAACTGCCATGCCTCGAGCCCCGTGAGCGCCTCGACGCGCCTTATGTTCGCTCCTATGGACGACTCAGAGACGATCGCGAGAAGCCCAATCATCCCCAGGCGATCGGCGTGGGTACCACCACACAGCTCCACAGAGCTCTCACCCGCGTGGACGACGCGAACACGCTCTCCGTACTTGTCACCGAAGAACGCGATAGCCCCCTTTCTCTCAGCCTCCTCCCTCGGCATTACCTCGACCACCACGGCAGCATCAGTGGAGATCGCCTCGTTGACCAGTCGTTCCACTGCCAGCAGCTCCTCCGGTGTTACGGGCGCGCTGTGATGGAAGTCGAAGCGCAGCCGATCTGGCGCCACCAGGGATCCCTGCTGGCGCACATGGGGACCCAGCACCTCGCGCAGCGCCCAGTGCAGGAGGTGAGTACCGGTGTGGTTACGCTGAAGGGCCCTGCGCCGCTCCCGATCAACAGTGGCCGTGACTACCTCCCCCACCTCGATTCTCCCGCTGACACGGGTCAGATGACGAACGATCCCCGGCAAGGCGTATGAAGTGTCCTCCACTTCCCCGCGCCCCGACGCGCCGATGATCTTCCCGCTGTCCCCGACCTGCCCACCAGACTCCGCGTAGAACGGCGTCTGGTCCAAGACGATCTCTACCAGCTCGCCATCGCTGTTGCCCGAGCCTGAGCCCGGAACATCCCCTCCGCTTGCAGGAAGCACGGCAAGGACAGAGCCCGCTGCAGTGGTCCTTTCGTATCCCAGGAACTCCGTAGGCCCGTTTGCCTCGAGAAGAGCCCGGTACGCACCTTCGTTCTCCGACGAGGCGCCTGCCTTGGCATGCCGCCTTGCCCTCTCGCGCTGTAG
>DAHXND010000025.1 GCA_027366675.1 Acidimicrobiales bacterium
AACGCCTGTGCCACGGCTTCGCGATTCGCCCGCACCTCCATGTCTATGAAGTCCACCACGATGATACCGCCTATGTCACGCAGCCTCAGCTGGCGGGCTATCTCCTCGGCTGCTTCCAGATTGTTCCTGTAGACCGTCTCCTCAAGATTCGACTTGCCTACGTTCTTCCCCGTGTTCACGTCGATAACCGTCAGCGCTTCGGTGCGCTCGATGATGATGGAGCCGCCCGAGGGCAGCCACACCTTGCGATCCAGTGCCTTGTGAAGCTGCTCGTGAACATGGAACCTGTCGAAAAGGGGAAGGTTCTCGGCCGCAGCATCGTAGTACTCGACACGATCAGCCAGGTCCGCGTTCACGCTTCCCACATAGGCTCGGGCTTCCTCGTATATGGCGCGATCGTCTATCACGATCCCCCGGTAGTCCTGGTTCAGCTCCTCACGCAGCGCCCTCACTACGAGATTCGGCTCCGAGTAGAGAAGGGCTGGAGCCCTGGCATGCCCCAGGCGGGACTCGATATCCGACCACAGGCTGACGAGCTGCTCCAGATCGCGACTCATCTCCTCCTTCGTGGCTCCTTCGGCAGCCGTCCTGACGATGAGACCATGACCAGATGGCCTGATGCCATCGACTATGTGCCGCAGGCGGCGGCGCTCCTTGTCGTCCAGGCGCTTTGAGATCCCGTAAGCGTCATTGTTCGGCACGAGAACCACGAAGCGTCCCGGCAGCGACACGTCCTGGGTCAGACGAGCCCCTTTGGCCCCGATCGGGTTCTTCACCACCTGGCAGAGGATCTCCTGACCGTCGTGGAGCACCTTCTCTATCCGGGGCCGTTCCCGTTTGCCTCCTTCGAGGTCCTCGGGGTCGTAACGGACATCCCCCCAGTAGAGAACTGCGTTCTTCGGCGTTCCTATGTCAACGAACGCAGCCTCCATGCCGGGAAGAACATTCTTGACACGCCCGTAGTAGATGTTGCCGTCGATCTGGTTCACCCCGTCACTCGGTCGCGATACGTAATGCTCGACAAGCGAGCGACCCTCGAGCACGGCGACCTGGATCGCCCCGGGCAAAGTGTGCACACACATCAGGTACCGCCCGGTGTGCCGGCGGCTCTGTCTCTGACTCGCCTTCGGCTCGCTCCTCGCCCGGCGAGCGCGTGTGGAAGGAGACCTCGGCGTGCCGGCAGATCCAGGGGCAACTACCCCACCAGCTCCGGATGGACCACCCTGCACAGCAGGCGCAGCATCGGCCGGCAGCGTCGAGAGACCCGGCCGGGCTCTGGCAGCCTGGCCCTCGGCGTAGGCAAGCTCGCCATCGACCCCCTCCGGCTGATCCGCCTGGAGCCCACGAGCAGCCTGCAACCCACCAGGCCCTGCCGCAGGCGCCGCCGGCGAGCCGGCTCCGGAGCGACCCCGCCCCCGCCCCCCACGGCGGCGCCGTCGCGCCTGGCCCGAGCCGGGCTCGTTCGCAGCAGTCCCCGGCACTACGCCTGCATCACCGGCACTCCGGGCATCACCGGCACTCCTGCCATCGCCGGCACTCCTGGCCGGAGGCGACGGTGCCGGCCGGCTGTCTCCTATCTTCGGTCGTGGCCTTGAAGCTGGCTCTGCTTCTGCCGGTGCCCCCGTAGCGCGGATCGGTAGAGACCCGGGGGGAGCGACCGGCGCAGGACGGCTGTCTCCTATCTTCGGCTTATTTGCCGCTCCGTTGCCGGCATGTTCTGCCTGCTCCTCGGGCGGCGCGCTGGTAGGTGGCCCAGCCGATTGGTTCGGACTGGTTTCGTACATGATCTTCCCTTCTTGTCTCGTTCACGAGGCACGCTCCAAGGCGCGCCCCTGCGATTCCCCCAAGGGCAGCAGCTCCTGCTTCCCCTGGGCACCATCGATCCACTGATGAATCCGCCTAGCGCGGGCCAGGGTAACCTCACTCCCGCACAAGCGCCCCAGACCTGCCGCCAGCTCATCGAGCCGGAGGCCGCGAGGGCGGACTGATACCTCGATCACCAGCACCGTATCGGCAACCTGCTCTCCCACCTGCCACGCGGCAGGCGAGGGAGAAGCACCGCATGCAGGGCCAGCCACTTCGCCGGGGATACCTTCCCCCCGGGTTCCCGACCACCGGACCACCGGTTCCAGAGGTACGGGACCTGCGTCTACATACAGGATACGCGACTTGACATCCTCTTCGGATGCCTTGCCATGCCGCTGCTCGTTCACCATTATGGCAGGGGAGGAAGCGATCCGGTCTGCAAGCTCGCGATGTCCCGAGCTGGTGGTATTGCCGATCATGAGAGCCCAGGTACAGGACTGCACCGCTTCTTGGAGAGACGATGCAGCCCTGGGGCACCTCTCCGCATGAAGCGGGACTATTCCCTCTGGCAACGCACCGGCCAGCCTGTCCAGCAGATCGCCCGGGGCATGGCCGGCTCCCTCGATGGCATCGCGCATCTGCCCATCGGCCTCGTCGGGGTGGACCAGGACATCCACGTACTCCGCCACCGACTCCGCCCCGGTGGGCAGAGCCAGGCCGAAGGAGATCCGAGCCCGCGGTGAGTACCCGCCGCTCACAGCCATCGGCACCCCGGCAGCTCTCATTCCCCTCTCCAGAGCCCTGGCCGTATCCCTGTGACTTATCCAGCGAACCCGACCGAGCTTCGCGTAGCGGATGCGGAGCCGCTGCTCAGCCGGCACTGCTGCCTCGCAACATTACAGGCACACCTGGATCCACTCGGGGGCTGCAGCCAACCGGACCTGAGCCGGCGATGACAGCAGCCTCAGGTGGGGCAACATCAGGTGGAGCAGCATCAGGTGGAAGCAGTGCCTGCCCCGTTCCCTGGCTTCCCCCGGCCGGCGGCGAGGAAGAGGCAACGACGTGCTCGACCCCTAGCCCCGTACATGCCCCGCAGTCGTAGCACGGGGTCCAGCGACAGTCCTCCACCGCTCCGGCAGATAGGGAATCCTGCCAGTCTTCCCACAGGAAGTCCTTGTGCAGACCGGCCGAGATGTGATCCCAGGGGAGCACGTCATCACGGTCCCTCTCCCGGTTCACCACTTCACCCATATCGAGCCCGGCAGCAGCCATCCCCTTCGCCCAGCGCTCGAGACGGAAATGCTCGGACCATTCCTGGAACACGCCGCCAGCCCTCCAGACAGCCTCTATGGCATCGCCAGCTCTACGGTCACCACGGCTGGCGATCCCTTCGGCCAGGGTTGCCTCAGGATCATGCCACCTGAGGTTCACGCCCCTCGCTCCCCGGGTGGAGTCCCTGAGCAGCGCTATCTTCTGGTGCAGCTCCGGCAAGCCGGCTTGGGCAGCCCACTGGAAGGGCGTATGGGGCTTCGGCACGAATCCGCCAACGGAAACCGTGACAGTCACGGACCGGGCATGCTCGCGGCCAAGCTCTACGCACCGCCGGGCCAGCGCTGCGATTGACTCCACGTCCTCGTCGGTCTCTGTCGGCAGCCCGATGAGGAAGTAGCACTTGGCACGACGCCAGCCGCCAGAGAACGCCGACTCCAGCGCTCCGTAGAGGTCCTCGTCCGAGATGAGCTTGTTTATCACGCGGCGCAGGCGCCACGTGCCTGCCTCGGGAGCGAAAGTCAGGCCCGTCCTCCGCGCCCCCTGGAGCGCCCCGGCCAGACCCACGGTGAATGCATCGACGCGAAGGCTCGGCAGGCTGACTGACACCGGCTGGGCTCCAGCTCCAGCGGTCCGGCATGCGTCCACGACCGGCTCTATGAAGGAGTAGTCGGCACTGGACAGGGATGTAAGCGCCACCTCGTCGTACCCGGTTCTGGCAAGCCCTGATCTCACCATCGCGAGGACCTGATCCTCCGGCCGCTCCCTGACCGGCCTCGTTATCATGCCTGCCTGGCAAAAGCGACAGCCCCTCGTGCAACCGCGAAACACCTCCACGTTCAAGCGGTCGTGGACGACTTCCATGAGAGGAACGAGCTGGGTCTTCGGATAGGGCCAGGCAGCCAGATCTGCCACGGCCCGCTTCTCGACACGCTCCGGCACCCCATCGAAGCGAGGCTCGACAGCAGCCAACCGGCCATTCGAATAGCTGACCTTGTAGCACCAGGGAACGTACATACCGGGCACCCGGGCCAGCTCCTTCAGCAGCTCCTCCCGGCTCGCTCCTCCCGCCCGTGCCGACGACAGGACATCTGTGCACTCCCCTGCCAGCTCCTCACCGTCGCCGATGGCGAAGGCATCTATGAAGGGAGCGAGTGGCTCGGGGTTCAGCGCAGCGTGCCCCCCGGCGATCACCAGCGGATCCGAAGCCGAGCGCTCCTCGCTTCGCACACGCAGCCCGGCCAGATCCAGGCAGTTCAGGACGTTCGTGTACGTAAGCTCGGCCGAGAGGTTGAAGGCGATCACGTCGAAAGCCGCTGCCGGCCTGTGGCTCTCCAGGGAGAACAGTGGCACGCCTGCCGCGCGCATTGCGGCCTCCATATCCACCCAGGGCGCGTAGGCACGCTCTGCCCGGGCATCAGGGCGCTCGTTCAGGATCTCGTAGAGAATCTGCAGGCCCTGGTTGGGAAGCCCTATCTCGTAGACGTCCGGGTAGACGAGAAGCCAGCATATGAGCTCACCGGGATCGAGCAGGGGCTTTACCGCCCCGCTCTCGCCCCCTATGTAACGGGCCGGCTTCGTGACACGGGACAGCATCTGCTCGACTGAGGGCCAGAGAGATCCACCCGCTCCCGATACCCGAATGGGAACCGCTCTTGAAGTCTCGGGTAGGTATCGGGTGGAATCCATCAGGGCACATCCAGTTTAGCCGCTCCTCCCCCGCGCCCGGGGCATGGGCAGCGGCACCGATGCTGCGGAGCGGCTAAGAGCTCATCTGCGCCCGGGGCAAGCTCAGCCGCCGGCCCCTTTCCTTCCAGGAAGCCTGGAGGGGCCGACTGGATGGCTCATCAGGTACTCGAAGATCTTGCGGGCAACAGGCCCGGCGCCGACGTCCCCGTAGCCGCCCTGCTCTATGATGGCCGCCACCACGTACTTCGGGTGTGGCACGGGGCCGAAGCCGACGTATAGGGAGTTCGGCTCCTTGCCAGGTCCCAGGCTCGCGCTACCTGTCTTACCTGCTATGGGGAACTGCGAGTAAGGGTACCCGAGGAAGGTATAGTAGCCGGTCCCCAGCGGATTCAGCACCTCCTGCTCGAACCCCGTGAGCATGGCGTCATAGGTGGATGGGGGCAGTGGGACGTGCCCTACCACCTTCGGGGCAAAGCGCTTCACCACCTTGCCTGACGGGCTCACCACGGCCTCTGCCACCTGAGGCTGGTAACGGGTGCCGCCGTTCGCGAACGTGGAGTAGGCGGTGGCAAGCTGGATCGGCGTGAGCAGCGTCTCGCCCTGGCCGAATGCCATCTCCAGGTTGTCGCCAACATACCAGCCGGGATTCGGGAAGGCGGTGGGGTTTTCCTTGTGCTGGAGTGCCCGAAGCTGCGGGCTGTCTACCTGGCCCGTCACCTCTCCCGGCAGGTCTATCCCGGTGAGCTCCCCGAAGCTGTAGCGATTTGCCATGTTCTGGATAGGAGTCAGCCCGTACTTCGCCCGGTTGATCCAGAAACGGAAGCCGAGGGTATAGAAGAACACGTCGTCGGATGCTGCGAGCGCCAGGGGGAACTGGATCGGGCCGAGCGCAGCGTAGCCGGCGTTGTGGAAGGTGCACTTGCCGGTGCAGTTCGGAACCGTGAACAGTCCCGTATCGTCGATGGTCGTGGTCGGCGTTATCAGGCCGTCGTCCAGTGCTGCCGTGCTCGTGGCGATCTTGAACGTGGAGCCCGGCGTATAGGCGCCCTGTATGGCTCGATTTACCATCGGGTCGTGCGCCGAGGGAGCGGTCAGCGCCTGGTAGTTCGCCTCGGAGATGCCGCCTACCCAGACGCTGGGGTTGTAAGAGGGGTAGGAGACCATCGCGAGGATGTGCCCGTTGTTCGGATTCTCCACCACGACCGCACCGCCCGGGGCAGCCGGATAGATGTGGTTCACGGGATCATAGGTATGCCTCAGGATGTGGATCTCTTTCGACAGCGCATTGGCGGCGAACTGCTCCAGAGGCAGGTCCAAGCTCAGCTCCACGTTGTCCCCTGGCTTGGATGGCTTGTGCGACAGCGTGCCGACCACGGCGCCCAGGGAGTTGACCTCGAGCTGCTCCTTGCCGGGCGTGCCGCGCAGGTAGCTCTGGAAGCTCCCCTCCACCCCGGCCTGTCCCACCAGATCTCCTGGCTGGTAGCCCTGCCCCTTCATGGCCTTCAGCTCAGAAGGGCTTATCTCGCCTACGTAGCCGAGCTCCTGGGCCGCCGTGCTCC
This sequence comes from Acidimicrobiales bacterium, assembly GCA_027366675.1. Taxonomy (GTDB): domain Bacteria; phylum Actinomycetota; class Acidimicrobiia; order Acidimicrobiales; family JAMCQF01; genus DAHXND01. The sequence continues at coordinate 6,324 of DAHXND010000025.1, forward strand.
CATAGGGGTACGTGGTCTCGGGCGTGGTCTCGACCGTGACGCCCTGGAACTGCGAGGGATGCTCCTCCAGGTAGAAGACCTGAGAGGTGGTGACACCCGTAGCCACCGGTATTGGCTCGTAGTCACTGAACACCGAGTCCGTGAGCGTGGCGCGGATCGATGCCGGGGAGACGCCAAGAAGAGTCGCGAGTCGACCTACAAGGTTCGGGTTCGCGTCTGCAGCCAGCCTGGTGACAGCCACCGTCTCGCTCGGCACGTTGCCGACGAGAACCTGGCCATCCCTTGCCAGGATCTCACCTCGTACCGGCGTCGTCTGTACCGTGCGCAACACGTTCGCCAGCACGCTCTGGCGGTAGTGCGGAGCCTCCAGCACCTGCAGGTACCAGAGGCGCACGAACAGGGAGATGAACGCCACGACAACAAGGACCCCAGCCACTCGCAGGCGCACGCGTGGTCTCGGACGCAGCTCCTTAGGTGCGCGCCTTGGCCTGAGATCGGGCTTCAGCTGGCGCTTCGCCGCCCTGCGGGCGCCTTGGCGAGCCTGCAAGAGGGAACCCAGGGACTCCCCGGAACGGAACCACCGCCGCCTGGAGCTCCGCCAGCTCCGGTACCGCTCACCGGCGGAAGAGCCGAGCCTGGAGGAGCTCGGGAGCCTGCGGGAGCCCGGGAGCCTGGAAGAGCCGGGGAACCTGGAGGAGCCGGGCCTGGAGGAGCCGGGCCTGGATCCATCCATGCTCATCGGCTCACCCTATTAGCGACGCGCGCAGCACCTGCTGCCCCGAGTGCTGCACCGGGCTGGGATTCCTTCTCCGAAGCGGCCCGGACCCCAGCCCACGAGCACGCCCAGAGACAGACCGGCCCGAGCACCACCGCTCCTGCGCCGACCACGATCAGAACTACTGCCAGGTGCGCGTGGAGCACGTCTGGCTGGCCGAGCAGCGCTGCGAGCACAGCGAAGCCTGCGGTAGCGACCATAGATCCCCCGACGACCGTGAGAGCAGTGGTGATGCCCGAGCTCTCCAAGACGCTCTGCTTCACGAGTCCTGCACCGTATCCGGCCAGAGTCCAGGTAAGGGCAGTGAGCCCGAAGGGCGTGGGCAGGAAAGCGTCGACCAGCAAGCCAATCAGGAAGCCGGCAAGCGCTCCACGCTCAGGGCCGCCCAGGTAGCCGATTGCCAGCACGAGGACCACCATGACATCGGGGTGAGCCCCGGAGAGCCGCAATCCGTCGAGCAGCGTCCTCTGGAGGACAAGAGCCACCACCGCGAGCATGATGAGCCGGACGCGCCCCAGGGCGCTCAAGGAGCCGGCTCCCACTCGATCACGCTTACGTACATTGCCTCCCCGGCAGCCGCTGCCGGAGAAGGGCGCACCGTCACATGCTGCTCCAGGCCGCTCGCTGCGCTCCTCACAGCGATCACCGTACCAACGGGGAGATCCGGGGGGAAGAGCGCCCCGGTCATGCCGCTCGTAAACACCTCGGTCCCCTTCGAGATATGCTCGCCACCTGCCACGAACCCGACCTGCAGGGCCTTCCCTGCCCCTTCGCCCGAAGCGAGCCCCAAAGGACCGGTCGCTCCAATACGCACTGCGACACTGCTGCGCGGATCCGTTACCAGGAGAACCGTGGAGCGATGATCGGACGCTGCTATCACCCGACCCAGCAGTCCAGATCCAGATACGACAGGCATGCCCACTGCGACTCCATCCGCCGTGCCCTTGTCGATGTCAAGCGTAAGCTCGAAGTTCGACTGCCCCGAGCTGACCACCTCGGCGGGGATGGTGGCAAGGCTCCCCACCCATGGCAGGTGAGCCTGGCGGAGGATAGCGCTCACCTGGCGGCTTGCTGCCTGCGCTTCCTCGAAGCGACGTATCAGATCCCCATTCTCCGCACGAAGGCGGTTGTTCTCCTGGACAACTGCCCCGTAGCGCACGGCACCCTCGATGAAGTTCCCCACCGGGCGCAGGGCGGACTCCACGCCGGCGTCGATCGGGTTGAACACGTTGCGCACTGCACTCTGGAGCCTCGGGATCGTTCCCCGCAGATCACCGCGGAAATCCAGGGTAATCAGCGTTATCGACGCCAGCACCAGCAGGACGAGGGCGTAGCGCGACCTCAGCGAGCGACGCGAGACCGCCACGGACGGCCTTCCACCAGCTCGTTCAGCGCTGGGAGGCGGAGATCAGGACCTGCTTCAGCGCCTCGAACTCTTCCAGGCACTGCCCGCTCCCCAAGGCCACGCAGTTCAGAGGGTCAGGGGCCACTACGATAGGCATACCCGTCTCGGCCTGGAGCCTGCGGTCGAGGCCATGGAGAAGCGCGCCACCACCTGCAAGCACGACTCCCTGCTCCATGATGTCCGCAGCCAGCTCCGGCGGGGTGCGGTCGAGCGTCACCTTCACCGCATCCACGACCGCGTTCACGGGCTCTTCTATTGCCTTGCGAATCTCCTCCGTGGTTACCACCACCGTCTTCGGCAGGCCGGTCACGAGGTCACGACCACGGATCTCCGCGTGCAGCTCCTCCTCGAGTGTCGAGGCAGACCCGAGAGCGATCTTTATCTCCTCTGCAGTGCGCTCACCCAGAGCCAGGCTGTACTCCTTCTTAATATACGACATTATGGACTCGTCCAGCTCGTCACCTCCGATCCGGATGGACTGGCTGGTGACTATGCCACCTAGGGATATGACGGCGACCTCCGTGGTGCCCCCTCCTATGTCCACCACCATGTTCCCCGTTGGCTCGTGGATCGGCAGACCGGCTCCTATCGCGGCGGCCATAGGCTCCTCTATTATGTAGGCGGGCTTCCGGGCGCCTGCATACTCGGCCGCCTCCTGGACCGCGCGCTGCTCGACCCCGGTAATCCCGGAGGGCACGCATATGACCATCCTCGGCTTCGAGAAACGATGGGGATGCACCCGGTGGATGAAGTATCTCAGCATCTTCTCGCAGATCTCGAAGTCGGCGATCACCCCGTCCTTCAGCGGCCGTATGGCCTGGATGTGACTAGGCGTACGCCCTATCATGCGCTTCGCCTCGGCCCCTACGGCCAGGGGACGCCCATCCTTCATGTTCACTGCGACCACCGATGGCTCGTTCAGAACTATTCCTCGCCCGCGGACGTAGACAAGGGTGTTGGCCGTTCCGAGATCGACCGCCAGGTCACGACCTAGGAAAGAGAACGAAGAGGAATCGGACATTGCCATCGTGCTCAGGCTCCTTATAGCTGGGATGTCATAGGGAAATCGAGGCCGGTTCGAGCCCCGCCACAGGCTCTGTCGCGGGTAGCCCACGAAACCAGCGCTGCTTCCGGGCGCCACGGGGGCCATCGCCAGGATACATCCCTCCGGGCCTACGGGCAAGGGCGGCTACGGGCGCTCCCCGATTCTTATGGCATGACCGGTCAATGCAAGGTCCCGGGCCCACGGGCAAGGGCGGCTACGGGCGCTCCCCTCGCTGTCGGGCTGGTGTCAGTAAGCTCCCCTCGCTCTCGGGCTCGTGTCAGGAAGCTCCCAGGCCCGGGAAGAAGAGAGCTATCTCCCTGGAGGCTGACTCGGCGGAATCAGAGCCATGGACCAGGTTCTCCGTCATCTCCAGCCCCAGGTCACCGCGGATCGTCCCGGGGGAAGCCGACCTGGGGTCGGTGGCCCCCATCATGTCCCTCACTACCTTCCAGGTCGCAGGTGGACCCTCCAGAACGGCGACGAGCGCCGGAGATCTCGTGATGAAACCCACGAGGTCCTGGTAGAAGGGCTTGTCGCGATGCTCTTCGTAGTGGCGTGCCGCAAGATCAGGACCTATAGAGCGCAGCTCAGCTGCGACCAGCTTCAGGCCCCTCCTCTCGAAACGCCCCAGGATCTCGCCGACAAGACCCCGCTCTACCCCGTCCGGCTTTACTATCACCAGGGTACGAGTGGACTCTCCTGCTTCACTCATGGAGCGTGACCCTACACCAGGACCACCTGGTGGCCCGATCCTGCCGTAGAACGCAGCGCCTGCTTCACTCACGGAGCGAAACCCTACACCAGGACCATCCTCTGATCCAGATGGCAGGGAGTGCCCGGGCGGGCGGGCCTGCCGTCGGGCTTGGCTCCGCGCAGGGCAGGGAGTGCCCGGGCGGGCCTGCCTGCCGTCGGGCTTGGCTCCGCGCAGGGCAGCGCGGGCCACTTCTGCGCAGGCTGCCGGCAGTCAGCCAATACCCAGGGCCAGCTCCCGGACCTCGGCAACCAGGTAGAGAGATCCCGCGGCTACTACGATGCCCGGCACCGGGGGCACCGGGCGCACCGGGGAGGTCACATCGCTGGATCCGGCCAGGGAGCGAGCCAGGGCGAGAGCCTCGTCTGCACTGTCCACCTGGTGGACCGGGACGCCCAGAACCCCTGCTGCTGCCGCCACGTCATCGGAGGATCGAGCCCGCGGCGAGGCCGGGGCACAGGCCACGACCGCACGCAGCCGTCCCGGCCGGAGCGCCCCGGCCAAAGCCTCCAGCAGGGCGGCTGGGTCCCTCCCGCGTAGCATTCCGACCACCAGAACTATCCCGGCCTCCTCTGGAACGGCCTCCTCTGGAACGGCCTCCTCTATCCCGGCCTGCGCTGGGCCGGCCTCCTCTGGAACAGCCTCCTCTGGAACAGCCTCCTCTGGAGCGCCCGCCCTAACGCTCTCGGCTCGCACAGCGCCATCGGCTCCAGTGGCCGGTACAAGCGAGACGCGGGGCACAGGCACCGCCAGGTCTGACTCCAGGGCCTCGCCCAGCGCTCGCATCCCGGCTGGGTTATGGGCACCGTCTACCACCAGAAGCGGGTCCCGCCCCAGGATCTCCATGCGCCCGGGCACTCTCACCTGGCCGAGCACATCTCTCACCAGGTCGTCGTCACCCGGTCGCCCGAAGAAGGCCTCCACTGCCGCGACGGCTGTGGCCGCGTTCATGGCCTGGTGGGCACCGAGCAAGCTGACGTAGCAGCCCTCGTAGCGCGCTTGGCGGGTGAAGATGTCCACGAGCCTGCCGCCATGGGCGAGCAGGGCTCGCTCGACCCCGTAGTCCCTGCCGATCATCCAGGTGTCGCCTGCACGCTCGCAGGCAGGCACCAGCGCGGCATGCACCTCCTCATCGCCCGCCCCACACACGAACGACGAGCCTGCCTTCACGATCCCCGACTTATCCCTGGCGATGGCCGACCGGGTCGAGCCCAGCACGTCAGTATGGTCCAGATCGACATTCGTGAGAACCGCTACATCGGCCCGCGCTACATTCGTGGCGTCGAAGGTCCCCCCCAGCCCTACTTCCAGGACTGCCACGTCGACAGCTCGATCCGAGAAGAAGCGAAAGGCCGCAGCCGTCACCAGCTCGAACCACGTAGGACGCTCGGGCAGTAGCGACTCCAGGTCCATGAGAGCCTCGAGGATCTCAGCCAGCTCCAGGTCGCTGATCGGCTGCCCGTCGTAGGCGAGACGCTCGTTCAGCCTATGCACGTGCGGACTCGTATAGGTCCCTATTGCCAGGCCATGAGCCGCGAGAAGCGCGGAGGCCATGCGTACCGTCGAGCCCTTCCCGTTCGTGCCAGTCACGTGGACGACGGGGAAGCTGGACTCCGGATTGCCCAGCACACGGCAGAGTGCCGCCATGCGATCGAGGCTCGGTGGGCGCCTTATGCCACCAGGCAGCATCTCGAAGTTCACGTGCCCGTCCAGCCACGACACTGCCTTGGCCAGGCGCAGGCTCGCGTCCATCAGAGCGCCCCCGGTGGGCTGGCGGCGTACTCCCCCAAGAAAGCTGGCAGCTCCAGGCGCACGCTCGCGTCCATCAGAGCGCCCCCGGTGGGCTGGCGGCTCCAGCCGTTGGAGAAGTCATGAAAGAGCCTCCAGCGGGCCGGGGAGCCCAGCCAGGACAGAGCTCATCGAGTGGCCGCAAAGGATCTGCCAGGGAGGATCTGCCAGGAGGAATCTGCCAGGAGCAGCTTCGAATGCCAGTTCAGGAGGCTGCTCGGCGCGGCCGGGGTGGCTTGCTCGTCTCGGCTAGCGGCACCAGGGCAGGCGCCACCCTGTCGAGCACGACGGAACGGTCGATGACACATTTGCCCACGTCGCTCCGGCTCGGGATGTCGTACATGACCTCGAGCAGGATCTCCTCCAAGATGGCACGGAGCCCTCTGGCTCCGGTCCCCCTGAGCAGGGCTTGCTCGGCCACTGCCTCTATGGCATCGTCTGTGAACTCGAGCTCGACCCCATCGAGCTCGAATACCCGACGGTACTGCTTCACGAGCGCGTTCTTCGGCTCCACCAGGATACGGACCAGCGCCTCCTGATCGAGGCTAGCCACCGAGCCGATGACGGGCAGGCGACCGATGAACTCGGGAATGAGCCCGAACTTCAGGAGATCCTCCGGAAGGACCTTCGTGAAGAGCTCACTCTGCTCCTCGTGGTGAGCCCTGCGAACCTCTGCACGGAAACCTATCCCGCCACGGCCGATGCGAGCCTGGATGATCTTGTCCAGCCCTGCGAAGGCCCCACCGCAGATGAATAGCACGTTAGTGGTGTCTATCTGGATGAACTCCTGGTGCGGGTGCTTACGACCACCCTGCGGCGGGACCGAGGCGACGGTTCCCTCGAGTATCTTCAAAAGAGCCTGCTGGACCCCTTCACCCGATACATCACGCGTGATAGATGGGTTCTCGCTCTTACGGGCTATCTTGTCGATCTCGTCGACGTATATTATCCCCGTCTCGGCTCGTTTCACATCGTAGTCTGCAGCCTGGATCAGCTTGAGTAGGATATTCTCCACATCCTCGCCCACGTAACCTGCTTCTGTGAGGGCAGTGGCGTCAGCTATGGCGAAAGGAACGTTCAACATGCGGGCAAGCGTCTGGGCCAGCAGGGTCTTCCCGCATCCAGTCGGACCCAAGAGCAGGATATTCGACTTCGCGAGCTCCACTTCTTCATCATGACCCGCTGGATGCGACTGTATCCGCTTGTAATGGTTATAGACCGCTACCGACAGGATCTTCTTGGCAGAGTCTTGACCTATCACGTAGTCGTTCAGGAAGGCGAATATCTCCTTCGGCTTCGGAAGCTCTTCGAAACGCACATCGTGCGACTCGGTCAGCTCCTCCTCGATGATGTCATTGCACAGGTCTATGCACTCATCGCAGATATAGACACCTGGCCCGGCGATCAGCTTCTTCACCTGCTTCTGGGACTTGCCGCAGAAGCTGCACTTGACCAGATCACTGCCTTCGCCGAACTTGGCCACCGCCCCTCGCCCTCCTGTCAGGCAGCTCCCGCTGCCTGGATCGACTCTTCCTCCCGGGTCGTGATGACTTCATCGATGATACCGTAGGTCTTCGCCTCCTCGGCGCTCATGACGAAGTCCCGGTCGGTGTCCTTCGATATGCGCTCTACCTCCTGGCCGGTATCCTCTGCCAGCATCTGGGTAAGCAGATCCCGCATCCGGAGGATCTCTCTCGCCTGGATCTCTATATCACTGGCCTGCCCCCCGACGTCCCCCCAAGGCTGATGGAGCAGTATGCGGGCATGCGGCAACGCGAAGCGCTTTCCATGCGCGCCCGCTGCCAGCAGAACTGCGGCCGCCGATGCCGCCTGCCCAAAGCAGAAAGTCGACACGTCCGGCTTTATGTACTTCATGGTATCATAGATCGCGAAAAGAGCTGTGAGGTCGCCGCCAGGAGAGTTCAGGTAGAGATGGATGGCCCTGTCCTGGTCTTCGGACTCCAGGAAGAGCATCTGAGCGGACACCAGGTTCGCCACCGTGTCATCGATGGGCGTACCCAGGAAGATGATACGTTCCCGGAGCAGCCGTGAATAGAGGTCATAGGCTCGCTCACCCCGGCTGTTCGCCTCGATGACTGTTGGCACCAGGTAGTCGTACGTACGGGGGCTCATGTCAGCTCTTCCTCGCTATCCTCGGCATCTGAAGCGCCATCCGGTCCGGCATCTGAGGCGCCCGTCGATGCATCCGAGGCGCCAGGGGACTCGGCATCTTCCTGGCTCCCACCGGCCTGGGAGGAGGAGGCACCGTCATCGCTGTCGCCTTCGCCCGGCACGCCTTCGCCCGGCACGCCTTCGCCGAGCACGCCTTCGCCGAGCAACCGCTCGCTGTCGACTGCCTGTCCTGCCTCATCTACCACCTCCACATGCCGCACCAGCCAGTCCAGCGCTTTCGACTTCCGTAACTCCGAGCGTAGCTCGGAGAGGCGCCCCGCGCGCTCTACCTCTCGCCGAACCTCGCTGGCCCCCCTTCCCATCTGCTCGCCCAACCGTGCACACTCGGCGTCGATGTCGTCGTCGGTCACCTCCAAGCTCTCGGCATCCGCGAGCGCCCTGAGTGCCAGGTCTGCGCGCACAGAACGCTCGGCTGCCTCACGGAGCCGGGCCTCGAAACCGGCCGCGTCCTGGCCGAGCGCCGCCAGGTAGTCCTCCACGGATGCGTTTCGATGCTCCAGTCGATGGCCGAGCTCGCGAATACGCTCCGCCATCTCCTGGCGGACCATCGCATCGGGCAGGTCCATGTCCACCAGACCGGAGAGAGCCTCGATGGCCCCGTCACGCAGAGCGAACGTCGCCCGGAGGCGGGCTATCCGCTCGAGCGTGCCCCGAAGATCTGCCCTCAGCTCCTCGACGGTCGAGAACTCCGTGGCATCTGCCACCCACGCGTCATCCAGGTCGGGCAGGACCAGCTCGCGCACCTCTTTTACCAGGACGCGCAGGGTCACCTCGCCGCTCACCTCGCCCGAGGACGCTGGATCACCCTGCCCCGCTTCACCCTGCCCCGTGGCAGGATCTCCGGTCTCCTGTGGCGACGTTCCAGCCAGAGGAGCCCCGAGAGTCACGTTGAACTGGAGGACATCGCCTGCCTGCTTGCCAAGAAGCTCCTCGTCGAGGCCCGGTGCCACCGATGCGGAGCCGACCTCGTAGACGAGATCGCTCTGGGTAAGCGCATCGACCACCTCGGTATTCCTGTGGGCATGGATGTCGATCGTGACGTGGTCACCCTCTCTTGCCCGGCGACCAACAGTGGCAAGCTCACCGTACTGGGCCCTGAGCCCGTCTATCTCTTTCTCCAGGGCCTCCTCGCCCACCACCGGCGAGGGCACTGTAACCACCAGACCCTGGTAGCCGGGAACCGACGCCACCGGGCGCACCTCCACGACTGCCTGGAACGCCAGGGGTCCACCGCTCTCTCCCGACTTCACGTCTATCTCCGGAGCCGCTATGGGATCGAGATCAGCCTCGGCCACAGCCTGGGCGTAGAGATCAGGAAGCATGTCCCTCACGGCCTCACGTCTCAGGGAGCCAGGTCCTCCCATGTGCGCCTCCAGCACCGGGATAGGGACCCGGCCGGGCCTGAACCCCGGGATCTTCACGCTCCTGGTGAGGCGGCGCTGGGTGGCCTGAACGGCCTCGTTCACCTCGGCCTCGTCCACCTCCACCGACAGGCGGATGCGGTTGCCCTCGTCTGGGGCCGTCGTCGTTCGCATGGTCTTGATCACCGTAGCGGGAAGTCTACCGGTGCTCGGCTCCGCGACCTACCGGTGCTCGGCTCCGCGACCGGGCACCCCGCTCCCGTTGCGCTCCCCTGCCCGTCTGGCTAGGATCGCTGCGAAGCGGCACCCAGTGCCTACCCGGATGAGGCTCCGGGAGCTCGCCCAGGAGGACTGCCTGGCTTACCGAAGCGCTCGGCTTACCGAAGCGCCCGGCAGGCACCGAATGGGCTGATGGCCTCTACCTGAACCAATCGCGACGGAACGTCACGAGCGAGAGAGGTAGACGAGCCAGGAGATGCTCCCAGACGCAGCGATACAGGCCCTGCAGGTAGCTACCATCGCGCTGGCCGCGCCCCTCCTGAGCGGCTTCATAGCGAAGGTAGAGGCGCGCATCCAAGGACGCTCTGGTGTCCGGGTGCTCCAGCCCTACTACGACCTCTTCAAGCTCTTCGCGAAGGAAACTCTCGCCCCGGAGGGAGCAGGGGTGCTCTTCTTCGTGGCGCCGGTGATAGCGCTTGCCTGCTACTGCATCGTCCCCATGCTGATCCCGGTGCTCACGACCTTTCCCCTCCCCCTCGGCTACATAGGCGACATTCTCGCCGGCGGGCTCATCCTCGGCCTGGCCAGCTTCCTGACCTCCCTGGCAGCGACCGAGTCCGGCGACCCCTACGCCCAGCTCGGTGCCAGCCGCGGCACGACCTTTCATGCCCTGATAGAGCCTGCCTTCCTCTTCGTGCTGTTCACGGTAGGCATACTCACCGGCACCGACCTCCCCTACGCCATGGCTTCTGCGGTCAGGTCGAGCGGAAGCGCGATACTCGAGCCAGCTCACGTCCTCGCCGCCATCGCCTTCTTCCTCGTGGTGCTCGCTGATACCGGGAGGATCCCGGTCGAGACCCATACCGGCACGCTCGAGTTCGGGATGATAGACGAGGCCCGCCTGTTCGAGCACAGCGGGCCCACCCTCGCCCTTTTCAAGTGGGGCTCGATGATGAAGCAAATGATCCTCTATACGATATTCCTCGATGTCTTCGTGGCGCCGTGGGGACTCGCCTCTGGGCACGGTTCAGGGGCGGTGCTGCTCGCGATCCTCGCCCTCCTTGGCAAGGCCAGTCTGGTCGGGATCCTATTTGCCCTCATCGACAATGCCTTCGCGAAGCTGCGACTGTTCAAGATAACCGAGTTCATGGGCGCCGTCTTCCTGCTCGCGGTTCTATCGCTGTTCGCTGTCTATTTCGTGGGGAACCTGTGATGCCCGCAGCCAGTCCCAGCCCACGCCCTGCGCTGGTTCCACCGCTTACGCGCCAGGGCATCCTGGCCCCTGCGGCACCACACATCAGCATCCACGCGGACCTTCTGGTCGTGCTCGCCATGGCCATGCTTCTCGCCCAGTTCTGGATGCTTCGCTCTCCCATGCTGCGCTCCCAGGTCCTCACCTTCGCCACGCAGTCCACCATGCTCGCCGCCGCTATGGTCGTCGTGGGAGCCACCAGCAACATCGGAGCGCTCTACGGCTTGGCTGCCCTTACGATACTGCTGAAGGTAGCCATAGTCCCGCCTGTTATCCACCGGCTGACAAGAGCCCGATGGGTGGACGTCGCCCACAGCATTCGCCTCCGGCCCGCCAGCGCGATGCTCGCCGGGATAGTGGTAGCCGGCGTAGGGTTCGCGCTCTCGGCAAGCTTCCACCTGGCCCGTACCGCCGCCGGCAACGGCGCGCTGGACGCCGCCATGGCGCTCCTGCTGCTCGCCTTCCTCGTCACGCTGCTTCGCACTGATGTATCCTCTCAGGCTATAGGTTTTCTGTCCCTCGACAACGCTGCGTCATTGGCGAGCCTCGTCCTGGCAAGCTCCGTGCCACTGCTGGTCGAACTCGCGTTCCTGCTTGACGTCCTCGTCGTCATAGCGACTTTCGGGATCCTCATACGAGTGCACCACGTCGCGAACGACACTCTGTCTACCGATGTGCTGAGGAGGCTGCGCGGATGACCAGCGTGCTGATCGCAGTGTCGGTGATTCCTCTGGTGGCCGGGGCCATCTGCTATCTAGCTGGTCGGCGGCTCCAGAGGGTCGTGTCCATCGCCGCGGCCGCTTCGACTTTCGGGCTGGTCATGGCGCTCCTGCCCTCCGCGTCTGCGGGCCACGTCGTCCATGCCGGCGCCCTGCTCAGGCTGGGCCCGCTCTCGGAGATCTTCGCGGGAACAAGCGCCCTCGTCTACCTGCTGGGCATCGTCCATTCGGTCGGGTACGTCCCCAGGAGAGATGACCGGGAGGAGATGAGACGCTACGATCGCCGGTACTTCTGCGGATATCACCTCTTCGCCTGGGCGCTCATACTCGTTCCCGTGCTCTCCAGCCTGGCGTTCGTATGGATCGCCATCGAGGCGACCACGGTGGTATCGGCGCTGCTGGTCGCGATCGAGAGGAACGACCGTGCCCTGGAGGCAGCCTGGAAATACCTGCTCCTTGCGGAGATGGGGCTGGGAGTGGGCCTGGTCGCGATACTGTTCTGCTACCACGCAGCCAGTTTCGCCGGAGTGCACGACGGCCTGCTACCTATAGGAGCCCTGCTGTCGCACGCCGATCGCTTCTCTCCCGAGACCATTCAGATCGCCTTCGTGCTCGCAGTTTTCGGGTTCGGAACGAAGATCGGACTCGTCCCTCTCCACTGGTGGTTGCCCGACGCTCACTCGGAAGCGCCCACATCGGTATCGGCTCTGCTCTCAGGCGCCCTCCTTGCCACGAGCCTGTACGTCGTGTTCCGCTTCGCCCAGATCACACGTCCCGCCGGAGGCGCCTGGTTCGTCCATGACGTGCTTCTGGCTTTCGGCGTGGCATCCCTGGCCTTTGCTGCTGTCGTAGTGCTCGTGAGCCGCGACATAAAGCGCCTCCTCGCCTATTCCAGTATCGAGCAGATGGGGATAATAGTGATCGGGGCGAGCTTCGCTTCACCGCTGGCCCTGGCCGGAGTCCTCCTCCAGGTGATCGCCCACGGAGCAGCGAAGAGTGGGGCCTTCTTCGGCGCCGGCTCCTTCATGCGCAAGTACGGGACGAAGGACCTGGCCAAGATGGCGGGTGGCCTTACATTGCTGCCGTGGAGCGGCCCGGCCTTCGTGCTCGCGCTCCTTGCCCTTGGAGGCTTCCCCCCATTCGCCATCTTCCGCTCAGAGATGTCCATCGTGGCAGGTGGCCTGCGCTCAGGTGAGGACGCCGCGGCCGTCGTGCTCGTAGCGCTCGCCAGCGTGGCGTTCCTGGGGCTGACCCTGGCAATCGTGCGAAGCGCGATCGCTCCCACTACGGGTGCGATGGCTCAGCCTTTCACCGGAGAGGGCGCCGGCCCGCCTGGTGCTGCCGGAGGGACCAGGCAAGGCGCGGGCTCGGGCGCGGTAGGGCCGGGCTCGGGCGGGCTCCTGCGGGGCGAGCCGAGCTGGTGGATGCTCGCCGCCCTGCTCGCAAGCCTGCTCGTGCTGGTGGTTCTCGGTGTGCATCCGCCTGCGATGGTAAGTCACCTGCTCGCCAGGGCGGCCGCGAACCTGGGAGGCCGGAGGTGACATTCAAGCCTTCCCAGGCAGGTGGCGAGCAGCTCGTCCCGGAGAAGATAGCGACCGCTGCAGGCCGCCATGTTCTCGGCACCGGGAAGTGCGTGCAGATCGCTCCGGAAGAGCTGCCCGAGGCGGCAGATGCCCTTTCCCAGGCCGGTGCGCGCCTGGTGGACCTCAGCGGATGGCGCCTGGACAGCGACCGGGCTCGGGTGCTCCTGACCCTGGAGAGGTCAGGCTCCAGCCCCGCGGGCAGTGATCCAGGAGGCAAGTTGGTCGTGCTCGAAGCGGAGCTCCGTAACGGGCGCCTCGCCTACCCCTCTATAACGCCGGTCTTCAGGGTCGCGTCCTGGTACGAGCGGGCCCTGTATGACTCCACAGGGATCATGCCCGAAGGACACCCGAACCTGCTGCCGCTCTGGAAAGCGGAGGCTGGCGTTGCCCTTCCGCACCGCACATCGGGTGAGGGGGTATTCATGATTCCCTACGGCCCGGTGCGGTCCGGGATCTTCGAATCAGGCGCATACCTCGTGGAGACCCCTGGCGAGGAGATCTTGCACGTGCGCATCCTTCTTCACCACAAGCACAGGGGCATCGAGCGCCGGTTCACCGGTCTCGATCTTGGGAAAGGCCTTCTTCTCGCCGAGCGCGTGGAGGGCGTGGCTTCCGTGGCTCACGCCATAGCGTACGCCCAGGCGGTAGAGCGCCTATGCGGCATCGAGAGCACCCCGGGAACGGACCTTACAAGGCTCGTCCTGGCAGAGCTGGAGCGTATCTCCAACCACCTGGACAGCTTCACGCGTGCAGCCGAGGCAGCAGGGCTGGCGGTGGCTGTCGCGCGCTTTTCCCACCACAAGGAACAGACCATGCGGCTGATGGCCGAGCTCTGCTCCAGCCGTTTCGGCCGCAACGGCGTAGCGATCGGCAGCCCTGGATACTTCCATATACCGGGCAGCATCCGGCGCGAGCTGGCGGATGCCTGGAAGCCAACGCTCGATGACCTCGAAGCCTTCTTCAAGACCCCCTCGATGGTCGACCGGCTCCGCTCTACCGGGCCTCTGGACAGCGGGCTGGCTCTGGCAGCCGGCGCGCTGGGTCCTGTAGGAAGAGCCTCAGGGGCGGGAGACGACGTGCGGCGCACCCGCCCCTACGGGGCATATGGGCCGTCAATGGCTCATCCTGGGCATGGCTCTGGCACTCCTTCGAGCGGCGACACCCTGGCGGGCAGCCGTTCCAACGGCGGCGCGCTGGCGGGCACTCCTTCCAGCGGCGACGCCGTGGCGGCAGCGGACCAGGGCGATGCTCTCTCGCGCATGGCGGTGCGGGCGCGGGAGATATCGGAGTCCTTCAGGCTGCTGGAAGGCGCACTCGCCCGGCTCACGGACCTGCCGGCGATCAGCGAGGCTGAGGCCGCGCAGGTGGAGCGCCCCATACCACCGGCAGGCAGCATCGCTGCAGGATGGGCAGAGGCCCCCCAGGGAGAGGTCTTCTATCTCGTGGAGACCGGAGCGGACGGCCACCTGAGCCATGTCGTGGCGCGCTCGGCATCCTTCCATAACCTCGCCCTGTTCCCATCCACCTTCCAGGGGGACATACTTACCGACTTCGCCTTCATCGAGGCCAGCTTCGGCTGCTCCATAGCAGGAGCTGCACGCTGATGGGCTGGCTCGGCCGCGGGCTCAGGCACGGTATCGTAACGACACCCTATCCACGAAAGCCGGACGGCTACGGAGAGCACTTCGCTGCGACCGTAGTCGTCCGCGCGAACGGCGAACCCTCTACGGCCACTCCGCCAGCTACCGAGCTGTGCCCGACGCGGGCGATACAGGAGAGCAAGGGGCGCGTCCAGCTCGACCAGGGGCGCTGCATATGCTGCCTCCGCTGCGTGAAAGCCGATCCGCATGTATTCGCCTCCAGTCCCGATACGGAGAGCGCCACCCTCTCCAGCCGAGCCCTCATCTCCCCTTCGCCGCCGGATATCTCCGAGGACGTCGAGCTCCTGCGCCAGTCGCTTGGCAGGCGAGCTCGGGCACTGCGTCGATCCATCCACATCCGCCACATAGACCTGGGCTCCGACGGCTCAGAGGAGTGGGAGATAGCAGCGCTCACGAACCCCGTCTACGACGTGAACCGCCTCGGGATCTTCTTCACTGCCAGCCCGAGGCACGCTGACATAGCCCTCGTCACCGGGATGGGTGCGCCCGGTATGGCAGGCCCCCTCGCACGCACCCTGGAGGCCATGGCCCGCCCCGTCGTCGTGGTGGCCGTCGGGGTCGATGCGTTGAGCGGCGGCATGGTTGCCCCCGGGCATGGCTTCAAGCCCCTCGCAGAAGCCGTCCCCGGCCATCACTCGCCTATCCCAGATATAGTGGTTCCCGGTTCCCCACCCAGTCCCTTCGCGATATTACATGGTCTGCTGCTTGCAATGGGCAGGCTGTCGCCCGGACAGGCGACGGGACCCGATAACGCTACGGTGGACAGGGGAGCCAGCCGATGATCACCTCGCTCCTCGCAGCCGGGCTCTGCGCAGAGCTCCTGGCCATGGCCGTCCTCGCGATCGCGCGAAGCGGTGGCCTCTGGTCCAGGGCGAGCCTCTGGACAGCCTCGGGAGGCGCTGGACTGCTGGCTTCCTGTGGCTTCCTGGCTGCGCTGCGTCATGGGGAGGAAGCCCACCCCCCCGCACTGCACCTCGGCTACCTACTCGCCTTCGGCCACACGCTTCTCCTGGTGGACCACCTGAGCGGGGGGTTCCTCGCGCTGTGCGGCACCCTCGCCACAGTGCTGCTCGCGGTCACCGCGGCTGGACCCAGGCAGCCGAGAATGCTCGCTCTATCGTCTGCCCTGGTCGTATTCAGCCTGGGAGTCGTGATCACTTCGGGCGACACGTTCAGCTTCCTCTTCGGATGGGAGCTGCTGACCCTCGCCTTCTTTGCCCTTTCCAGCATGGATCGCAACCAGACTGGGAGCATCGCGGCCGGGTGGGCAACTGTGAGCCTGGGCAAGGCAAGTGGTGCCGCCCTCCTGATCGGTTTCCTCCTTCTCGATGCGTCGACCCACCACTTCGCCTTGGCCGCCTGGCACAGCGTGCCCGGTGGCACCCTGCGAGATGTGGCATGGGTGCTACTGATCGCCGGCTTCGGCGCGAAGATCGGCCTGGTCCCCTTCCACGTCTGGATGCACAGGGGCTACGCGGCTGCACCTCGCTCAGCCAGGGCACTCATGGCCGGTGTTGCCGTAAATGCGGGCTTCTATGGCATGTGGAGATCCTTCTCCCTGCTGGGGCCCCCAGCTCATTGGATCGCCGGCCTGGTCGTGGTGCTGGGTGGCATCGGCGCTATCACGGGCATGCTGCAGGCCGCAGCCCAGCGCGACCTTGCGCGCCTCGTGGCGTACTCGAGCGTGGAGAATGCCGGGCTCATCACAGCGGCATACGGTCTCGCTCTCGTGGGAGCGTCCTACCACCAACCCCTGCTCGTAACGGTTGGCCTGCTGGCCGCGACCCTCCAGGTCGTCACGCACGCCATAGCGAAGTCCGCCCTCTACCTCGGCACCGATGCGATAGAGCGCGACTACGGCACTACCTCTCTGGACAAGATCACCGGGGCCATCCATGTGGCTCCTGCGAGCACGACTGCCATGCTCGTAGGAGGCTTCGCCATGGCAGGCCTGCCGCCTACCATAGGCTTCGTCTCGGAGTGGTTCATACTCGAGGCATTCCTCCAGCAGTTCCGTGTCCACGGCTTGGCCATACACCTGGCCATGGCCGTGGGAGGTGCCCTCGTGGCACTAACGGCAGGGCTGGCAGCGTTCACGTTCACTCGCCTCCTCGGGCTGACCCTTCTCGGACGCCGGCGCCCCGGGGCTGAGCTCGCCACGGTTGCCGGGAGAAGGCGTCGTGACCGCCAGGTCCGTGCTGGAGCATCTGCCGGGCTCCTGGTTGGCCTGGTCGGCATGGCCGTTGTAAGTCCCTGGGAGATACGTTTCCTCGCGGATGCCCTTTCACCTGTTACACCGAGATCTTCGACGCGCCTTGCCCTGGCAAGCCCCTGGGTGCTCCATCCCGTCTACGCGGGCTTCTCGATCCTCTCGCCGTCCTGGTTCGCCCTGGCTCTCGTCGTGGGGTTCGCCGGCGTAGCCCTTCTCACGTGGGTCCTCTCGGGGGGCCGTGTCCTGCGGGTTCGCAGGGTCCCCGCCTGGCGCTCGGCAAGCGATCCAGTGGAGCTGTCCACCCGGTACTCCTCGACTGGTTTCACGGGCGTTCTTCGGAACGTTCTGGCGAACGTGCTGAGAACCCGCCGCAGCCTGACGCCGTCCACCCTGGCAAGCAGCACCGCAAGCGACGAAGCTACGGCAACGAGAGCTTCCTACGCCTCAGCCGTGGAGGACGTGACCGAGACATTCGGCTACCGGCCCGCCCTCAGGTCACTCGGCTGGCTGGCGCGCTGGGCGAGCAGGCTGCAGTCGGGCAACCTGGCCTCCTACCTGGCAGCCATGCTGCTCGTCGCCATAGCCCTGCTGGCCGTGGTAGCTGGGTTGCACTGAGCTGCGCTGCCGAGATCGGCCCTGGCGCGACCGATCGGCCCTGGCGCGACCGAGAGGAAACGCTGCCAGCGTGAAGAGCAGCTCGACGTTCAGATCATGAATCCCATGGAGGTGACGACGCGCCTGCCCAGCTCCTCGTCACCGGTTATATGCACACGCCCCGCTTCCAGGTATCCGAGGGGCTCACCCCTTCCGAGGCCCAGGCAGCAGAACACCTCGGTGTCACAGGTGATCCTCGCAGCAGCCTCCACCTGGGACGGCGAGCGTCCTACCGGAGGCGAGGTGGCAACCGGCGCTTCTCCGGGCCGGAGAAGCAGGTGAGCGCGCCCGTCCTCGACGACAGCAGTTACCTCGCGAACCACCGGACCTGTCACCTCCCAGGTCACTGACGTGCCGTCGGGTGGCGCCACGAGCTTGCCGAGCACGTATGGCATAGCGTCGATCACGCGATCCACCGACAGCTCCGCCACCGGGCCGTTCAAGTGGCCCGGGCGGCACGTAGCCCTGCGCACGTCCTGCTCGTGAGCCCAGCAGTCGAACGCCCTGACCTCCATGAAGGTGAAGTAGGGAACCTGGCCAATGGGGCTCCAGCCGACCCTGGCCAGATCATCAGCCGTCATTCCACGAAGCATCTCGAGGCGCTCCGAGGTGACCTCCCTGAGCTCCACCAGGATGTCTGGTCCGCTCGCACCGCGCCTGGCTGCGATCCAGGCTTCGTTCGCCGCCCCGATAGGGTTCTTCACATGAGCCCCGTAGGGCTCTGCAGCCGCCGGCGCGCTCTCGCCCATGAGCATCCGCTCTGTGCCGATCACATGGGAGTAGTTGTCCTTAACTTCCCAGCCCGGGCAGTCCGTGGAACGCCCCCAATCTGCGTCTACCAGGGTCTCCCCCAGGTCGGCGAGCGATCCCCATACCTCCTCCAGCAGGGACACCACCCGGGACTTCGGATCCGATGACAGCACTCTCATGGAGTGCAATCTAGACCGCGCCAGGGCTCTCGAACCTGGTAACGGTACTTACCGGTGGCAAGCACCGCGCGTTCCCCCGTAAGGCTATGCGGATGCAGCACGCCGGGGCAGCCATAGGAGCACCGTTCTGTTGCACCTGAGCGCCATCAACGCCCCAGACGACGAGGGCGCCGGGTGCGCACCAGGCAGAGTGGTTCTGCCTGGTGCCGCAGATCTACCACCTGCCGCGGCGAAGCGGCGCTCCCTACCGCGAGCCAGGCGTCGTGCTACTATCGGGGTACGCGATGAGGCCCGCGTCATGCAGGGCAGTTGGGGACTGCTGATGGCTTCTATCTGACGTCTGGACAGTGACGACCAAGGATGCCGGATCGAAGGAGGCTGGATCGTGCGCAGCGGTGTCGCAGTGCCAGTAGTCCTCCAGGTGCTCCAGAGCCTCGTCGTCATAGTGTTCGCGCCGCTGTACGTCGGGGTGATCACGAAGGCCGAAGCCGTCGTAACCTCCCGACGAGGCCCGAGCGTCCTCCAGCCCTACTTCGACCTGGCCAAGCTCCTCCGCAAGGGTTCGACGATCAGCGACCAGGCGTCATGGGTCTACCGCGGCGCCCCGTTCGTCGTCTTTGCCTGCTACATCACAGTGTCAGCGATCGTGCCGATCATCACCTCGGTGCCGCTGCCCCTGGCCTTTCTGGCCGACCTCATCGGGGGAGCGTTCGTGCTCACGCTGGCGTCGTTCTCGACCACGCTGGCGGCGATGGACACCGCCAGCCCGTACGGGGGCCTCGGGGCGAGCCGGGCGTCGTGGATCGGCAGCCTGGTCGAGCCGGCGCTCATCCTCGTGTTCTTCACGGTCGGCGTCCTCTCCGCCTCGGACAACCCCTACCTCATGAACCACGCCGTGAGGGCCTCGCCGTACGCGCTGGTGCTGCCCGCCCACCTCCTCGGGACGCTGGCGTTCTTCATGATCGTGCTGGTGGAGAACGGCCGCATGCCGATCGAGAGCCCCGGGGTCAGCACCGAGATATCCATGATCGAAGAGGGACGCGTCCTCGAGTACTCGGGCCGGCACTACGCGCTCATGCGATGGGGCTCGTGGATGAAGTTCTTCCTCATGTCGTCGATCTTCATGAACGTGTTCCTCCTCCCGTGGGGGCTCGGCGGGAGCGCCGAGAGCCTCGCTGGCGGCCTCCTGGCCATCCCCGTGCTCTTGGGCAAGCTGGCGATCTGCGCGTTCGTCGTCATCGTCATCGACACCTCGTTCGCGAAGCTGCGCTTCTTCCGCATCGCCGAGTTCGTCGGGGCGGCGTTCCTGATCGCGCTCATCGGTGTCGTGAGCTCCTACATCGTGAGCGTGTGATGGGCTCGCTCGTCTCGCCGACGGTGCTGGGCGTGGTCCAGAGCCTCTCGTCGAGCTCGCTGGCCGGCACGCTCGTCACCTTGAGCTCGGTGCTCATGCTGCTGGCGGCGTTCGCGTGCCTCGGCTCGAAGCTCTTCAACCGCTACGTCGTCTACTACGGGTTCCAGTCGATCGCGCTGTCGTTCGCCGCCGCGGTCGTCGCCTACCACTACGACAGCGGGGAGCTTTGGGCGCTGGCGGCGATCACCTTGATGATCAAAGGCATCGCCATTCCCATCGCCGCGCGCCGGCTCCTGCTCCAGCGCCTGGACCTGCGCCGCGACGTCGCGGTGTCGACGGGCCTGTCGACGTCGTTGATGATCGGCGCCGTGCTGACCGGGTTCTCCTTCCTCGTGATCCAGCCCCAGGACCTCCCCCACGGCGCGATCTCGTCCTCGGCCGTCCCGCTCTCCACTGCGCTCGTGCTCATCGGCGCCCTCTGCATGGTGGTGCGACGGCACACGATCGCGCAGCTCATCGGCTGGCTCATCACCGAGAACGGCGTGTTCCTCGGAGCGATCACCTTGGCATCGACCTTCCCCTTCATCGTCGAGGCAGGGGTCTTCCTCGACCTCGTGGCTGCGGTGCTCATCATGGTCGTGTACGTCTCGGGCATCACCCGCCAGCTGGCGGAAGCCACCGCCGCCGAGCTGCGTGAGCTACGGGGATGACGCGACCTCCAGGGGCGCCACGGCCGACGGCCCGGCGGAGGGTGGGACACCGGTGATCGCCGACATCGTGCTCGTCGTCGTGCTGCCGCTGCTCGGCGGGCTAACGGCGCTGGCCGGGAGGCGCGCCCGAGCGGCGGGGTCGGCCGCCATCGTCGGCGGGGTCGGCTCGTTCGCCGCTGCCGTCGTCCTGGCCGCCCGCATCGGTGGCCTTCACCATGTCGAGGCGTGGAGCGGCTTCCTCTACGTGGACGCCATGGGGGCGTACTTCACCGTCGTGGTGTCCTTCATCGTCGTGCTGGCGAGCTTCGGCTCCGCCGCGTACCTGGCGGCAGAAGAAGCGAGGGGTGAGCTGAGCGGCTTCCAGGTCCGCCTGTACTTTGGCTTCTTCTCGGTGTTCGCCTCGGGGATGCTGGCCGTGTTCATGACCGGCAACTTGGGACTGCTATGGGTCCTCATCGAGACGAGCACGCTGGCGAGCGTCGTGTTGGTGGGCCTCGAAGGCAAGCCCCGGTCGCTCGAAGCTGCCTGGAAGTACGTGATCATCAGCTCCTTCGGGGTCACCATCGCGCTCGTCGCGACCCTGTTCCTCTTCTTCGCCGCGAGCGGGGTCCACCTGACCTCCGTACAGCGACTCACCTGGTACTACCTCCTGGCGCACGGCCACGGGCTCACGCCTGCGAGCATGCGCCTGGCGTTCTTGCTCGCGGTGGTCGGCTACGGCACCAAGACCGGCTTGGCACCCATGCAGACATGGCTGCCCGACGCCCACTCCGAGGCACCCAGCCCGGCCAGCGCGATGCTGTCGGCGGCGCTGCTCAACACGGGAATGTACGCCATCATCCGCTTCCGGGCGATCGCCATCCCAGCCCTCGGTGCGAGCTTCCCCGACACCGTGTTGCTGTTCTTCGGGTTCCTCTCGGTCTTCATCGGCGTGGTGTTCCTCGTCAACGCAAGGAACTACAAGCGCATGTTCGCCTACTCCTCGGTCGAGCACATGGGCATCATCGCCGTTGCCCTGGGGTTCGGCGGGGTCCTCGGGCTCTACGGGGCGCTGCTGCAGGTCCTGACCCACGCGCTGGGCAAGGCCGTGCTGTTCCTCTCGAGCGGCCACCTCGTGCTCGGCTACCGCACGCGGGAGGTCTCCCAGGTGCGCGGCGTGCTCACTACCCTGCCATTCGCCGGCGGGGTGCTCCTGCTCGCATCGCTGGGCGTGGCTGGCTCGCCACCGTTCGGGATCTTCCTGAGCGAGCTGACGATCGTGAGAGCCGGCTTCGCAAACGTCGGCCCGTTCCTGCCCGCCCTGCTCCTCCTGCTGCTCGTGATCGGGTTCATCTCCTTGCTCAACGGCACCATCGGCATGGTGTCCGGCGAGCGCCCGGCGGCAGAGGTGCACCAGCCATATCGGGGCTGGCCTCAGCGCCTGGTGGCATCGGTGCCGCTGGTGGGCGGGCTCGGGGCGCTGGCCCTGATCGGGCTGTGGATCCCCGGCAGTCTGCACGACCTTCTGCTCCAGGCCATCCGGGCGGTCTCGTGAGCAGCAGCACGGCAGCGAGGGCAGAGCACCGATGACCGGCACCTCCGACCTGCTCCTCGTCAGCGTGGACGTCGAGTCGCACGTCTGCGCCATGGCGCAGACGCCGGGCGTGCGCTTCGCCGACTTCTTCGGCTCCGTCGAGGACGGCCAGCTCGTGATCCGGCTGGTGTGGGCACTCGACGCCGAGCACGAGTACCGGGTCGCCAGGTGGCCTGCCCGGGGCACCGGCTACCCGCCGCTCTCGGAGGTGACACCCGCCGCCTTCGTCGAAGAGTGCGAGATCTACGAGCAGTTCGGCGTGAGCCCGGGGAAGGGCAAGGCGCTCAACCGGCTCGTCATCCCTCCGGGTGCCGAGCACGCCTTTCCCCGCCTCGGCGAGGCTCCGGCGCGCGAGCACCCCCTCCCTCACGCCTCCCACTACGTCTCAGGCGATGCCTTCGAGTTCCCTTTCGGACCGGTACGCGGCGTCGGCCAGGAGTCGATGTACCTGGGGCTCGTCACGAGCGGCGAGGAGCTCATCGACCTCTACCTGCTGCAGTGGCACAAGCACCGCGGCATCGAGCGGCGCCTGGGAGGAGAGGAGGTCGCCCGTGCGCTGTTCGTCATCGAGCGGGCCGAAGGTCTGTCGGCGGTCGGCAACAGCTGGGCCTTCCTACGGGCGGTGGAGGAGATCGCCGAGGTCACGCCGCACCCGGCGGTCGACCGCAGCCGGGGGGTCGCGCTCGAGCTCGAGCGCCTCTACAACCATGCGGCTGCGATCGCCGCGCTCTGCCAGTCCACGGGCCTGGCAGTCGGACAGGCTCAGGCGGAGATCGTCCTCGAGCAGCTCCTGCGGCTCAACGCCGCGGTCTTCGGCCACCGCTACCTCTTCGGGGTGCTCGCTCCTGGGGGGACGAGCCGAGCGGCCGACGCCGACGCGCTCGTGACCTCGCTGCCACCGACGATGGACACGCTGCGGCGCCTGGTCGACGCGCTGTGGGCGACCAACTCGTTCGTCGACCGCCTCGAGTCGTGCGGCATCGTGACGCCGGCCGAGGCGGCGCGCCTGGGCCTCGTCGGCCCGGTGGCCAGGGCGTCTGGGCAGGACATCGACACCCGGAGGGACCATGCCTTCGGACCCTACGCCGAAGTCGCGGTGGAGGTGCCGGTGAGAGCGACCGGCGACGTGATGGCCCGGATGAGCGTGATGGTGGCCGAGATGGAGGAGTCCGCCCGCCTCGCGCTGGATCTCGCCGGCGCTGGCCTCGGCGCCGGGACGGTCGAGGTCCCTCCGGCCACGGGGAGCGCGCTCGGGTGGTGCGAGTCCCCTCGGGGCGAGTCGCTTCTGTGGGTGGACCTCGACGGCGGGCGGATCCGACGCGCCCGGGTCCGTCCCGGCTCCGTCCGCAACTGGCGGGCGTTCGACGACGCGGCCCGCTCGCGCAACGTCTTCACCGACATACCGATCATCGAGGCCAGCTTCTGGCTCACCGTCGCGGGGCTGGCGCGCTGATGGCTATATGGTTCCTTCGCGGGCTCCGGCGGGGCGTGGTGACGACGCGCTACCCCGCCCAGGCAGAGCCCTCTGCGCACCTGCTTCCCACGCCTCCGACGTTCGACCCCCGTCGACTCACCCGCGCCGTCGCCGTTGCGGTGGCAGAGTGCTGCCCGTCGGGCGCGCTGACGATGGACGGCGCCGTCCTCGTCCTCGACATCGGTGCCTGCAGCGCGTGCGGCCGCTGCGTCGCCGCCGGCGGCGGGGCGGCACGGCGAAGCGGCCTCTTCGAGCTCGCCGCCACCGAGCGGCAGCACCTCGTGAAACGGATCCCCATCGCGGGGGACCGGCGATGATCCCCGACCGCCACGAGGAGCGCTTGTCGGCGAAGTTGCGCGACGCCACGCACCGGCTGTTCGGGCGGAGCCTGCACGTCCGCACCGTCGACACCGGGTCCTGCGCAGTGTGCGAGTCCGAGATCCGGCTCCTCACGGCGCCGCACTACGATCTGCACCGCCTCGGGCTCTTCTTCACCCCCTCCCCCCGCCATGCCGACCTCCTTCTCGTGACCGGTCCGGCCATCCGGGCGTTCGACCGGGCCCTCGAGAAGACCTACGATGCCATGCCGGAGCCCAAGCTCGTGGTGGCGGTCGGCACCTGCCCGATGGGAGGCATCTACCAAGAGGACGAGTTCGTGCACGGGCAGCTCGAGCGCGTCCTTCCCATCGACGTCTTCGTCCCCGGATGCCCTCCCAGCCCGCTCGCCCTGATCCAAGGACTGCTGGTGGCAGTGGGCAGGCTCGCCGAGAAGGTCGGCGCGGAGGGCTTCACGACCCTCGACGAGCAAGAGGAGGCACCATGACAGCCGATTGGCTCTGGGCTGCCGCCGGCGCGTGGGCCCTCGCTGCGCTTCTCGGGCTCGGCGGCACGAGACGACCCTGGGTGTGGGCATCGGCCACAAGCTCTGCGGCGGGGGGGCTGGCGGCGCTTCTGGGCGGCGTCACGCTGGCGGTGTCGGGCTCTGCCACGGCCACGCTGCGTGCCGCGGGGAGCACGACCGGCTCACTGGTGCTCCGGGCGGCCCCGCTGGCGGCGGCCTTCCTCGTGCTCCTCGGGCTCGTGGCGCTGGCCATCGGCTGCTACGCCCCGCGCTACCACCGTCCCGAGGCGGGGACCGCCGCCTACCTCTTTGTGTTCAACGCCGCATTGCTGGCTTCCCTCGCCGTGCTGGTGGCGGGGAACGTCACCACGTTCCTTGTCGCCTGGGAGTCGATGACGCTGGCGTCAGGGCTGCTCGTCCTGCGCCGTCAACGTGAGCGGGGCGTCGGTGCCGGTGCCTTGCTGTTCCTCGCGCTCGGCGAGCTCGGCTTCGTCATGGTGGTGGCCGCCTTCGTCATCATGGCCACCCAGTGCCACAGCCTGGACCTGGCTACGATCGCCGCCCGGGCGGGCTCGGTGCCCCTCGCCTGGCGCAGCACGGCGTTCGTGCTGGCGCTGGCCGGCTTCGGCTTCAAAGCCGGCCTCGTGCCATTCCACATCTGGCTGCCCGTCGCTCACCCGCTGGCGCCGGCCGACGGCTCGGCCTTCTTGTCGGGTCTCGTCGTGAAGCTCGGGGTGTATGGGATCGTCCTCTTCGGCTTCGAGCTCCTGGGCCGGGGCCCGTCGTGGTGGGGCCTGCTCGCCATGGGTCTGGGTGCCCTCTCGGCGTTGATCGGCATCCTCTACGGGGTGCTCGAGTCCGACCTCAAGCGGTTCCTCGCCTTCTCGACCGTCGAGAACGTGGGTGTCATCATCACCGCGCTCGGCGCTGGCATGACCTTCTTCTCCTACGGCCGCCAGGCGCTCGGCGCCTTCCTGCTCGCCGTCGCGCTCTATCACGTGGTGAACCACGGAGCGTACAAGACCCTGCTCTTCTTGGAGGCGGGCGTCATCGAGCACGCGGCGGGCACCCGTGACCTCAACCGGCTCGGCGGGCTGGTCCACCGGACGCCGGCCACCAGCGTGATCACCCTCATCGGCACCCTGGGGATCGCCGCCCTACCGCCGTTGAACGGCTTCGTCAGCGAGTGGCTCGTGTTCCAGGGGCTGTTCCAGGGGTTCCGGCTCCCAGGGCACCTCCCCAGCGCCCTCGTCGTCGTCGCGGCCGCCACCCTGGCGCTCACCGTGGGGATCGCGGTCATGGCCTTCGCCCGCACCTTCGGGGTCGGGTTCCTCGGCATGGCGCGCAGCCCCGAGGCGGGGCGCGCCAGCGAAGCCGGCCAGCCGCTGCTCGGACCGGGCATCCTAGCCGTGGCCTGCGTGGCACTCGCGGTAGGCGCCCCGGCGGTGCTGGTGGCGCTCGACCACGTGGTGCGCTCGGTCACCGGCGTACAGCTGCGCCGCGTGCTGCTGTTGCCCAACCTCACCATCATCCCGGCCCACACAAACTTCTCCGCCTTCTCGCCGACTTACCTGGCGGTCTTCCTGGTCGCCGTGCTCGCCGTGCCCGGCGCCATCTACCTCGCCGGCCGGCCCCGGGGCCGCACCACGAAGGTCCCCGTGTGGGACGGCGGCATCATCTCGTTCCGATCACGGATGCAGTACACGGGCACGACCTTCGCCAACCCGACGCGGGTGACCTTCGACCGCTTCTACCGGCCCGACGTCAAGGTCGACCGGGCCTCTGAGGACCCTGCGGGAATCTCGGGACCGGTCCACTACCGGCTCAAGGTGCTGCCGGTGTTCGAGCAGCTCCTCTACCAGCCGGTGATCCGCCTCGTCCGCCGGTTGGCCCGCGTGCTCGAACCCATCCAGTCGGGCGACGTCAACTGGTACCTCCTCTACATCCTCGTCGCCGTCGTCGGCTGCTACCTCGTAGCCGTGCACTGACCCGGCGCGACCGGGACCATCGGCGCGGGAAGCCCGGCTGGCCGCCGGGCACTCGTGGCCACCTCCGCGACGCTGCGAGCGCCGGGAGCAGGCCTCAACCAGCCGCACGTTCAGGATAACCCAGCGAGCCCTCCGGCCCCTGGGCTGCCTGCCACATAGACGAGTACCTGCCCTGAAGCGCCATCAGCTCCTCGTGCGTGCCGGATTCCACCATACGGCCGCCAGCTATCACTACGATTCTCCCCGCACGCCGTGCCGTGTCCAGCCGGTGTGCTATCACGAAGGTCGTACGCCCCATGGACAGCCGATCCATGGCACGCTCCAGCGCGTGCTCCGCCACCATGTCCAGGTTCGCGGTGGCCTCGTCTAGTATCAGCACGAGAGGGTCGGGCAGCAGAGCACGCGCAAGGCATATGAGCTGGCGCTCGCCGGCCGATAGGGACCTTCCCCTTTCAGAGACGACATGGTCGTATCCCCCAGGAAGCAGCGATATCGCATCATGCACTCCGACCTCGCGCGCGACCGCCTCCACCTCCGCCATGGTGGCGTCAGGTTTCCCGAAGGATATGTTCTCGTAAATACTCGCAGCGAAGAGGAAAGGCTCCTGGGGAACGTAGCCCAGATGATGCCTCCACCAGGAGAGATCCAGATCCCTCAAGTCGGTGCCATCCAGGCTGAGGCGCCCTTCCGTCGGATCATAGAAGCGCGCCAGGAGCTTCACTATCGTGCTCTTCCCGGCCCCAGTCGCCCCTACGAGTGCCACGTGTGCACCCGGTGGCACCGAAAGATCTATGACGTCCAGGACACGGCTCTCGGTGCCGGGGTACGAGAACGACACATGCTCGAAGCTGATGCTGCCCGCTGGAGCCTCGGGTGTCACAGGGTGCTCGGGCGGGAGCAGCGTCACCTGCTCATCGAGCAATGCGGCCAGCTTGCGCATACCCGCACGCGCCCTCTGGTAGCTGTCGAATGTCTGGGCGAGCTGCTGTATGGGGCTGAAGAACTGGGTGATGTAAAGAAGGAAAGCCACAAGGACGCCTATCGGGATCACCTTCGACTCCACGAGGCTCGCACCCACGCCGAGGACGGCACCGAGGGCGAGGATGCTGAGCAGATCCGAGAACGCTACGTAGATTGCCTGTACCCTGAGCGCCGTTAGACTCGCTTCACGATAGCCTATCCCCAGGTCCTGGTAGACCTCGTAGAGACCGGCTTCCCTGCCGAATGACTGGGTCACCCGGATACCCGAGATGCTCTCCTGAAGATGTGCGTTCAGGGCTGACACACGGTCACGCTGGCGATCGTAGGCAACCGCTGAGCGGTGCCGGAACCAGATGGTTGCCACGACGAGGAAGGGAACTGCCGTCATGGCAACCAGGGCCAGCTTCACGTCCATCACGAGCATGACAATCGCTATCCCGACGAAAGTGCCGATAGCCACCAACGCGTTCACGAGCCCGTTCTGGAACAGCTGCGAAAGAGTCTCAACATCATTCGTTACACGAGTAATAATCCTACCGGTCAGCTCCCTCTCGTAGAAATCGAGGCCGAGGCGTTGGAGATGGGCAAATACGCGCACCCGCAGGGCGAACAGCATCCGCTCACCCACACGCGCGGTCCACACGCTCTCCGCCCACATGACCCACCAATCGAGAATCGTCACAAGCGCGAATGCGCCCGAGAAGACGAACAGAACGGCTGCCGCATGGCGTAGCACGCCCAGGTCCAACCCGTAGCGGATCAGGTAAGGGCCCGCCAGGCCGCATAGTGCATCCAGGCCAACGAGCATCAGCCCTACGAGCAGCGGCAGGGTCCACGGCCTCAGGAAACGCCTGAGCACGAGCGGCCCGCTGCTGCGGGCAGCGGACCGCTCGTCGACCTTCGGCTCATCCTTTATCGCGGGCAACCGTGCTATGGCAGTTGCCAGCTCCTCTGTTGGCGGCTGGCCAAGCCATCCAGCCCCTGCCCCACTGCCGGCCCCAGCCCCTGCCCCACTGCCGGCCCCAGTGGCAGCGGCCCAGCCACCCGCGCCTCCCGGCCAGCTCCCGCGCTGCCAGCCCCCGCGGGCGCCGGCACCTGGCCAGGACCGGCCACCGAAGGGACCCGGGGGACCCTGCGCCGTCACTGATGGCGCGGCCGGACCCCTGGCGGCCGCAGCCCTGCTGCTACCCGCCGCAGCCCCACCGGCAGCCAGCGGGGGCGGAGCTCCCCTTCGAGCCTCCTCCAGGTGCTCCACCTCGCCTAGTAGCGAGCGGAACCGTTCGGAGCGCACCATGAGCTCGTCGAAGCTCCCCTCGTCTGCCACACTGCCGTGCTCGAGGAGCACCACCTTGTCGGCAAGCTGCAACGTCGATCGCCTATGCGCTACCACGATCATCGTCCTGCCTGCCCTGAGGTCGCGAAGGTGCTCGTAGATGGTGGCCTCCGTCGTCGCGTCGACCGCTGACGTGGCGTCGTCCAGCACCAGGACCCTGGGATCGACGAGCAGTGTACGAGCGAGCGCGATGCGCTGGCGCTGCCCGCCAGACAGGGTCACGCCCCCTTCACCGACGACGGTGTCATACCCGTCGGGTAGCGCTGCGATGAAGTCATGAGCCTCACTGGCTCTCGCGGCCCTGACGATCTCCTCGTCGCTCACATCGGGCCGGCCGAAGGCGATGTTGTCGCGAACGCTCGCGGCGAACAGGAAGCTCTCCTCCAGGACTATCCCCACCTGACGGCGCAAGGACGCCAGGGTCACGTCACGAACATCGTGCCCATCCATGAGGATACTGCCTGCCTCGACATCATAGAAGCGAGGAAGCAGCATGCACAGCGTGGACTTGCCAGACCCGCTGGGACCCATCAGGGCTATGGCCTCTCCCGGCTCTACGGACAGGCTGAGCGCAGACAGCACAGGCTCTCCCCGACGCACGGTGTCATGCGCCTGGTACTTTGCGCCGGCACCGCCGGAAGCACGATCCATATCCGCGACGCCCGGATCCGGACCAGCCATAGGATATCCGAAGGTGATATTCTCCAGAACGATCCGGCCCTCCAAGGGCGGCAGGGGACGCGCGCCGGGACGCTCCGTCATGGTCGGGGACAGATCCAGCAGCTCGGCTATCCTGTCCACGCCAGCACGAGCCTGCTGGGAGACGGCAAGCACGCCCGCTGACATCCGGGCGGGGCCGGCCAGCTGGGTCACATAGGAGGCGAATGCCACGAAAGTACCCAGGCTCACCTGGCCACGAATAGCCAACCAACCACCCAGCGCCAGGATGAGCACCTGCCCGACGGCGGGGATGGACTGCAGGTGGGCAGTCAGCCACGAGCGCAGGCGCACGTTCCTCAGGCGGCTGCCGAACAGCCGGCGCAGGGAGCCCACGAACCGGTCGAGCTGCTCCTGCTCCCTGCCGAACGCCTTCACCACCCGGACGCCAGAGACGGATTCCTCTACGACAGTCGTGAGATCAGCCTCACAGCGCTGGGCATCCCAACTGGACGGGAATACCCTCGAGCGCATCCGCCACGCCACGATGAACGTACCTATGGGGATGACGAGCGCCACGGCGAAGAGCGGTGGCGAGAGCACGGCCATGACGGCCAGCGAGATGAGCGCCTGGATCACGCTTCCTATGACCATGGGCGTCCAAGCGAGAAGCTGCTGGACGAGCGATAGGTCACTGTTGGCCCGCGAGACGAGCTGCCCCGTCTGGAGGCCGTCGTGCACCGCGAAATCCAGCTCGTGCAGGTGGTCGAATATATCGTTCCGCAGGTCGAGCTGGACGTCGAAGCTCACCCTGCCCCCTTGATAGCGACGCAGGAGTGTGGTGGCAAAGCGCAGCAGGGCAAGACCTGCCAGGATCACGAGGAAGATCTCTATAGGACCGTGATGAACCGACTCCACCGAATCGATCACGCCGCGCTGGACGAGCGGGACGAGAACGAGCACTCCCATCGAGACAACACTCCCTGCCAGGGAGACAGCCAGACGCACCCGGTACCGCCCCAGGTAGGGCAGCAGCCGCCTCAGCCCGCCCTGCGTGGGAGGGTAAGCCCCCTCAGGCCTTCGAGACACCGACTGCCACCCTACCCAGCGCCCGGATGGACGAGAGCATGACGAGTGCAGCGCGCGCGGCCGATCGGCTGCTCCCTGGACCTGGGAGCATCTCGCCACCCACTGCCCGGGAGCATCGAGGCAGCCACTGCCCGGGAGCATCGAGCCGGGGGTCCCATAGCCCGGCGAGCCGGGATGGCGGCAGATCCCGCGCCCGAGGGCTGGCGCCGGGACGCCTGGACCTGGCGCGCCTAGCATGAGAATCTCGATGGAAATCCTCTCACCACGAACCCGCCTGCGTTCTCAAGCAGGTGTCCCAGGGTGCCGATAACTTAGGCGAGATGACCGAACGCGAGTCCACCCAGCCGCCGGCTGGACTTCCCCGAGATCGGCGCCCATCGGGACGATCTGCACCGGGTGGTGGCGGCCGAGATCGAGCGGTACCGGGAGGCGATCGGGCGGGCACCACCC
>DAHXND010000046.1 GCA_027366675.1 Acidimicrobiales bacterium
AGACAACGCCCGCGAACCCGCCCCGGTAGAACAGCAGGGGATTACCCTGACCGGCAGCCAGGTCGATAACTTCACCGATAACCAGGTAGTGGTCGCCTACCTCCAGAATGCGCTCTATGCGGCAAGCCACCCATGCGACAACACCCTCGAGGATAGGATCTCCGGTGGGACCCTTATCCCACCTGACACCGCTGAACTTATCTCCACCAGACACTGCAAAACGGCGACCTATAGCTCCCTGGGCCTCTGCCAGCGCGTTCACGGAGAACCGGCCAGACGGCTGGATTCGCGGCCAGCTAACCGAGCTCTTCGATGGCGAGATCAGGACAAGTGGAGGCTCCAGCGAAACACTGGCGAACGCCTGGCATGTGAAGCCGAGTGGCACCTCGTCCGCCATGCCGGTGACCACCGTGACACCCGAAGCGAAATGCCCCATAACCTGGCGGAAGATAGGAGCTTCGACAACCGGGTACTCCCCCGGGTACTCCGCTTCGTCCGCTCCTCCTGTCACGGCACTCATGATGACATAGAGATCTAGCTCGAGCTCGCTACCGCCAGCTGGAGCTGCTGGTGAGCTCACAACTGCCCTGCACTGGCGACACCACCAGCTACTCTATCCAAGACGAGCCGCTGATGGCCCTGCCGTTCCGATCTCCACGGCCAAGCCCTGGGTAGTCGATATCAGGTCGTCCAGACCGCGAGCCTCGGATAGGCCCTGGGCGTGCTCCAGCAGCTGGTCCAACATTACATCATCGTGTGATGGATCGTGGTGGAACAGAGCAAGCCGCTTCGCTCCTGCCTCGCGAGCCACATGAACGGCATAGCCGATGCTGCTATGCCCCCAATCCTCCTTCTGTCTCAGCTCCGCATCCGTGTACTGGGCATCGTGAACTACCAGATCTGCCCCGTCACACAACTCGAGCACACGCTGATCGACCTTTCCCATCCCGGCAGGAGCTTGGTGATCGCTGACGTAAGCCATCACAGCGCCATCGGCCTCGATACGGAAGCCCAGCGTCGGACCCTTGTGAGGGATTGGACGCATGCGCACTTTAGCCGCGCCTATCCCCATGTCGTCATCCCACACATCGTTGAAACGCACCTGGCCAGGTAGCTCTCCGACATGAACCGGGAAGAACGGCGGCTGCATGAACCGGTCGAATGCGTCACCAAGGCTGCCAGACTCCTGAGCCGGCCCGTACACGTCGACCGTGGCTCCGATCAGCTGCATGGGAGCGGCGAATGGCAGGCCAAGTATGTGATCCCAGTGAAGATGGCTGAGCAGCACCGTAGCCTCGATGGAAGAGCCAAGCTCGGGATAGGGAATCCTGCCCGTAAGCTCCCTAAGTCCCGTACCAAGATCCAGGATCAACGGCGGAGCCCCGGCAACTTCGACCAGTACGCAGGCAGTATTCCCTCCGTAGCGGGCATTCCCAGGGCCCGAGCACGGACAAGATCCCCGCACGCCCCAGAAAGTAACCCGCATGACCAGGAAATCCCCCTCCTATAACGCTACACAGGCGCTGGCAACTCACCCAGAGCGCCCAGCCCCACCA
>DAHXND010000173.1 GCA_027366675.1 Acidimicrobiales bacterium
CCAGGACAACCACGCAGAACGAATCCGTCCCGGAAGTGCTCCGGAGCGCTGGCCTCTGGGTGTCGCGCCTGAACATAGGCGGTATCTGGCTGCGGTCCGGTTGGGAAACAGAGCACGTTGTCGCTGCGATCGTAGCTGGCGGGCTCCTTGCCGCG
This sequence comes from Acidimicrobiales bacterium, assembly GCA_027366675.1. Taxonomy (GTDB): domain Bacteria; phylum Actinomycetota; class Acidimicrobiia; order Acidimicrobiales; family JAMCQF01; genus DAHXND01. The sequence continues at coordinate 156 of DAHXND010000173.1, forward strand.
CTGGGAGTCTTCGGACTGGCACGCCGCGATCTACCGGAACGACTCGCCCTGGGGACCGCGCTCATCCTGGGTGTAGCCCTCGTCACGATGGGCTACTGGGGACACCTGGGTAGCCCGCTGTCCACGCAGATCCACGCGCTGTTCGACGGCCCTCTGGCCCCCTTTCGCAACATAGAGAAGTTCCAGCCCGTAGTGAACTGCTGCCTGGCACTGGGCCTGGCGCATGGAGCCAGTGTGCTCTCACGCGCGCTCTCACGGCGCCACAGGTCCCGAACAGCCCCACCGGCGCTGGGGCCGGCCCACCAGAGAGGCTCCCGGCGCAGGTCAGCACCCGCCAGATCCGCCAGCGGGGTCAGGACACTTCCGGCCCTCGGCACCCTTGGAGTGATCGGCGCGCTGGCACTTGCCGCCTACCCGATGCTCCGCGGCGATGCATACCAAGCCGGGACCTGGAAGAAGATCCCCTCGTACTGGTACCAGGCAGCCAACTGGCTCGATGCACGGGGAGCGGCAACGAACACGCTACTCGTCCCGGGATCTTCGTACGCGGAGTTTCCATGGGGCAACACCCAGGACGAGCCGTTCACCGCCCTGATGAGGGCTCCGTGGGCAGTTCGAGATATCGCTCCCCTCAGCTCCGAAGGAAACATCGAGATCCTCGATGAGGTCGATCAGGTGCTCGCGAGCGGTGAGCCGGCTGCTGGGCTCGCTGCTTTCCTCCGTAGAGCCGGAATCACCTATATCGTGGTGGATAACACGCTCGACCTTGCCAAGACGTCCACACCATCTCCCCTAACGATTAGAACTGTGCTCGCGCAAGAAAAGGGAATCACCCCGGTCGCCGGCTTCGGAAGGGCGATCCCCTCAAGTGACCTGGGTGTCAGCCACTCCCTGACGATAGCCAGCGCGCCATCGCAGCGTCCTTTCTACCCGTTGCAGATTTACCGTCTAGTGGCAGCCCATCGCTCCCCTGTCGTAAGTTACCCGGAACAAGGGGCGATCACGATCTCCGGTGGACCGCAGGCTCTGCTGGAGCTCTCGGCCAAGGGCATATCAGAGGGTAAGGCCGTGTTCATAGCAGGCGACCCTCACGGCTTGGCGCCATCGAAGACGCCAGATCCTCTGTGGGTGGTAACCGACACGCAGAAGCGCGAGAACATGAACTTCGGCCAGCTCTATGACAACCTCGGCTACGTTCTCCAGGCTGGAGCCAGAGCGCCGAGCACCCGTAAGCCACCAGCTCGCTTCCAGGTGGTGCCGGGATCTGACCACGAGACGACTGCCGTTATCCACGGAGCGGCCAGCGTTACAGCGTCATCATATGGTGCCCCCATCACACGCATACCCGGGGATCAGCCCTTAGCTGCATTCCTGGAGCATTCCGCTGGTGCGGCATGGGTAGCAGCCAGCAGCAGCCCTGGCGCGCAACCGTGGATCCAGATAACCTTTTCACACCCTATCACGATTGATCATATCGCCATAACGCCCCTCGACGATGGACCCTGGCGGCCCGGGATCACCAGTGTCTCGGTGACAACCGCAGCAGGCACGACCACTGCGGCACTCGATCGGCATCAGGTCGCGCAGACTATCAACCTGATACATGGACGTTCGTCGTGGCTACGCGTGACGATAACGCATACCGCGCCGCCGGCAGAGCGGGGCAGCACGTCAGGTCCTGGTATCGCCCATATCGCGATACCAGGTGTCACGGTTACCGAGGCGTACCAAGTTCCCGACGATGGGGGTTCCACATTCAGCCGTGCCGGTGTGCGCCCCCCCATATACATCTTCACGGATCCCATGCCGAACCGGTTCAACGATCTGACAGAGGCAGACCCAGATCCTCACATGCGTAGGATCTTCACCGTCCCACGTTCCGCTTCCTTCTCTCTCACCGCCGAGGTGACACCGAGGGCTGGAGCTCCCCTTCTACACCTCCTGAGCCTGCTCGATCCTTCTGCTCTCTCGATATCGGCCAGCTCCACCTACAACGGGCTCCCTACGTACCGAGCTCAGAACTTAATTGACAATGATCCCTACACCAGCTGGGAAGCTGCCTCAGGCGACCTACACCCGCACATCGTCATGAAATGGGCCGGACTACGGACTCTCTCGCATTTACTCGTAGCGCGAGATGATGCAGCGTCCTTCCCGAAGGAGATCATGATAAGCAGCGCGGATGGCAACCGCCTACTCAGGGTCCCGCCCCAGGGTGGGACCCTGAGCTTCCCGCCTCTCACCACCAGCGCCGTCACGCTCACCTTCCCGCAGATCTACCCACTGGTGAGCGAGGACACGCTCACCCACTCGACCGTAGATGCCCCGATCGGCCTTGCCTCGCTGGCATTCACCTCCCTCCAGGACCTGAGCCCCCCTCCCCTGGCCATGTCCAGGACCTTCTCGTTCGGCTGTGGGGGAGGCCCTTCCCTGACGATCGATGGGCAGACCTACCCCACGGCTGCCAGGTTCACCGTATCCGACCTGTACGAGCTCGACTCGATTCCACTTGCCGTCTGCGCGCACTCCGCGCGACCTGGCAGTGCAGCACCTCTCTCGGGTACTACCGCGCACCTCCAGGCTGGTCGATCCAGCCTCGTGGCAGACGACATCGGGTCTGCCTTCAAGGTAACCGAGGTAGAGCTGAAGGGGACGACCCCGAATGATCGTGCCCTGCCGGCTCGGGTCGGGTCGGGCCCGGGCGCTCATACCACTCCTCGCACGGTCACCGTCCGGTCGTGGGGATCCACGCTTCGAAAGCTGGCGGTGGCGCCAGGATCTGCGTCGGTGCTGGCCCTGGCTCAGAACTGGAACGCCGGATGGATGGCACGTGTAAACGGCTCAGGCAGGACGCTCGAGTCCGTTCGCGTGGACGGCTGGCGCCAGGCGTTCGTGCTCCCTGCATCCACCAAGCCAGTGAACATCACGCTCGTCTATGCCCCTGAAGGCTGGTTCGCGCGGTTCCTGCTGGCTGGTGCCATCTTGGCCCTGATGGTCCTGGCGCTCGCCTTCATCCCCGAGCGCAACAGGAAACAGGTCCGTCCCCACCGGCCACGACAAGACATGCTCCCTGCGGGGGCACTGCCGCGTTCCGTGCTCGGGATAGGACTTGTGATTATCGTGGGGTTCGTGGCCGGGCCGCTGGCGCTACTCGCTGCTGTCGCAATCGGCGTGCTCTTCATCCTGCAGCGAGCCAGCGTTACCGGTCGTGCCACGGAAGGCACGACCGGTAACGCCCCTCTGCGTTCCTACGTGGTGCTGGGCCAGGGAGTCGAGCTTCGCACGGTCACGAGGTCGCCATATAGAAGCCATCTTGCACCTGCTCAGGGGATTGGCACGGTTCCTCCAGGGAGCGGACGCCCCCAGACCGGCATGGTGTCATCGAGAAGGGCTGGGAGGCGCTCCTTGGATTGGCTGCTGCCGGCTCTGGCAGGTGCTGCGATGTGCCTGGCGGGAGTCGACATCGCACTTCACACCTCGCATTACGTGAACCCTGTCTTCGGTGGGCTCAGCTACGTTGCCCAGGCTCTCGGTGTCCTGGCTGTAATATGTATCGGGTTGAGCCTCCTGCTCCAGGATGGCAGGGCTCCGAACCCATGAACAGGCCTGCCGGCCTCCAGCCTGAGGCCGGGGTCAGACAGACTCGCTGGCCCATCTCGAGAGGTGGGAGAGCCGTGCTATGCCACCCCGACCAGGAAACGGCGTGGGCTCCAGTAGCTGTCATCTACTTCGAGGAGAGGCGCTCGGGTCTGCACCATCTGGGTGATCTCCTGGCTGGCGAGTTCGACAAACGAATAAGAGATGCAGCGATCATCGAGCCGCTCATAGCAGCACGCCGTTTCGGAAGGTTTAGCTGGGCGCCCGGCGATCCTCCCGCACTACAGGTAGCGTCTGACCCGGCGAACCCCCTGCCTTCTCGTATCCTCGGGCACTTCGACCTCTACTCCGAGCCACCGGTCCGTCTCTACATAGACCCCGGCCACTCCTGGCTGACTATCGTGCTTCACCACGCAGCCTTCACCGACAAGCACCACTTCCTGACCTTGCTGGAGCTACTCTTGGCCGCGCAGCCGGCAGTTCCGTCCGGGAAGCAGGCAACACTCGGGGCAGGCGGAGCACATCTGCTCGGTGGCGGGCGCGAGCAGCTGTCCCTTCGTCACGAGAGAGAGCGCCTGCCTCTCCGTGGCCGGGCTTCCGACCTGGCCGGTGTCGTAGCCCGCCTCCTCAGCCCTGCCGATCCTGTGGCCACGTCCAGGAGCCGCCCAACCAGTGACACATTCGCAGCGCGAGCGCTTCCCCCTATTGGAAAAGGCGTAAGCACTATCCTCCCCCAGGCGTGCATCGATGCCATCACGGCCCATAACGCAGAGGCCGGGCAGCCACTGCGACGCATCGGAGTGACACTTACGAGAGCGGGAGATCCCCACCATCGAGATCCCCACCATCGAGGGCCCAACCATCGAGGGCCCAACCATCGAGGGATGGTCTCCTACAGGAGGATCGACCTGCCTGCCGAGAAGCCATTCGCCGCCGCCTTCCAGAGAGCCGAACGCCACGAGAGGTATCCGTTCGAGATCCTCCATCCCACCCCACTGCTCAGCCTCGCTGCTCCCCTCGTGAACCGGCTCTCGGACACCTTCCTGCTCTCAAACTTCGGGTGGCTGTCACCGGCAGGCGTGCGAGCGATAGAGCCATACTCCGTCGCGCGCGGCCGCTCCGCAGTCAGCATAAGCGCCATGCGGATATCGGGAGGAGAATCCCGTCTCACCCTCCGGGCACGAGACCTGTGCCAGGAAGACGCCGAGAAGATCCTGGACGGGATCCTGGCCAACCTGGCCGAGGCAAGCGGCCCCAAGGCCGGTAACTGACACCGGGTGCGCCGGAGATGGCGCTGCCAGGCGCTTTACCTCTGCAGCCTCCTGACGAATCTTCCAGATCTTCGGAGCGAGATCCCGAAGATCGCCGGCAGGTACGGCCAGCATTCTCCGACGCCTCTACGCCGCACCTGCTACGATTCTAGCATGCTCCGCCACGGTGTCGGCATGAAGTTGCAGGTGAGCACCAGGTGACCAGCTCGCACCGCCATCCAGCCGTCGTTGCCGGGGTCGGGATGACCTCCATGGCGACCAGAACCCGAAGCGTCGACGATCTCGCAGTGGAAGCCGCCAGAGAGGCGCTCCGAGATGCCGAGGTAAAGGTGAGCCAGCTCGCTATAGTCCTGTTCGCAAACGCCATGGGCGGGGTGCTGGTAGATCAGGAGTGCATCAGGGGCCAGGTCTGGCTCAGGAAGCTCGGCCTCGGAGGTGTTCCTGTGGTGAACGTGGACAACGCCTGCGCAGGAGGCACCAGCGCCTTCCATGTCGCGGTCGCGATGGCGGCTGGCGGCGAGGGACCGATACTGGTCGTGGGCGCCGAGAAGATGTGGAACGGCGACAGGGCAGCCACCCTCGCTTCCCTGCTGCAGGGCCTGGATGCGGAAGAGCGATCGGGCTTCCAGGACCTCTTTGCCAATGGCTCTGGGAACCCATTCATCGGCATGAACGCGAGCTGGGCCCAGCACCAGCTCGAATGCGGTTGGGCCACCCCCGACCAGTTCGCGATCACTGCAGCCAAGTCGCGGCTGAACGGCTCGCTGAACCCCCTCGCCCAGCACCGGTCGGCGATCACACCCAGGGAGGTCATCGAGTCACCGGCCCTGGCTGGGCCCCTGACTCGCCTCATGTGCGGATCCACCACGGATGGAGCAGCGGCCGTAGTCGTCGCGCCAGCGCTTAGCGGGCAGGTTCGAGCCGGCTCCCCGAGAGTGATAGGCAGCGCTGTGCGCTCTGGTGACGCGGGAGCCGAGTACCATGACCGCATGGCTGATGCCGCGGCCGCCGCATGGAAGGATGCCGGGGTCGGCCCGGATGATCTCAGCATGGTTGAGCTCCATGACGTGACAAGTGCCGAGGAGCTGTGGGCTCTCGAATCGATCGGTTGCTACGCTCCGGGCGAGGCTGGCCCAGCCGCTGCCACCGGGAAGACTGCCATTGGTGGAGGCGGGGTCGCTGTGAACCCGTCGGGAGGGCTTCTCGCCCGCGGCCACCCACTCGGAGCCACCGGCCTATGCCAAGTGGTCGAGTGCGCCACGCAGCTGCGCGGGCTCGCAGGCAGCCGCCAGATAGAAGACCCGAAGCTGGCTGCCTGCGTGAACAGCGGGGGCTTTCTGGATACAGACATCGCCGCCGTGGGTGTGCACGTGCTGGCGAGAGGCTGACCGGAAGGTCGGGGACGTTGACCGGGAGCTCCGTGGGTCCTGCTGGCTCCAGGTCTGGCGCGCGCATCATCGGGTGGGGTGCAGCCTTACCGGAGAAAGTTCTGACCAATGACGAGCTGGCTGCCACCCTGGACACGAATGATGCCTGGATAACAGAGCGAACCGGCATCCGCTCCCGCCACATAGGGGGCACCACATCTGGGCTCGCCATCGAGGCGGCCACGCGAGCCATGGAAAGTGCGAACTGCACTGCAGATGACATAGATCTGGTCGTCCTCGCGACTACTACCCCGGACGACATAGTCCCGGCTACCGCCTGCGCCGTGCAAGACGCCCTGGGAATCACGGGAGGGGCCTTCGATGTGAACGCCGCCTGCTCGGGATTCGTCTATGCCCTGGTGGCAGCCAGCGGCATGCTGGGCCTGGGAGCGAAGAGGGCTCTCGTGATCGGAGCCGAGACCATGAGCAGGATCACGGACTACACCGACCGGACACTTGCAATCCTCTCCGCTGACGGTGCAGGTGCCGTGGTGCTGGAGGCGACGAACGGGCCCAGCGCGCTGCTCGGGTGGGATCTTGGGTCCGATGGGTCCGCCAGAAAGCTCCTGTACTGCGAGTGGGGCGCCTACATGAAGATGCAGGGGAGGGAGCTGT
>DAHXND010000070.1 GCA_027366675.1 Acidimicrobiales bacterium
ATCTCACACACCACAAACAGGAGACGCCCTTCGCTGGTTGGGCCAAGCGCGATAAGCCGTGGCCGGCGGTGACTGGTCTGGACCTCCCAACGTGTGCTCGGACCGAAGACGACGTCTTCGACCTCGACCGGGGTGACAGCGTGGCGGGCGATGTGGGCCTCGTTGTACTCTCCACCCCCGCGGCGTCGGCCAACCCAGGGAAGGCGTGACAGCGTGGCGGGCGATGTGGGCCTCGTTGTACTGGTCCCACAGCAACTCGGTTAGCCGCACACGCACTAGTGTATCACACGGGTATCACACCGCGTGTGCCTCAGCTCCGAAAGCGCGGGCAGGCTGGCGCGCCTGTCCAGGATGGCACGCGGCTTGGCAAGGCGGAACTCGCAGTCCTGGTGCCAGTCATGGTGCCAGTCATGGTGCTCGACCATCTGGATGCCCATACTGGTGAGGCGTCCCGGGTCCCGGGCGAGGCTGCTCGAGCGGGGGTCGGGAGGGGATTCCGGAGGTTTTCTCTGAAAAGCCTTGACCTCGAGGCAGGCTTCCTCTACCCTGTAACCCGTCTGGCGGCGCGCTGGCAGCTTGCCGTTGGGGTGTTGCGCGCGCTGTAATGCTTCGCTATACTCGGTAGTTGCCGTGCGAGTCCTGACGCGCATTTCCTCGTGACCATCCCTGTGGCGGGTTGTCTGCAGACCCGGTTCCGGGTAGATACGCGTCTTCTGGCAAGGATCCGGTTGTTCCCGGCCCTGGCCCCAGCCACGGTCACTGTCACGGTCATGTGGGATGAGACTCCTGCTCACTGAAGGAGGAAAGCTGTGTCTGCTCGTTCATCGCTTCTCGAGCGGTACTCGTTTGCCAACATCAACGAGATCCTGCCCCTTCCGAGCCTCATAGCGGTTCAACGGGACTCTTTCAGGTGGCTCCTCGACCGGGGAATGGCCGAGACCTTCTCCGATCTGAGCCCGATCGAGGACTTCACCGGCCAGCTCCGCCTGGAGCTCGAGTTCGACTCGTCGGATCCAGACCTCATGGGACCGCCGAAGTTCTCGGTCGAGGAATGCAAGGAAAAGGACATGACCTATGCGGTCCCGATCTTCGTGCGGGCCCGCTTCATGAATGCCGGAACCGGCGAGATAAAGGAGCAGACGGTCTTCGTAGGGGACCTCCCCATGATGACCGACCGTGGCACCTTCGTAATAAACGGTACAGAGCGGGTGGTGGTGAGCCAGCTCGTGCGCTCCCCAGGCGTCATCTTCCAGCCGGGCCGCGACGCGAAGACCCTCGTGACCGGCACCATCCATCCCTACCGTGGGGAGTGGATAGAGCTGGACATAGAGCATCGACCGAGCAAGGACGTGAGCGCCGGGGCCCGTGTCGCTCGCAAGCGCCGCCTGTCTCTCTTCACCCTGCTCCGTGCTCTCGGCTACGAGGACGAGGCACTGCTGTCGAGGATCGTCCAGAGCTTTCCCTTCCTGGAGGGCCAGTGGGAGCGGGAGCGGACCCTGGCTCCCACCCAGGATGAGTCGCTGCTCGAGATCTACAAGAGGGTGCGTCCCGGCGAGCCGCTGTCGGTGGATGCAGCGCGCGCCTACTTCGAGGGAACCTTCTTCAACTCCAAGCGCTACGACCTCACCCGTGTGGGGCGCTACAAGCTGGACCGGAAGCTCGGCCCCGAGATAGATCGTATAGAGTCGGAGTTTGGGATAAAGCTGGAGCACCCAGTGCCCGGTCAGGCGATGCTATCGCCGAGCGAGGTATTCGCAGCGGCCAGCTACCTGCTGCATCTCGTCGCCGGAGAGTCCGGCTATCGCCTTGACGACCAGGATCACTTCGCCAACCGGCGCGTGCGCTCGGTCGGCGAGCTTGTCCAGAACCAGATCCGCGTAGGGCTCTCCAGGATGGAGCGTGTCGTGCGTGAGCGCATGATCACCCAGGACGTGGAAGCGATCACCCCCCAGACGCTGATAAACATCCGACCCGTGGTCGCAGCCATAAAGGAGTTCTTCGGAACCAGCCAGCTCAGCCAGTTCATGGACCAGGTGAACCCCCTTTCAGGGCTTGCTCACAAGCGCAGGCTCTCGGCGCTCGGCCCCGGTGGCCTGTCTCGCGAGCGCGCGGGCTTCGAGGTTCGCGACGTTCACACCTCCCATTACGGGCGCATGTGCCCTATCGAGACTCCGGAAGGGCCGAACATCGGGCTGATCGGGGCCCTGGCCACTTATGCGCGGATCAACCCGTTCGGGTTCATCGAGACGCCCTACCGGCGCATCCTGGACGGGAAGGTGACGGACGAGGTCGTCTACCTGGCGGCTGACGAGGAGGAAGAGCACGTCATCGCCCAGGCGAACACCCCGGTAGATGCTGAAGGTCGTTTCGTCGAGGACCGCGTGCTCGTTCGCCGTGGCCCCCAGGGTGCCGGCGTGCGGCTGGCAGGGGGCTCCACCACCTACGGAGCCACCTCCGAGGTGGACTACGTGCCGCCGGGTGAGGTCGACCTGATGGACGTGTCGCCGCGGCAGATAGTCTCCGTGTCGACCGGCCTCATCCCTTTCATCGAGCACGATGACGCGAACCGTGCCCTCATGGGTGCGAACATGCAGAAGCAGGCGGTGCCTCTGCTCGTTCCCGAGGCTCCCTACATAGGGACCGGGATAGAGGAGCGCGTGGCGAAGGATGCCGGGGACGTCATCTTGGCAGAGGGCTCGGGGGTGGTTTCCGAGGTGACCGGCGACCATGTGGTGGTCACCTACGATGCCGGCCAGCTCGATGCAGACGGCCGCCAGCTCGGCAAGCTTACCTACAGGCTCGCGAAGTTTCGGCGCTCGAACCAGGACACCTGCATAAACCAGCGTCCCCTGGTGTCGAAGAGCCAGCGCCTGGAGAGGGGGGACGTCATAGCAGATGGTCCCTCTACGCACCTGGGCGAGCTTGCCCTGGGAAAGAACCTGCTCGTGGCGTTCATGCCGTGGGAAGGGTACAACTTCGAGGACGCGATCATCGTCTCGGAACGCCTCGTCCGCGACGATGTGCTCACCTCCATCCATATAAAGGAGTACGAGGCCGACGCCAGGGACACGAAGCTCGGAGCCGAGGAGATCACGCGGGACATCCCGAACCTCGGCGAGGACATCCTGGCTGACCTGGACGAGCGCGGCATCATACGCATCGGGGCAGAAGTATCGACCGGCGATGTACTGGTCGGCAAGGTGACCCCGAAGGGCGAGACCGAGCAGACGCCGGAAGAGCGGTTGCTGCGCGCCATATTCGGGGAGAAGGCCAGGGAGGTTCGGGATACCAGCCTGAAGGTCCCTCACGGCGAGTCCGGGAAGGTCATAGACGTGAAGGTGTTCACCCGTGACGACTCCCACGAGCTGCCTCCTGGTGTGAACCAGCTCGTCCGTGTCTATGTCGCCCAGCGGAGGAAGATCTCCGAGGGGGACAAGCTGGCCGGCCGGCACGGCAACAAGGGAGTCATATCGCGTATCCTGCCGATCGAGGACATGCCGTTCCTCGCGGACGGTACCCCGGTCGACATCATCTTGAGCCCGCTCGGGGTTCCCAGCCGGATGAATGTGGGCCAGGTGCTCGAGTCCCATCTCGGCTACGTGGCTCGCTGGGGTTGGGACGGCGTGGAGAAGGAAGTCGCAGTCCAGGACAGCTCGGCGCAGGCGAGGAAGAAGATACGCCCTCGCACGGATCCGGCAGTGTGGATAGCCACGCCTTCCTTCGACGGTGCCCACTGGGACGAGGAGGAGGAGGCGGGCCGCCATCCGACTATTCACCAGCTCTTCGAGAGGCTCCACACGGACGGCGCCGGTGGGCAGCGCCTGGTGGGGATGGATGGCAAGGCCACCC
>DAHXND010000076.1 GCA_027366675.1 Acidimicrobiales bacterium
ATGGAAGAGAGCAGGGGCGACGGGATCGCCACGATAGAAGGCATACGACGGATAAAGGCCGAGCTGCCGGGAGTCCACACGGTGATCGGCCTCTCGAACGTCTCCTTCGGCCTGAACCCTCCTGCCAGGCAGGCTCTGAACTCCGTGTTCCTCTACGAGTGCATGCAAGCGGGCCTGGATGCAGCGATTGTCCATCCCGGCAGGATAGTTCCTCTGCAGACAATAGACGACGAAGTCCGCCAAGCCTGCCAGGATCTGATCTACGATCGCAGGGCGGGTGACTATGACCCCCTTGCGAAGCTCATAGCCTGCTTCGAGGGCGTGTCCAGCGCGAAGCGAGTCGAGGTGGACAAGAGCGACTGGCCGGTAGAGAGACGACTCGAGCAGCGCATAATAGACGGCGACCGGAACGGGCTGGAGCAGGATCTCGCCGAAGCGCTGGCCGGGGGGCGCGAGGCGCTCTCGATCGTGAACGACATACTCCTGTCCGGCATGAAGACCGTCGGGGATCTGTTCGGCTCTGGGGCCATGCAGCTCCCGTTCGTCCTGGCTTCCGCCGAGACCATGAAAGCTGCGGTCTCCTTCCTGGAACCACGCATGCCAAGAGCCAGCCAGGGAGGCAAGGGAACGGTCGTGCTCGCCACGGTGAAAGGCGACGTCCATGACATCGGGAAGAACCTGGTCGACATCATCCTCACCAACAACGGGTACAAGGTCCTGAACCTCGGCATAAAGGTAGGCGTCAACGAGATCCTCGAAGCCGCTCAGCAGAACGCTGCCGACGCCATCGGCATGAGCGGGCTGCTCGTGAAATCCACGCTCGTCATGCGCGAGAACCTGGAGGAGATGAACCGGCGCGGCGCCTCCTCCATCCCCGTGCTGCTCGGCGGGGCAGCCTTGACGCGGACCTACGTCGAGCGCGACCTGAGAAAGGTATACGAGGGACGCCTCTTCTATGGCCGCGACGCGTTCGAGGGACTGCACACGATGGACAAGCTGCGCGAGATGGCCGCGGCGGCCGAGTCCGACCCGTCCTTCGGGCGGGAACCGGCCGGGAGGAACCTGGGCCCGAGGCGGAGCGAGCGGCTTGCCCTGATCGATCGTAATAGCATACCGAAGCGCTCTCCGGAGATCGACACGACGAACCAGGTTCCTGAGCCCCCTTTCTGCGGCTCCAGGGTGGCAAAAGGCATAGGCATAGACGACATATCGCCCTACCTGAACGAGACGTCCCTGTTCCGGAACCAGTGGGGCTACAGACCCGAGAAGAAGGGTGACTCGCGAGAAGATGATAAGTCGTTCAAGCAGCGCGTTCGTAAGATCCTTCGCGAAGCGCTCGCAGAGGCAAAGGCGTCTGGAGTGCTCGTGCCACAGGTCGTCTGGGGTTACTACCCCGCGAACGGGGACGGGGACGACCTCGTGCTCTGGGAAGACAGAGATCGCCGTCGAGAGCTGACCCGCTTCGAGTTTCCCCGGCAGAAGGAGTCGCCCTGGTACTGCATCGCGGATTTCTTCCGCTCCGTCGACAGCGGCGATGAGGATTGGGCCGCGTTCTTCGTGGTAACCATGGGCAGCGAGGTATCCGAGGTGGCAGCACGGCTCTTCGCCGAAAACCGCTACCGGGAGTACGTTCGCATCCACGGGCTGGGGGTGGAGATGACAGAGGGGCTGGCCGAATACTGGCACAGGCGCATCAGGGAAGAGTGGGGATTCGCCGGGGAGGACGGGCCCAGCATCGCCGGCCTCTTCCGCCAGCAGTACCGTGGAGGGCGCTACTCATGGGGGTACCCGGCCTGCCCGAACCTCGAGGACAATGCCAAGGTCGTAGACCTGCTCGAAGGCAAACGAATAGGAGTTCAGGTGACCGAGGGATTCCAGCTCGATCCGGAGCAGACGACCCTGGCGATCGTCTGCCACCATCCCCAGGCCAAGTACTTCGTGGCCTGAGTGACCGTTCCGTATCGTCCCCCAGGTCCGTCCCGCCGAGTCACTCCCCGGAGCATCCCCCGACACGTGTGGCCCAAGGATAGAATGGCACGGTGAAAAAGAACACACGGACTACCCTAAAGGCACTGGGGGCACTGGGGGCACTAACTCTCATGGCTGCCCTCGTCGGGTTCACCGGAGTAGGCGGATTCGCCGGCTTCGCCACGACGTCCACAGCTCCCACCGCCTCCCTCCTGGCAGCGACACCGGCATCCAGCAGCTCCGCGCCCAGCGCTGCGGTGACCCCTCCAAGCTCCCTCATCCTGAAGTCTATCTTTACAGGCTATACGCCCTCGCGCGACATCGCCATGCCGAGCACACAGATCCTCACGTTCACAGATAAGCTCCCGGCGAGCCAGCAGGTGACCTGGCGCCATATCTGCCAGGAGGCTACCGCCCTGGGAGGATGCACTGGGTACGCTCGCTACTGGGTCGGGCCGAGTGGATCTGGCCGCGATGTGATTATCGTTGTTCTGCAATTCGTTCACAACAGCCTCGCCACCAACGCCTTTGCAATAGTACGCGAGAGTGCCCCGGTCGGGCAGACACACATGCACGACTTCACCATCGCTGCCATTCCAGGCTCCTTCGGCATTACAGGGGTGGGAACGGGACCACCAGCGACGCACGACGTCGAGATGGGATTCCCAGTGGGTGGCGCTCTGTTCCTCCTCAACGCCTCGGCCGTATCACCATACACGCCGTTCAGCCTGGCTCAGGCTGAATCCCTGGCCAGGACCCAGTACGATCACGCCGCCACGCTGCTCGGCATACACGTTGCGCACCAGCAGCCGCCTCGGGCACTGCCGGGAGCGAACGTTGTCACCACCTCCCACAAGAAGCTCTACATCATCATCGGCGCAGCCGTTGTAGTGGTGCTGCTCCTGCTACTGATACTTCTCATGGTGCGGCGCCGCAGGCGCGGCTCCAGCCAAGCCGGCGCAGAGAGCGGCCTCGGAGCGCCTCTCGGAGCCGGTCCCATGAACCCTCTCGGCGGAGCCGGTCCCATGAACCCCGTAGGAGCCGGAGCAGCTCCAGGTCAGGGCGCCGCGGGAGCGGTGGCAGGCAACATACCCGCCTTCGGACAGAGCGCAGGCCAACCTTCTACAGGCCAGGCAGCGAGCACGGCCGGACAGGCTGCCGGCGAGGCGGGTCCGGCTGGTGAGGCAAGGCCAGAAGCACAGAACCCAGCTCTCCCTCCGGCCAACTGGTACCCGGACCCCACCGCTCCGCCCGGCTCTGATCGCCTCCGCTACTGGGATGGGAAAGCCTGGACGCAGCACATCCACCCGCCAGCCTGAGGCGCCTCATCACACTGTTGCAGAAGCACGGGTCTCGGCCATCGCGGCCTCGCGAGCGTGATAGCTGGAGCGCGTAAGCGGCGACGACTGCACGTGGCTGAAGCCCATATCCATGCCCGCAGCGCTCAGCGCATCGAACTCCTGCGGCGCCCACCACCGTGCCACTGGCAGGTGCGCGAGCGACGGTCGCAGGTACTGACCTATCGTAAGCAGGCTCACGCCTGAAGCGCGCAGGTCCGCCATCGTGGATATCACCTCGCCCCAGGACTCCCCCATGCCCAGGATGATCCCCGACTTCGTAAGATGCCCCGAGCCTGCTGCGTAAGCCAGCAAGGAGAGGCTACGAGCGTATCCGGCGCTCGGGCGCACTAGTCGCTGCAGGCGCGCAACTGTCTCTATGTTGTGATTCACCACATCGGGCCCGGCGGCGAGCACCAGACCGAGGGCATCACGGTTGCCCTTGAAATCCGGGATCAGCACCTCGATGCTTACCCCGTCGCAGCGCTCACGTATGGCCTCTATCGTCGCGGCGAACGCCCCGGCGCCACCGTCTGGAAGATCGTCACGCGCCACAGCGGTGACCACAGCGTGCTGGAGCGCCATCCGCGAAACCGCCTCTCCGACGCGCCGCGGCTCGTCCGGGCTCAGGGGTTCCGGCCTCGCTGTGTCCACCAGGCAGAACTTGCACGCCCTAGTGCAACGCGATCCATTTATCATGAAGGTCGCGGTGCCTCCCGACCAGCATTCGTAGATGTTCGGGCAGCCGGCTTCCTCGCACACCGTTACCAGGTCAAGGCCGTGCAGGAGGCCAGCTACACCCCGGTACCCGGGTCCTATCCGAAGCGGAGCCCGCATCCACGCAGGCTTCCTCGACCGATACGCTACGGGCTCTGCCCGGCGAGCCGATCCGGACGCCGCATTCCCCCTGGCTGCAACAGCTAGCGTCGTAACCCGCGTACCACTGGAGCCACTTGGAAGGCTGGCGGCGGGTCCCGATCTGGCACTCCACATCCCCATCCCCAGGCGTAGTTGCTCGACCTCTCCTCCGTGACCGAGCACCTCCTGGCGATCGACCATCTCTCCAGGAGATAGGTACCGCTCGGCAGCCGCCGTCACGGCATCCACGGCTCGGCGCATGCTCACCTCTCCGCCCTCCGCAACGATGGAGGTGACCGGGCGGCCGACCAGCCCGCATGGGACGATACGATCGAACCAGGTGAGGTCAGGAGAGACGTTCAGGGCGAAGCCGTGCATGGTGCGGCCATGGCTCACTCTAACGCCAATCGCTGCTATCTTCCGAGGCCGCGCACCTTCGGGATCTACCCAGACGCCTGGGTACCCAGGAAGGCGACCGGCGCCCAGGATGCCCAGCTCAGCCAGCGCGTCGATGATGATCGTCTCGATACGCTCGACATGCGCGGGCAAGGCTCCGTGGCCCATAGGCAGGTTCAGTATCGGGTAGCCGACGAGCTGACCCGGCCCGTGATAGGTCACATCGCCTCCCCGATCCGTGCGTACGCACTCTGCCCCGACGTCGTCGGGATCTACCAGGATGTTGGCCGGATCTGCGCGCACGCCCAAGGTGAATACGTGCGGGTGCTCCAGCAACAGCAGGTACTCATCTGTAGATCGCTCCACGAGGGAGCGCTGCAGATCCCAGGCCTCCCGGTACGCCACCCTTCCCAGCCAGCGAACCCTGAGCATGAGCTGCCTCTCAGCCGTACAGCTCTTGGGACCAGTCGCGGGTCTGGATCACCTCTGCGAGACGGGCCAGGAACTGCGAGGCGTACGCTCCATCGATCGCACGATGATCGAATGAGCACGCCAAGATCCCTACGGGATGTATAGCTATCGCCTCACTGCCATCAGCGAGCGGTACTACTACCGGGCGTCTCTTCACCCCGTCGGTAGAGAGGATCGCCACCTGTGGCTGGTTGATGATGGGCACGGTCATGAAGGTCCCGAAGGGGCCCGGGTTGGTTATGGTGAATGTGCCACCGACGATGTCGTCTGCCCCGAGTTGCCTGGCACGCGCCCTGCCGGCCAGGTCGGCCATCGTGCGCGCCAGCCCGCGCAGGGTCATTGCATCGGCTTGCTGCACCACGGGCACGATCAGTCCCTGACCCTCCAGGTCGACAGCTATACCGAGATGAACATCCCTGTGAACGATAAGTGCATCATCGCCGACAGATGAGTTCATATGAGGGAACTCCCTGAGAACGTCCACTACCGCACGGGCGACGAACGGTAGGTAGCTGAGACTGAACCCCTCCTCCTGGCGAAAGCGATCACGGGCAGGCAACCGCACCTTGTCAACGCTGTCGTAGTCGACCTCGATCGCCACGAGCGTGTGAGCAGATGTTGCTTTGGAGCGAACCATGTGCTCCGCCGTACGGCGGCGAATGTTCGTGAATGGAATAAGCTCGTCGCGGTCTCCCTGGGTGGGGGACATCGCGGTGCCAGGCGACTGGGCGAAAGGCCTGGCCGGCGGCTGGGCCAGTGCGATCCGTCGCTCGAGTGCCTCCGCGCTCTGCGCTGCTTCCGCGCTCTGGACTGCCGGCTGCTGGGCTGCTTCCGCGCTCTGGGCGGCCGGCTGCTGCGTTGCCTCCAGCGGCTGGGTGGCCCTCCCATTTCCTGCTGGCCGGGAGGCCACTTCTGGCTGGCCACTCGCCGCCTGGCGATCCAGGTATCCCAGAACATCAGCTCGAGTTATGCGCCCTCCTGCGCCAGTCCCCTGTATGAGTGCCGGATCAAGATGGTTATCGGAGACCAGCCTGCGCACGACAGGGGAAAGAAGCATGCTCCCTCCCGTCTGGCTGATCTGGGAGCCTTCCATGTCTGGCATCTCCGAGCTTCCCATGGCTGGCATGTCCGGCAATGCCGCTCCTTCACTCGCCTGAGGCGCCGGGATAGATGGCACCGGAGGCGGGAGTGTCGCAGCAGGCATCCCCGCGGGGCCTGGCAGGCTCGGTACCGGAGGCGGGGGCGGGGGCGGCGCCGTGGTCGAGGCAGCCGGCTCTCCGCCAGCTCCGAGCACTGCGGCCGGGCTGCGCCGGTGGCCGGGGCTGCGCCGGTGACCGCGACCGTTGGGGCCAGGGGTGCGCTGGTGGCCGCGACGCTTGGGGCCGGGGATTGGCCAGAGGTCGCGGCTGATGATCCAGCGGCTGATGATGCATCAGCACCAGCCTCGCCGATGACGGCAAGCCGGACGCCTACGTCCACCGTCTCTCCCTCTGGAACCAGGATCTGGGTGAGGGTGCCGGCAGCCGGTGCAGGCACCTCCGAGTCCACCTTGTCCGTCGACACCTCGAACAGGGGCTCGTCCCGCTCCACGGACTCGCCGACGGACTTCAGCCAACGCGTCACCGTGCCCTCTGTCACGGTCTCGCCCAGTTGTGGCATCAACACATCAGTCATTGCTCACCTCTGCATGTCTCATCTTTCCGGCTCTCATGTCTCCAGCTTTCGTCTTTCGTCTTTCGTCTTTCGTCTTTCCGGCTCTCCGGCTCTCCACGTCGGGTCTGGGAGGGCATGCCCATGTCAGCTCGCGTGAAGACCCCGTCCCGTAAGGGCCATCACCGCTTCCCCGAAAGCCTCCGAAAGCGTCGGATGGGGCTGTATGAACGGTGCTGTATCGGCCACGGTGGCTTCCCAGTTCACCGCGAGGTAAGCCTGCCCGAGCTGCTCGGTCACCCAGGGACCTACCATGTGCACCCCGAGAATCTGCCCGGCCGACCCATCGGCCGCCTGCTCTGCTATGACCTTCACGAGACCGTCGGCTTCACCTAGGATCCTCGCGCGACTGTTCCCTCCAAGGGGATCCACTTTCGCCACTACGTTGTAACCGGCGTCGCGCGCAGCTCTCTCGGACAGACCCACCAGCGCCACCTCGGGGTGGGAATATACGCACAACGGAACCTTCGTATATTCGATAGGAGCCACCGGCTCGCCGAGAATCCCCTTGATCGCGACTACGGCCTCGGCGAAACCCACATGCGCCAGCTGGGGACTGTTCACGACGTCACCGACCGCCCATACTCCGGGCGTCCGGGTGCGCTGGTAGCTGTCCACGGCTATGAACCCACGCGCGTCGAGCCCCAGATCCACCCCATCACCCGCGAGGCCGCCCGTATAGGGCCTGCGGCCTACTGCCAGGACTACCACGTCTGCCCGCACGGTCGCTGCCGTCACAGCACCGTCGCTCCCGGTCTGCTCGAAGTGGACAGCCGTACCCCCGCCCTCGGGCTCATGGCTCCTCACGACCACCCCGGTGTGCACGGTGATGCCCCTCTTACGGAATGACCGGGCGAGCACAGCCACTACATCCTCGTCGCAACCAGGCAGTAGCTGAGGCAAAGCCTCCAGCACGGTGACAGAAGACCCCAGATCGGCGAAGGTGGAGGCGAACTCGCATCCTATGGGACCTCCCCCGATTATCACCACTGATGAAGGTACGCTCTGAATATCGAGCACCTCGTCGGATGTCATGATGAGCTTGCCATCGGGCACGAATCCAGGAATCGTTACGGGATATGATCCTGAGGCAAGAATCACGTTCGGAGCGCTGAGCTCCGTCACAGGGAAACCTCCCTCGTGGATCCCACCATCAGGTTGCGCTGCTACCCCCTGGGCTGTCACGGCCCCGCGAACCGGGTAGACGAGTACCCGGTTCCCCGGCAACAGGCATCCTGTACCCTCTATAGAGGTCACCTTCCTCGATTTCAAGAGGCCGGCGAGCCCGCGCTGGAGCTGATCTACGACCTTCTGCTTGCGCGCCTGAGCGGCGGGGAAGTTCATGGCTGGCTGCGCTACCTCTATGCCGAACTCCTTCGCCCCACCTATGGTGCGCCACACGGCAGCGGTCTCCAGGAGCTCCTTCGCTGGAACGCACCCGCGGTTCAGGCAGGTCCCGCCCACCCGGTCCCGCTCGACCAGGGCGATACGGAGACCAGCGGATGCACCGTAGAGAGCGGCACCGTACCCACCGGGTCCACCCCCCACGATGACCACATCGAAGGCGGTCCGTTCCGACTCCGGGCCATCAGGCGCCGTGAGCGAAGCAGGTGCGGCTGGTACTCCCAGTCCGGTGGGCGCTGTGGGCTGGGTCTGCGCGGCGGGTTCTCCCAGTCCGGTGGGCGCGATTGACACATTCGGATCGCCGGTCACGACGACCAACCTACCGTGAGAGAACGGCTACCGCACCACCTGAACAGACCGGCCAGTGAAGCGCCGCCCGAGCAGGACTCGCCTACTTGGAGAAAGATATCGCGACAGCGGCGCGCCTAGGTGTACCAACCAGCCACGTCCACGATCACATCAGCGCTTCCCGCGTAGTTGCAGAGAGAGATCCCACCATGCAGCCCTACGGGAACGATCGCGAGCCCTGCCACCGTTTGCCCGGAAGTCCAGTTCACGACAGCCGTGTTGGAGACGTTCACCCCTGCGCTGCAGGCGGACAGGTACCCGGAAGCGGTCGTGGCGGTCACAGTAAGGTTCACGACGACGTCCCTGGCACCGCTTGGCATGCCAGCCACACCTCTCACGGGCACAGCGATAGAACCTTTCGGACCAAGCGCCACGCCAGAGTTGTCGCACTGGCCGGACACACCAGCCGCCACGTCAGCTCCGGCTCCGGAATCGCCTGGTGCCCTCGTGTCACAGATCCGTATCGGCAAGGCTGCGGGTATGAACGATGCTCCAGGCGCCAGGGTCCGAGACGCCAGGGTCCGAGACGCCAGGGATGCCGGGGCCGCAGACGTAACGGGCGCCGAAGGCGCCAATACATAGCCCTCCACGTCCACCGCTATGTTCGGGCTGCCAGCCGAAGCGGAGATGGCGATCTTCCCGCCTGACTCCCCGGCTGGGCTGACCGACTCACCGGCTGGGCTGACCGGCACGACCATGCTGTCCGCCACGATCTTCCCGGGTGCGTACCCGACCTGTGCAGCGCTGGGTGCTGCTCCTCCGGCCGGATATACGGCCAGATAGCCGCTTGACGATGGGTCGATGGCAGTGATCGTGACTGCCACAGCAGAGAGACCAGTGGTAGGAATACCGGCCATCCCTGCCACCGGAACGACGAGATCCACGCCGGGTTTCGGAGCTTTGCCCTCGCAAGCCGAGAGCGCTGCACCAGATAGATCGCTAGGGTTCCCCTCTCGCGTGTCGCATATACGAGTCGAGGTTACGGGAACATATCCTCCCCCGGTCACACTGCTCTCTGGAAGAAAGTACCCCTCTGCCTCTACCGCCACGTTCGTAGTTCCTGCATGGTTGTAGAGGTCCATCTGGCCGCTCGGAGAAAGTCCGACAACAGTCAGGTTCGACGTGGACGAGTCGCCTGCCGAGAAGTTCAAGCTAGAGGTTCCCGGAACGCTCTCCCCTGCTGCGTAGGCAGCCAAGTAGCCATTCGCCGATGGGTCGATGGCGGTTACGTTCACGAGCGCGGCCGTCGCATCCTGCGGCACGCCACCCACCCCGGCCACCTGGACGTCGAGGAAGCGTCCTCCGCCAACTGGCACGCCCGAATGATCGCACTGGCCGGACACGCCTGTCGCCAGCGCGCCGCCCTCGACGGGGCCGACCGTAGCGCTCGTGGAGCAGATCCCGACCGGAGCATCCGCCAGAGCATGCATGCTTCCGTGGACGGGAGTGAGAGTGAGTAGGGCGACACCCTCGCCTGGATCAGCGAAGCTGGTGTCGAAGCTCGGGCCGCTCGCCACGCCACTCGATACCGTACTGCCGAGATAGTTGGCATCTACCATGCTGCGCTGGACGTCGTAGGTGCGCGCCGGAAGGCCTTGCATGTCGAGGTGGATCTCGCGCTCGTGTGCGTTCGGGTCGACGGTGCCATATCCTCCCGTAGGGTCGAAGCGATTGAAGTTGTCCACTATTACGTGGATCACACCACTCTTCGTCTCGGATGCGATGGCTGCGACCCTCGTGTACTGCCCCGCCCGTACCTCGACCGGGCCTGCTCCCTCGGTTCCCATCTGAGCGGGCTTGCTGACGCCGCCACCCGTGTCGAAACGGCTCGTGAGCATCGTGCCACGCGCATCGTGCCAGAACCGGAAAGCCTCGTAGGCGGGGGTGGGATCACCGTCAGGTAGCAGCATCCCCCAATCCAGATTGGTGAGGTCTGCCTCTGAAGGATCTATCGCGAAGAAGTAAGACATGCGCGAGAGGCCCGCGGATTGAGCATTCATGAGCGCGGCATCCACGAAAGCCCCACCGAAGGGACCCATCTGGCGAGGGTCTCCCCCGCCATTGATATTCCACTCGTCTATCCACAGCTTCGGGTGAAGGCTCGGATACTGCGCCAGAGCTGCTCGTATCTCCCGGACCGTCAGAGCATAGGAGCCAGCCGTCAGGTTCGGGTTGTACCAGCAGGGTACTCCCGGGGCCACAGTGACCTTGATAAAGCAGTAGTCGTACGGTGACCCCGGGTCGGGGTCGTTCGCGTAGAGGTGCCAGGAGACGAAATCGAGGGGAACGTTGTCCTTCACTGCGGTGGCGGCCAGAGCGTCTATCCAGGTGAGGTCCGGGGCGACTGTCACGTCCGCTACCGCCGGACCCCCGACCTCGATCTTCACGTGCAGGCGGTTCGCTACAGCCTCCAGGCTCCGCGCGGTGTTCACATACAGCTGCAGATATGCCTGTAGCCCTCCGGTCCAGAAGACCCAGTCTGGCTCGTTCCAGACTTCGAAGACCCTGACATGCTCGTGCGTGATCTCGTAGGTGGCCATCTGCTCTATGAGCGCGTCCCACTTCGCCTTGTTCGGCCCCAGGTCAGGCGGGCTGTAGTTCGGATTCGTACCAGAAGGGGCATCACTCGCCAGGCAGTCTGGGGTGTAGTCGATGAGCAGCTCTGGCTGGGCTCCTATCTCGTGTGCGAGCGCTACCGTATGATCAAGCAGAGCAGGGTTCCAGGCTCCCGTAGTGCAGTTGTAAACAGGCTTCCCGTCCCACGAGCCCTGGAAGCTCACGTCCATTCGCACCCACTTCAGCCCGATGGCCTTCATGGCGGGAACGGCTGCGCTGTGGATCTGGTTCACGCCTATCAGGTTCTCGTTCACCCTGCCACTGGTCGCGCCACCTGCACCACCGGCGCCACCGGCTGGGCTGGCGGCTGGGCTGGCGGCATCGATATGAAGATGAACTGCTTGGGGGGCAACCGACCCTGCTCCATTCACGGTTCCCCTTGCGGACAGCGTCGGTGCTCCGCTCGGATCCTGGCCGGGATCCTGGGCGGGATCCTGGCCCGCAGCGGAGCGTGCTGAACGGTGGCCGCTGAAGACGGCCGCAGCAGCCACACCTGAATAGAGCGCACCTGAAGAGAGGAGGACCATCACGGCAGTGAGCAGCATGGCCGTCGCCCCTGGCCGGACCAGCCCCCTCGAGCGCCCTTCCAGCGGGGCGGTTGCATGGCGTCTCTCCCCCACAGCAGCACAAGGCTAGCCGAGAGGACCCAGTCAAGCTCGCCAGTGTCGCTGGCGGCATGCCTGTGGAGCTTGTAGACTGATTTATCAGTCAGTAAGCCGCACTGGCTTATAGGTCAGCCAGGCACACTGGATGTGAACGCTGGAGAGGTAGAGACCGAGAGACCGCAGGGGATGATCGGCCATTTGGCAGGGAAGGATTCGACTGTGAGAGCAACCTATGCCGGTTAGTGACCTCGTGCTACCGCGCCAAGCGGCGGTTATCGGCGCACGCCGGGAGGACAGTGGCGATCCATTCCCCACCTTCGACCCTGCGACGGGCCGCAGGATAACCGACCTTCCGGCCACGCCTTCTGCGCTCGTAGACGAGGCCGTTGCCACTGCCCAGCAAGCATTCGAGTCCTCGTGGTCACAGATGAGCCTCGGAAGGCGCCAGCGGGCACTGAAGGCCCTCGCTGCTCTTCTCGAAAGCCATGCAGAGGAGCTGACCAGCCTCGAGGTAGCCGAGAATGGCGTTCCGTACGGGATCGTGAAGCAGTTCTCCGTCGCCGCACTTGTCCGCAACGCCACTTACTACGCGGAGTGGGTGGACAAGATGCCAGGCGAAGTAGTCCCCCTGACGGGCTCCAAGGCATTCGACTATGTCACCCCCGAGCCATACGGGGTGGTCGGCGTCATGACTGCCTATAACACCCCTTCGCTGTTCCTCGGATCCAAGGTCACGCCTGCTCTCGCTACGGGGAACACTGTCGTTGTAAAGCCCTCTCCGCTGGCGAGCCTGGGAGCTCTCCGCTTCGCCGAGCTCGCCATGGAAGCGGGCCTTCCTCCCGGGACTGTGAACGTCGTCCTCGGAGGGGCAGATGTCGGCCAGGCACTCGCTCTGCACCCCGGACTCGGGAAGCTGAGCTTCACAGGATCTCGCGACGCGGGCAGGGCCGTAAGCCGGGCTGCGGCGGAGCACCTTACATCGGTGGCCCTCGAGCTCGGAGGGAAATCCCCCGACATCGTCTTCGACGACGCCGACATATCCAGGGCTGTCGCCGGAGCCACGCTCGGTGCGTTCGCGCTGACAGGGCAGGCGTGCGTGGCGGGAAGCCGGCTATTCGTGCAGCGCAAGGTGCTCGATCAGGTTATCGAGGGCGTGGCGAAGCTGGCAGCGTCGCTCCCGGTGGGGGATCCCTCCCGGCAGGAGACCGTGCTGGGGCCGCTCGTCTCCGCTGAGCACCGCAGTCGGGTCCTGGCCATGATCGAGAGAAGCGAGGCAGGTGGGGCGCAGCTCATCTCCGGCGGGCTCGAACCGGAGCATACCAGGGTGGATCCCGAGCTCCGGGGCGGCTACTACATGACCCCTGCCGTCGTGGTGGGAGCAGGTGACAGTGACGAGATAATCCGCGAGGAGATCTTCGGGCCGGTCGTAGCGGTGCTCCCGTTCGACGACGAAGACGAGGTAGTGAGGAGGGCGAACGACACGCCCTACGGTCTCGCCGGGGGGCTCTGGACACGCGACATCTCACGGGCTCATAGAGTCGCCTCACGACTACGAGCTGGAACCATCTGGATAAATAGCTACGGAACCGTGCCACACACTGCACCCTTCGGCGGATTCAAGCAGTCGGGTGAGGGGCGCGAAGGCGGCCACTGGTCGCTGGAAGCATTCACACAGCCGAAGAACGTATACGTAGACCTTCACTAGCGAGCGCATGAACGGATGTTCACATGACCGAGACGGAGATCCCCGGTAGCATGCAGGACCGACCCGTCATAGCCGTCATGGTGGAGCCTGGAAAGCCATTGGAGCTTGTCGAGGTGCCATACGTGGAACCGGGGCCAGGCGAGCTGCTGGTCGAAGTCATTCAGGCGAACATCTGTGGGTCCGATCTTCATCTCTGGCGCGGCGAGATGGCCGAGGGCTTTCCGCGCGACTGCGTCCTTGGCCACGAGATGGCAGGACGGATCGTCGACGTCGGGGAAGGAGCCTCCAGGGACTCGGCAGGCCAACCTCTATCAGTGGGAGATGCGATCGCGTATCGCTACTACGAGCCGTGCGGCCACTGCCGATCCTGCGCCCGCGGCCTCTACCACCACTGCCCGGTGTCGCTCGCGTCGGTGTTGCGTCCGGCCTCGAAGGCCCCGCGACTGGTAGGCGCTTTCGCCACGCACTACCTGGTCACAGCCGGACGCTCCCGCTTCAAGCTGCCACCTGCCTGCACCCCGGAGGTCGCTGCCGGAGCGAACTGCGCTCTCAGCCAGGTCATCCAGGGCTTCCACGAGGTCGGCCTAAGGTCAGATGAGACGGTAATCGTACAAGGATGTGGTGGTCTCGGGCTCTATGCGATCGCAGTTGCAAAGTCCTGGGGGGCACCGAACGTGATAGCCATTGACCGTATCCAGAGCCGCCTAGAGCTCGCGCGGGCATTCGGAGCCGATTCTGTCATCGATGCCGGATCGGTCGAAGATCCGAGAGCACGTACGAAGCAGGTAATGGAGCTCACCTTCGGATGGGGCGGTGACGTCGTGGTGGAAGTCGTGGGGCGCGCCGCTGTCATCCCGGAGGGCATCCGCATGCTTGCCAGGGGTGGGCGCTACCTGGAGCTCGGATCCATAGTCCCCAGGGACACGGTCTCCATAGACGCATCTATCTTAGTTGGGTATAATCGCTCTATCGTAGGGGTCTCGCTTTACCAGGACAGATCGCTCATGGAGGCACTGGACTTCCTGGCTGGCACCGATGCGCCGGTCAAGACGCTGGTCGGGCAGACGTACCCGCTCGAGCAGGTGAACGAAGCCCTGCAGGCCGCCGATGCCCTACAACGCGAAGGCGTGTCGGTCGGACGCGTAGGGATATCGCCACTGGCGAAGGGAGCATAGGCTCGTTGGACTTCACCCTTCCATCCGAGCTCGAGGACCTGAGAGCTTCCTGCACCCGCCTGGCGAAGGAGCGCCTCCGGGTGGAGATGCGCGAGGCGGAGAGCGGGCGAGCATGGAGCGAGGAGGCTCTTCGTGGAATGCGCTCGCTTGGCACAGGGAGCCTCCTGCTGCCCGAGATCTCTGGCGGTGATGCCAACCCGCTTGCCGCTGCAATCTCGCTGGAGGCCCTCGCCGGCGGAGACGCGGGCGGCCTACCGCTGGCGGATCAGCCGGGTCCTGCCAGTGGCGCCCTCGGGTTCCTCGCTGCGCTGGGCGGCGGCGCCCTCGGTGATGAAGCCCGTGAAGTGCTGAACAGCTGCCTCGAGGGCAGAGGTCATGTGGGTCTCGCTCTGGTGGAGGACTCGTCTGCATCTACCTCTCTCTCCTGGATGCCCGGCGACCCAGACCGGCTGCTCGCAGTCTGCCTGGCATCGCCCGACACGATCCGCTTGGTAGCGCGAGGCGACCTTCTTGACCTGAGCCAGGCCCAGATCGGAGCTTTCCACGCTTCGCGGGGCACTGCCTGCGAGGTACCGGCGGGGACGCGGGCGGCCTACCGCTGGCGGATC
>DAHXND010000083.1 GCA_027366675.1 Acidimicrobiales bacterium
TCCTTCTTCGATCATTCGCTCAATACCAGGCTGACCAGTGCAACGCCAGGCAGCATCGTGGCGACGAGCTAAGCGCCGGGCAGCATCGTGGCGACGAGTCGAACGCCGGGCAGCATCGTGGCGACGAGCTCAGCGCCGGGCAGTGCCAGGCGGATCAGCGTCGGGTTCACCAGCACCTATCTCGGGTTGCCATGACAGGATCACGCCAGCCGGCTGCATCGCGCGAGGCTTCGGATCCTCACCTGATCGAGCGCTTCGACCAGGGACTGGCGTTGCTTGCGAAGCTCGGGTACGTTTCCTCGGGGAAAGGAGACCGCTGGAGCCTGACCAGCCGCGGCGCTCGCCTCGCAGCGCTGTATCACGAGCGGGATCTGCTGCTTGCGGAATGCATCGGGGAAGGCTTGTTCGAGCTGTGTACGCCTGCCGAGCTCGCTGCCTGCGCATCGATGATCCTTCACGAGCCACGGATCTCTGCGAGCAGGTCTGCGGGCAGGTCTGCGGGCAGGTCTACCAGCAGGTCTGCGGGCAGGCACAGGAACGGGGAATCGAGGCCTGGTGTCTCGCAGCCCGGCGTGCCATCTCGCGGGCTTCGGGCCGAAGAGGCACCTGAGTCACCAGGCAATGGCCTCGGCTCCCTGTGGGAGCGTGAGCTCGGCTCCCTGTGGGAGCGTGACCTCGGCTCCCTGTGGGAGAAGGTTGCTGCCACCGGAGGACGACTGCGCAGGGAGGAGCTCTCCTTCGGGCTACCGCCGACGCCATGGCCGCATCCGGGGATGGCGTCGGCCATCTTCAAGTGGGCATCAGGAGAATCGCTGGAGCGTACACTCCGGCACGTAGCGAGCTCCGAGGATGCAGGGGCAGGTGATTTCGTTCGCCACGCCAGGCGGGTGCTCGACACCCTATCCCAGGTGGCAATGGTGGCCGGGAGTGAAGAGACCGAGAAAGCAGCGAGGCAGGCCGCGAGCTTCGTGGAGCGCGGCATCGTGGCAACGGCATCTTGGATGCTCGTGAGGTGCGAGGAGGAGGGCTGGGATCCTTCTAGCCCATGGGCGAACGCTGTAGGATGCTGCGATGACGGCGATTAGCAGCATGGCTTCGGCCAGCCGGCTAGCCGGCCAGCCGCCGAGCGCCGGTGAGCAGGTGCCTTCTCCGGCGGGAGGGCGTGGGACGCCGGAGTTCACTTCCGAAGAGATCGAGATCCTCGAACGTTACTTCACGAACGTGGATCGCCCGGTCTTCGCCCTCACGAACTTGCCCGAGGTCGTGAAAGGAGCCCTGTTCGCTCGGTACTCGAGATCTGCGAAGAGCCTGAGGCGCCTGTTCCTGGATGAGTTCGCCGACGAAGTCATAGCCTCCCGGCCAGCTCGCACGGTGCAGGCAGCGGGAGAGCCGAGCCGGGCCGGGGACCTGTACCAGAGGGTGTTCGTGGAGTACGGGGACGATTCGGTAGCCCAGCTCGGTGGAGCGCACCTGGCCTGCGAAGGAGCCTCGAACCTGCTGACGAAGATCCTGGAGCGTGGAAGGCTGATGTCGTATCTGGAGCAGTCCACGCGTTATATCGACTACAGCAGCCGCCTGCCGAGCGGTGGGTATCGCTACTACGTACCGCCAGAGCTGTCTGGCAGTTCTCTCGGCGAGGCTTACCGGGCGGCCATGGACAACGCATTCGAGAGCTACGGCGAGATGGTGGTGAAGCTGCGCTCATGGCTGGAGGATCGCGTGGAGCGCACATCGGAGGATTCCCCCGGCGCCTACCGGCGTGCCCTGAATGCTCTCGTGTTCGATACCCTGAGGGGAATCCTGCCGGTGGCCTCGCTCTCGAATGTCGGCCTCTACGGCACAGGGCAGGCTTACGAGCAGCTCCTCGTCCGCATGCGCTCGGACCCCCTCGGAGAGGCCCGGGCCTGCGCCGATGCCGCGCTGGAGGAGCTGAGGAAGGTGATACCCGCCTTCCTGCGGCGCGTAGATGAGCCCGGGCGGGGCGAGGTATGGCGCGGATACAGGGAGCGCTGCAGGGCTGACACGATGGAGGCAGCAGCCCGCCTGCTCGGCGAGGACGCCAGGGCATCCGCCGGATTGGCCGCTGCACGGAGCGGGGACTCCGCGGCGTTCGGGGCCCCTGGCATGGCCGACGTCGCTCTGCCCGAAGTGCTGCTCACGGACTGGGATCCGGACGGGGAGCTGAAGGTCCTGGCGGCTGCCCTCTATCCCGTGAGCACGCTCGGCGATTCAGATCTGCAGGAGAGGGTGAGGCGCATGGGCAGGCAGGAGAGGGCAGAGCTCATGGCCGCCTACGTGGGTGACAGGGAGAACCGCCGCTACCGTCCGGGGCGAGCCTTCGAGCGCACGAGCTACCGCTTCGAGGTCGTGGCGGACTATGGAGCTTTTCGCGACCTTCAGCGACACCGCATCCTTACGATCGACTGGCAGCCCCTGAGCGCGCACCTGGGCTACGAGATTCCTCACCTGGTCAAGGAGGCTGGACTGTCTTCTGATGTCGAGGCTGTTCACGGTCCCCTTGCGGCCATGCATGAACGCCTTGGCCATGAGCTCCCGTGGCTGGCTGGCTACGCGCTGACTCTTTCACATCGGATCAGGTTCGTGATGGAGATGAACGCCAGGGAGGCCATGCACGTCATAGAGCTCCGCTCTGGGCCTCAGGGTCATCCGAGCTACAGGAGAGTCGTCCAGGCGATGCACCGCCTCATAGCGGAGCAGGCTGGCCACCGGTTGATTGCGGGAGCCATGAGCCATGTTGATCACAGCGACGAGCCGGGCAGGCTGGGCAGGCTGGAAGCTGAGCGCAGGGCCGAGGAGAGCGCTGCCCGCCTGCCCTGAAGGCATCATGTCCGAGCGCATTCCAGAGAACGGCACCGAGCAGGAACGATCCCGGGAATCCCAGCTCAAAGGCGTGCTTATCCACTTGACGGGCGCTCGAAAACGTGAAAGAAAGGAACCTGTCAGTCTCTCCGCCCGTCGTTCCCGATGCCTGGGTTAGAGGGAAAGGGCGGTCGTGCCTGGTACGGACAGGATGGGCCTGGTTGCCAAGTAGAGAACGCGAGCTCCTCGAGCGGCACTCATCCGCACGAGGAAGGGGGCGGCACCAACGGCGACCAGGCCCGGAGTCCAGCTGGGGTTCGAACGGCCCTCTGGCGCATGCGAGAAATATTCTGCTGGTTGCGCGCGCGTTCGATTCCAAGTGCGGCTACACTCTGCCAGACCCACCCAGGGCCAGACCCACCCAGGAATGAAGCCACCCCGGGCCAGACCCACGGAGGGCCAGACCCACTCCGGGCAGAGCCAAGCTGGGCCGGAGCCAAACTGGGCCGGAGCCAAACTGGGAGAGCGGTATTCAGAGAGGATGGAGTGTGGGAGCGTGCCAAAGACAGGTAAAGACAGTTCCCCGCAGAGGCGGCCAGTATCGCAGTCAGACGCTCTCCAGCGAGTCGCTGGCGAGTCGCGAAACGGGAAGAAGCCAGCTCATAGCGACCTGGCACATCTAGATCCGGACGACGAGCTACTGGCAGACGACGATGCAGAGGTTCTCGACCCGGAGGATCTGGACCCGGAGGATCTGGACATCGCCGATCTCGATCCGGACGACGAGCTACTGGCAGACGACGATGCAGAGGATCTGGACCCAGAGGATCTGGACATCGCCGATCTCGATCCGGACGACGAGCTACTGGCAGACGACGATGCAGAGGATGTCGAGATAAACGCCGGGCTGCTCGTTGCCGAGGACGTAGAGGAGAGCGGTGCTCTGAAGCGACGGGTCGCGTCCTCTGGCGCAGCGGCAGGGAAGACCCTGGCGCAGCCTGACGATGAAGAGGGTACGGCAGAAGAAGACGATATCGACGAGGAGGAAGACGACGACGTCGAGGCCAGCTTGGATGTCATTTTGAAGGAACGGCTCGTTGCCGAAGAGCTGGACGACGACGACGAGGTCGTAGACGAGCCGGAGGCCCGCACCGACCATGGAGAGCGCATCGTTCCCAAGCAGGCAAACGAGTTTGTCTGCCAGTCGTGCTTCCTCGTAAAGCACCGGAGCCAGCTGGCTGATCCAAAGCGCCAGCTCTGCCGGGACTGCGTCTGAGGAGTATCTTGCCGTTGAGCAGTATCTTGCCGTCTGGCTATCGCAGGCTGCATAGTGGGCTCGCACCGAGCACGCGTAAGGAAGGGGTTCCCTGTGGCAGACAATCGAGATAGCAATCTCCTCGAACGGCTGGCAGATGTTTTCGTCTATGCCCCACTCGGCATGGCTCTGGCTGTCCGTGACGAGCTACCCGCCCTGGCTCAGCGTGGCCGTGCCACCACCACTAGCCAGGTCTCGCTCTGGCGGATGGTGGGGGAGCTCGTCGTGACCACAGGCCGGCAGCAGGCGGGGCAGACCGCTGGGCGCTGGTTCAAGCAGGCCACGTCCTCCCTGCTCGGCAGTCCCTCGGGGGCCCCAGGGAACCCGGCGGGAGAGAGCCCCCATGCCCCAGGCCCCCAGTCCCCGGACCCCCAGTCCCGGGTTCCCCAGTCCGGCAGTCTCCAGTCCCCGGACCCCCGGTCCCGGGTTCCCCAGTCCGGCAGGCCCCAGTCCCCGGACCCCCGGTCCCGGGTTCCCCAGTCCGGCAGGCCCCAGTCCCCGGACCCCCAGTCGCGGGGTCCCCAGTCCCCGGCGGGCACCAGCTCCGCGAGTGGCACCCCCGAGTCACATGCAGAGCGAGGGAAGCAGGCCGCGGATGAACCCGTCACGCGGCCCCCTGAGGGTATGCCGCCGAATGCCCCTCCGTCAGTCGCCATTCCCGGCTATGACACGCTCTCAGCATCCCAGGTGGTATCCCTTCTCCCGGGCCTTAGCGATGTAGAGCGTGCCGCGGTTAGGCAGTATGAGGCAGCCACTAGGAGGAGGCGGACCATCCTCTCCCGCCTGGACCAGCTTGGCGGGCCCTCACTTGCTTCATCATCTCGTTCCAACGACGGGTCGTGATCACTGCCGCCCGGTTGGCAGACGTGACCGATGCCCCGAGCGTCGGCGCTTTACTCGAACAAGCTATCGCAGCCTCGGAGGGCTCCAGGGGTGGCACTCTGCTGCTACGCACGGTCTCCGCTTTTCCATGGCCAGGCGAGTGGCCCCTGGAGAGGCGGCTGGAGCTTCAGCAGCGCTGGCTCATAACAGGCCTTCCCCGACCGCGGGTGAGCTCGCCAGCCGGAGAGGCCTACCTGGGGGCGGGACCGCGTTTCGCCATTCTCGCTGGGACCCTGGACGGTGAGGTCGTAGGCGTCGGGTTGCTTGGATGCACTGCGTCGCCTGGCAATTCCGGCAGCGGCACCGGCCAGTGGCAGGCCGTCTTCTACGTAGAGCCGGCAGCACGTGAGGTGGGCGTGGGCGCCGCTCTCATGGAGTGCGCCAACGACTGGGTCCAGAGAATCTCTGGCTCCCGTGCCACCCTGGACGCCCTCTGCCTGCCAGGAGATCGAGGCACGAAGAGCTTTCTCGAGGGTCAGCATATGAAGGCTGCAATGCTCACTATGTCTGGCACTGACCGCCGGGTCCAGGCTGTCGTCAGTGGAGAAAACACTAACTCTGAGGTTGAGATTTATTCTAACCATCTAGTAGAGCGTGAGAGCTCCGGGCCCGGGCTGCAGGTAGCAGTTGGCGGGGTGGCAGTGGTGGATGAAGCTCTCCTGCTCGTGAAACGGGGACATCCCCCGCAGGTAGGGAGATGGAGCATTCCGGGCGGTAGGGTCCGTGGGAACGAGACACTTCAGGAAGCACTGTGGCGGGAGATGTTCGAGGAGACGGGGCTGGTGGTAGCAGTAGGGGAGCTCATGGGAGCCGTAGAGCGAGGCGGCCAGGAGGAGGCCTTCGCTATCTTGGACTACCGGGTCGAGGTGCTGGCCGGGATGCCGGCACGTGCAGGCGACGACGCACTGGAGGTGAGGTGGGTGGCTCTCGATCGTGTCGCTGGGCTAGATCTGGTCGAGGGGTTGGCCCAGTTCCTGGCCAGTCACGGCGTCATCCCGAGCACCTGAGAACGGCAGGTAACTTCCAGAAGTCCCCGAGGCTGGCGCAGATGCCTGCTGTGCCTCATGTGGCTGCTGTGTCTCATGTAGCTGGGGCGCAGATGCCTGCTGGGGCGTCTCAGATGGCGGCTGTGCCTCATGTGGCTGCTCCGGCGCATGTGTCCTTGGCGGGAGCGACCTCCCTGGTGCAGGCGGCGGTGGGATGGCCATGCCGAGAAGCTTCGCCAGGGCTGGAACCTGGCCAGCAGCACGGCGGGCCGCGGCTTGCACCTGCCCGCTAGCGTCATGTGGTATCCCGACTGGCTTCACCGTCCGGCGTACCGGCGAGCTCAGCACGGCTTCCAGGAGCTCGATCCAGGACTCAGGATCGGTTTCTGCTGTCATTGCCCTGCTGGCTGCGTCGCTCAGAGCGACTGCCAGAGGTGCAGGGAAGCGTGTGAGAGGTAGTGGCGGTCGCGCCGACCTCTGGAGCCCGTCGAGCACTGTCCTCGAATCTTTCAGGGCATTCTCGATGCTGCGCTCCCAATCTCTGCGGACCCGCTCCTGGCGAGAGCTCAAGACCTCACGGAGGTCGGCATAGAGGTGCCTGCCATGCTCGTCCAGATCTACGGCATTGGCCGCGGCTACGATCTGGCGCAGCTCCCTCAGCGGTATGGCTGACGGCTCCGTGGCTGCCGACTCAGCCCGATCCAGCCACGCTGCAAGGTTGACCCTGGCCAGGAGATCCTGGGCGATCGCCAAGATCACGTCTGACCCGATGGGTGGGGCTGTTCCGGCTCGAGCTGCCTCGTTCTGGCGCTCCAGGGCAGCCCGCACGGCAGGCATACCTCCCTCCAAGAGCTGCTCGGCCACTGCCACCTGCTCAGGACGCAACGACGCTAGTAGCGTGCTACGATGCGTATCCTTCACGACCGGACGAGCTCGTTCGGCCTGACCGTGCCTCTGATCGCGCCGTCCCCGATCTCTCGAACGGGTGGCTGCCGGACCAGCGGAGGCGGGCATCGGGCCCGACTGGTCCCGGCTTGCACCTCCGGATCCCCGGTCCATCGCACGCGATGCCTGGCGGGGTCCCGTAGTGCCCGTGTTCCTATCACGGCCATGGTCCGTGGGCGCAGCAGCTCCGCTGCCTGAAGGCCTGGCAGGGTCCCCTGGGCGCGTCCTCGTGGCCGTATCACCAGGGCCACGTGACCCCCGAGCCGATCGGGGACGTGGCCGCGGCGCGTCGAGCCCGGCAGTGGCATCGACCAGCCGGCCTCCGGGCAGCGATCTCGTGACCGGGATAGAGTGACCTGCGGATGATCCCTGGCCGGATGTCCCTGGAGCCGGCTCCAGGAGGTTGGCAGCGGGGCGCTTGGCAGGCGGCACCTTTACCGAGAGAACGGTGATCCCATCGAGCGAGCGCTCTATCTCGGCCTCGAGGACCATCCCCGAACGCGCCGCTGGTGGGGACATCGCTGCCAGAAGGGTTCCGCGTGGCTGCTGCGCTCCGGCTGCGCGCCAAGACCAGTCGCCATTGGCCTGGGGGCTCGTCAGCTCGATAACCATGCGGTGTGCCATCGCTGCCGTGAAACCCTAGTGCTCCCAGCGTTACGGCACCACTGCACGGCACCACTGCACGGTAGCGGTGCATGGTAGCGGTGCCGCGTGAAAACGCCGGCGGGCGATCGCTCGCCGGCGGGTGGGTGCATCGAAGCGACGCTCATGCCTGCGTCGAAGCGGCCATAATGGCGCGGATGCATCCAGGCCAAGCAAGCGACATACCAGCCGGAGATCCCGGAGCGCAGCTGCCGCCCGGCTCGGCAGACGAACCCATCGCGCCAGAGGGTGCGCCTTCGTGGGCGCGAAGCGAGCTACCGGGGCTGACTCCTGGTCAATGGATGCCCTGGCAGAGCGGGACGGCGGGCGCTCCCGCAGAGACCGCCCCCAGTAGTGCCCCTGTTGCTCTGGGCGACCGTGGAGTGCGCACGGGCAGGTGGGGGACCGGGACGTTGGTCGCTCTCGTGCTTGTCGCCGCGGTGATCGGCGCTGCTGCGGGCGCAGGCGCAGGCGCAGTTGTCGCAGATGCGCACTCGGGATCCACGACCATCGTGAAGGAAGTCGCTCCCGGGCCAGACGTGCTCTCTGGCTCGGCAAGCATCCCGTCGATCCTCGCGAAGGTACAGCCGGCGGTCGTCTCCATCAAGGCGACGGCGACCACCTCGAGCGAGCCAACCCCTTTCGGTGTCATAGGAGGATCAACAGTAGAGGACGAGGGGACTGGCATGATAATATCGCCGAACGGCGTTATCGTGACGAATAACCACGTCATAGCTGGCTCGACCAGCATCGAGGTCACCCTCTTCGGCCAGTCGAACGAGCGCCCTGCATACCTTGTCGGAACCGACCCGGCCAACGACATAGCCGTCCTGCGTCTGAAAGATGCCCATGGCCTGCCAACCGTAAGGTTCGGAGATTCCTCCATCCTCCAGGTTGGCGACGCCGTCGTGGCGATCGGTAACGCCCTCGGCCTGGATGGTGCCCCGACCGTGACCCAGGGCATCATCTCAGCAGAGGGACGCACCGTCGAGGCAACAGTGCCAACTACTGGGATGCAAGAGACGCTCACCGACATGCTGCAGACCGATGCAGCGATAAACCCCGGCAATTCCGGTGGACCCCTGGTAGATGCCTCCGGGATGGTGATAGGAATGAACACAGCGACCGCTTCGAGCACTGCCGGTAACGCTCCTGCCCAGGACATCGGCTTTGCCATCCCGGTCAACCGGATAAAGACGCTGCTGCCCGCCATCGAGGCAGGGAGGTTCTCGAAGCCGCCATCGGCATACCTCGGAGTCGACACGGCTACCGTGACCGCGCAGATACAGGCTGACTACGGCCTCGCCGCCGGCTATGGCGCTCTCGTAGACCAGGTGGTTAGCGGCTCCCCGGCAGCCCAGTCAGGAATCGAGCCAGGTGACGTCATAGTCGCTTTCCGCGGAGCACGGATCACCACGAGCTCCGCCCTGAGCATCGCGCTCCAGTCGGCGAAACCGGGCGAGACAGTAAAGATCACCGTCCTTCGCGGCACCCAGGAGCTCCTCCTCAGCGTTGTCCTGGCACGCGCCCCGGCACCATAGGCGAAGCTTGCCTGTCTCGTGAACGCGCCGGGCGGGCAAGAGTGGCAGGCCAGCCGGGCGGGCAAGAGTGGCAGGCGCTGGCCGGGCGGGCAAGAGCCGCCAGCTCCCCGATCGCTCCCTACTTAATCCGCCGATAATTACTATTATGTAAAGTGAATTGGGAGAGGGGCCAGAGCGAGCCAGCAGGCTCCCATGTGGGACCGCCTCGCATACGACACCCTGTAGCCTGTAGCCCTGATGGGAAAGAGGCCACAGGATGCTGCTCCTGGTAGCCATGAAGGCTGGGGGGGTGGCGAGGAGGAGTTACCTGGCGGCCCGAGATCAGTTCCTCGCGTGGCTGAGCCTGGTGACGAGATACCCTGGGCCGGTCCGCCGCCACGGGGAGAGGTCCGCCAGCCCGCAGGGAATCGGGATGGATGGCCGTCTCGAGGGTCAGCGCCGCCGCCGGACCAGCCCTGGCCACCGGGGAGCCAGCCGCCGAAGAACCAGCCCTGGCCACCGGGGAGCCAGCCCCCGAACCAGCCATGGGGAGCGCCACCTCCAGGAACGGGATGGCCACCGGGGAACCAGCCGCCGAACCAGCCCTGGGGCGCGCCGCCGCCGGGACCGGGATGGGCACCAGGCGCACCCTATCGGGTTCGTGCCAGCTGGAGGGGGCCTGTGCCGGCCCCCACACCGAGGGTCGTGGACCGGACCGGCCGGGCATTCGCCGATTGGTGGTCCCGAGCGGTCGCCAGGCTCCTCGACGCGGCCATCGTGCTCATAGGTGGCATGTCACTCGTAGTGATCCTCACTGCCAACGGGATAGCTCCGGTCCGTAGGGTTGTCTCCATCGATCGCGCAACCGGGGTGGTCACCACTACGGACGTTCTGACCCATGCAGGATGGATCTTCGCTGGCCTGGTTCTGCTGGTCCTCTGGCTCGGGTACTTCTCGTTGTTCGACGGCTCCCGGCACGGCCAGACACCCGGCAAGCGCGTGGCAGGGATCCAAGTTCGTGACCGCGCGACCGGTGAGGCCATGGGCGCAGCGCGAGCCCTCGCCCGGGAGGCCCTGGTTCTGGGATTCTGGTGTGTGCTGGTCCTAGGTGGCGTGGTCGATGCCCTGTCTCCACTGTGGGATCGCTGCAACCAATCGCTGCACGATCGTATAGTCGGATCTGTTGTCGTGGAGGTGTCTCCCCTGCCGCCTGGTCATCCGCGGATCAGCGCTCGGGATCCGGGCAGCCCGGGCAGCCCTGGCACATAGCGATCAACCGGTAATCTCCAACCTCCGAGCGGCACGAGCCTCGTCCACCCTGCCAACCGGCGTGGTGCGGGGTGCGGGCTTCGCGTCTCGTTCTACCGTGCCGGAAGCGATTCGCTCGAGAGCCTCAGCTAGCGCTTGCAGAGTCTGGAGTGACTCTGTCTCTGTCGGCTCTATCATGAGCGCCTCGCGGACTATGAGCGGGAAGTAGATAGTAGGTGCGTGGAAGCCTTCCTCCAGGAGGCGCTTCGCCACATCCAGGGCACTCAGGCCGCGATCGCTCTTCAGCTTCTCTGCAGAGATAACCACCTCGTGCATACACGGGCGATCGAATGGGACCTGGTAGCTCGATTCGAGTCGCTTACGGATCCAGTTGGCATTCAAGACCGCCAGGTTCGAGACCTTCCTGAGCCCTGCCGAGCCGTTGTAGAGCACGTAGGCGAGCGCCCTTGCAACGACCAGCGCGTTCCCGTGCCAGGAGTGCATCCTACCGATGGATCGCTCTGGAACCATCCAGCCATAGCGCTCGCCATCCCCCATCAGTGCTGGCCTCGGTCCCGGCAGGAAATCGAGCAGCCGCTCCGAGACGAGCACGGGCCCGGACCCAGGCCCGCCGCCCCCATGCGGTGTGGCGAAGGTCTTGTGAAGATTCAAGTGCACCACGTCGAAACCCATGTCTCCTGGACGAACCATGCCTAGAATGGCGTTCAGATTCGCACCGTCGTAATACAGGAGCGCCCCGCGGTTGTGAGCCAAGCGCGCGATCTCTGCTATGTCCTCCTCGAAAAGCCCCAGCGTGTTCGGGTTCGTGAGCATGACCGCTGCTACATCGCCTGCGATCGCCTCCCTGAGGGCAGCCAGGTCAACGCATCCGCGGGTATCCGACGGAACGGTCACCGCTTCATAGCCGGCCAGGGTGACAGATGCCGGGTTCGTGCCATGAGCGGAGTCGGGGATTATGACCTTCGTGCGGCCGCTCGAAGCATGGCCGGATCCGCCTCCCCTGCCGGCTGCTCCCCCGCCGGCTGCTCCCCCCCTGCTGCGAGCCTCGCCTGCGGCATGGAACGCTCGAACCATCAGAAGGCCTGTCAGCTCCCCTGCTGCACCGGCTGCGGGCTGGAATGTCGCCCCGGCCATACCCACCAGGGAGCACAGTGCCTTCTCGAGATCGCACACGAGAGCCAGCCATCCCTGTATCGCCTGCTCTGGCGCCGCCGGGTGCACATCGGCGAGGCCGCGTAAAGCCGCTACCTCATCAGCGAACTTCGGGTTGTACTTCATGGTGCAAGACCCAAGAGGGTATGACCCGAGATCTACCGAGTACTGCCGGTGGCTGAGCCGCGTGAAGTGTCCAACCAGATCTCTCTCCGAGACTTCGGGGAGCCGGGGACGGTGGTCTGCCAGGTGCTCTGGCGGGATACAGCTCTCTATGGGTCGGTCCGGGAGCTCGTTGCGTTGCAGAGACCATGCTTGCCGACCAGGCACTGACAGCTCTAGAAGCGTCGGCTCGCTTCCTCTGTTCATCAGTGGCGCGCTGGCCGCCCTGCCTCCTGGAGAGGCCGTGTGCCGCGTAGGCTCGCTCACCTCAGCAGATCACTTTCGCGAGCGCGGCCACGAATCCGTCTATCTCGGCAAGAGTGCGCCGTTCCGTCACTGCTATGAGGAGCCCTTTATCGGAGCCGGTGTTCAGCTCCGGTGGGACCTGGATCCCGGCCAGGTAGCCCTCCTCCAGCATGCGGTCTATAACGATCTGTGCCGGGATCGGCAGGGTGATGGCGAACTCGTCGAAGAACGGAGCTCCCACCAGGGGCCTGACGCCATCCAGGGCGCACAGCTCGTCTCTGCAGTAGTGGGCAGCCACTGCCGAGCGCCGGGCGATCTCGGCCAACCCGCCTGGCCCGAGCCAGCCGAGCTGGATGGCTGCAGTGATAGCCATCAGGGTCTGGTTCGTGCAAACGTTCGACGTAGCACGCTCACGGCGGATATCCTGCTCGCGTGCCCGCAGGGTCATGACGAAGGCTGGGCGGCCATCTATGTCCTCGGTCTTGCCGACAAGGCGCCCGGGCAGCTTCCTGGCGAGGTCCATGCGCGTGGCGAACAGCCCGAGGTACGGGCCGCCGAAGGACAGTGGCATACCGAGGGGCTGGCCCTCTCCCACCGCGACGTCTGCTCCCCAGCTCCCGGGGCTCCGCAGGATTCCCATGGCTACAGGGTCGAAGCACACGATCAGGATCGCCAGGGTCTCGTCTGCCAGGCGCCGTGCCGCCGCTATGTCCTCGAGGCAGCCCAGATAATTCGGGTAGGACACTACGATGGCTCCTGGCCGCTCTCCAGGCACCCCGCCTGCATCCCCGTAACCGGTGGGCCATGCAGTTGCGCCATCGCGAAGAGGCAGCATCTCGAGTGAGATCGAAGCAGCAGGCAGTGCTGTGCATGCTACATCCCTCCAGGCAGGATGCACTCCCTGCGAGCACAGGACGGCAGTCCTTCCGGTTACGGCTACAGCTAGACGGATGGCCTCGACGAGTGCTGATGCACCATCGTAGAGAGATGCGTTAGAGATATCCAGGCCGGTGAGCGCTGTCACCGTGGTCTGGTACTCGAAGAGCGCCTGCAACACTCCCTGCGCGACCTCGGGCTGGTAAGGCGTGTAGGAGGTGACGAACTCCGACCTCTGCGCGAGAGAGCGCGTGGCCGAAGGAGCTCCCCTGTCGTAGGCCCCGCCTCCTGCGAAGCAGACACTGCTCCGACCCACAGGGATGTTCGCCCTGGCGTAGCCATCCATCCATGCCATTACCTCTGTCTCGGAAAGGCCTTCCGCGGGTAGCCCATCCAGCAGCTCGAGCTCCGCGCCGAGGCGGAGGGCCTCCGGTATGGCAGAGTACAGCTCCTCGAGCGTGCGCAGGCCGAGGAACGAGAGCATCTCGTCGATCTCCTCGGCTGTGTGGGGGGCGTATGAGGGCATGCGCTCAGAGCGATCGCTTCGCGCGCTCCAGGCCGGTTGGGACGAAAGGAGGTGTCACGACTTCGCACGGTAGTTCCTTTCCCCGCACGAGCGCCACGACGCGCTCTCCTGGCATCACCGTCTTCGAGAGAAGGGCAAGGGCTATCCCACTGCCCAATCCAGGCGAGTAGTTCCCGCTCGTCACCGTGCCCAGCTTCTCGCCAGCCCCCCCTGGAGCGTCCCCCCGGCGCACCTCGTCTCCTGCCCGCGGGGGCTGGCGGCCAGTTGCCACCAGGCCTCGAATTGACTGCTTGATTCCGCTTGCCCGGTGCCGGTCCAGAGCCTCCCTGCCCCGGAAGGGACCTTTCTCCCAGGAGACCACCCAGGACAACCCTGCCTCGTAGGGCGTTATGCCTGGACCCAGCTCGTGCCCGTGAAGCGGCAGGCCCGCTTCGAGGCGGAGGGTGTCGCGGGCTGCCAGGCCTGCAGGTACGCAGCCGTGACCGACCAGGGATTCGAAGAACCCCGGCGCCACCGAGGCCGGGATCGCGCACTCCACGCCGTCTTCTCCGCTGTAGCCGGTCCCGGCAACGAGAGCATCGTGCCCCATCCATCTAAATGGCGCCACACCAAGGTGTCGAACCTCGTAGGGCGCTCCCTCCATAGGGCTACCGGCCTGCTCGGCGAGCCTGCGGAGCATGTGCCGTGCATCGGGTCCCTGTATGGCCACGACAGCCCGCGTCGAGGTCACGTCCTCTATGTGTGCCGGCTCACTGCCACTGGTCTCCTCGGACAGGGCATTCACGACCCCAGAGGTGTTCGCTGCATTAGGCATGACATGGAATGTGGCCTCGCTCTCCCACCAGATTATGCAGTCGTCGGCCACTGACGCAGTCTGCGGGTCAAGGAGATGCGTGTACTGTGCTCTGCCTGGCTCGATCTTCCCCAGATCGTTCGTGAATGTGCGCTGCAGGCAGGAGTAAGCGCCTTCCCCGGCTACGAGCACGCTACCCAGATGGCTTACGTCGAAGACTGCACAGCCGTCACGGCAGGCCCGGTGCTCCGCCAGCGTGCCTGCGGGGTAACGGAGAGGCATCTCCCATCCACCGAAGACGGAGAACCGTGCTCCCAATCGCACATGCACGGGATGCAATGGCGATCGGTAGGTCACGGTGGTCACTGCTTGGCTGGGCTGGGCGCGAAGAGCTTCAGAGTAGGGCGGTTACGCCCTGAAGGGCCGGATGGCGGTATGCGGCAGGCTGCTTGGCGGGATCCCGTAGAGAGGCGTCGCGTGCGGAAGCCTTTACCGCCTCTGCCACAGACCCTACCTTTCCAGTGAGATCGTGGATGGCGGCCTCCAGCTCGTTCACCAGGCCCCCCAGGGGAACGATGTTCAAGACACCCTGGCCCCCCGCGACGAGATCCACGACCTCCTGCCCGTTCCTGGCGAGGACAGAGCGGTTCCCGTCTATGACAAGATTCGCGGATGCAAGATCTTCGCCAAGGTTCTCCCTCAGGTAGGAGATCGCACGCCTTGCAGAGTTCAGTTTCACTCCGGCATCGAGCAGCCGCTTTATTACCTTCAGTTCCACGAGGTCACGGTATGAATAGAGCCTCCTGCTGCCACTTCCACTCGCCGGGACCAGTGACGGAACGAGAAGGCCTGTGCGCGCCCAGTAGTCGAGCTGGCGGTACGAGATACCGACAAGCTGGCAGACCTGAGGTCCGCGGAAACCCTCTTCGATCATCGTAGCCTCCCTCACCCACCGACTCCCGGACCGTCTTGCCGGAGGCTCAGCCCCCGGCTCCGATCCACCCTGGGCAGACCCACTGGCCCGGGTCGGACCTCCTTCGCAGCACCCAGCCGGACCTGACCCTACAGGTCTACCTAAGGTGAAGCCTGAAACAGCCAAAGCGTAACCTCAGGTACAGGCTAGCTCTGTACAGCCACCGGATCTCACTCCTTCGCCCTGATCTGGAATCAGGCTAGGAGTCCGACCCCCGGATGTCAAGGATCCTCCCTGCGCTGCTCTTTAGCATGGTCGCGAGTCTCCGGGCGGCTGGAAATCCGGGCGGCTGGAAAATAGTCCGAGTGGCTGGGACGTCACCGCCAGAGCAGCACCGAGCGCTGCACGAAGACGAATGCCCACATGCCAAGCAGCATGCAGAGCAGGGCTGGGGTGAGGACGTGCTCCGACCGGCGGTCGTTGCCTGGGGCCCCCAGGCCGACGACAAGGGAAAGGACGTAGACCAGGGTAAACGGTCGGAGATCCGCGAGGCTCGACCAGACCTGGCTGCTCATGACAGCCGCGAGAACCAGCACGAGGAGGAGCGACACCCGCGCGAGCGCCCCGGCATGCCGGCGCCCGGCTCTCCATTTCCGAAGCGATGCATACGCAGCTCCTGCGATGAGGGCAACGGCTGCGGGCTCCGGATCTACCAGCCTGGGCTCTGGCCTCACCCGTACCAGGCGAGGACGTCTATGACCACGTTCGTGTTCCCGCCGGAGTTATAGACGTCCACGCCGCCGCCGCTACCGAGCTTCACTACAGCCAGGTTCGCGACCGTCTGGCCTGGGCGCCAGTTCAGGTTCGAGGCCGTTGGCAGTGCGGTTCCCGCTGGGTAAACGGTCAGGTATCCCCCGGAGGTGCTGCCGGTAACCGTGATGTTCGCCACTACGGCACTCACGCCAGATGATGGGACACCCTTCACGCCGGTTACCTGAACCGGCAGTGTTCCACCAGGCCCGAGCGTGCTGCCCGCGTAAGGCTCGCCCGAGGACGGGCGCGTATCGCAGATCCGGACCGGCCCTGCGGGCTGCCCCGGCACACCACCCTCGGACCCCGAGCTACCACTGCCCGTGTAGAACCCCTCTACATCCACGATGACGTTCGTCTCCCCGAAGGCACTGTAGAACGAGACCTTGCCTCGCTGCCCGAGGCCCACCTCTACGAGGTTCGCCACGGTCTCCCCGGGGCGCCAGTTCAGGTTCGAGGCAGTAGGCCGGGAGACGCCGTCCGGGTAGACGGTGAGGTAGCCCCCCGACGTCGGCCCGGTAACGGTCACGTTCATCACCACACCAGCCACACCGGAGGCGGGGACCCCTCCCACCCCTGCCACCG
>DAHXND010000093.1 GCA_027366675.1 Acidimicrobiales bacterium
GTCGCCGTCCGGGCAGGGGCAGGGGCAGGGACCTCGAGCAGAGCTATCCGGGCAGGGGCAGGGGCAGAGCTATCCGGCTCCGGTCACCGTAGACCCCTGAGTCGGGCCTTCGGCCCGAGCGCCTATCCATCCCGGCCCTGAAGGGCCGGGCTTTCCGGCGCGGTTCTGGTAATGCGTCTAAAGATACTCGCAGTAGCCGGTCTATTCGTCGCGGGAGGCGCAGCGCTCGCAGCGCAGCACACAGCCGCCGCCAGGCGACCACTCCTACCCACCGGGTTCACCAGAGCTGCTCGTTCCCCCGGAGCGGCTCTGGTGAACCCCCGATTCGGCTTCGCCGCCCACCAGCATGCCGCGAGCCACCCAGCCATGCCGCTGGTGGTGCTGGTGGCGGGACTGGTTATCGCAGCGGCTTTGCTCGCATTCTGCGTATCGGCGTGTCGCTGTTCGCCGTGATGCTTATGGTCGGCGTGCCACTGGCCGTAGCAGCACCACAAGCTGGTGCTGCTACGGCCAGTGGCTGGTCATCGCCCCAGACCAGCGGGACGTTGTATCTCGACGGCATCTCCTGCCCTCCGCCCGTGTCGACCCAGTGCCTACCGATCACGACGCCTTGGCGATCTGTGCCACGCGCTGGTGCGAGAGTCCCAGGAGCTCGGCCACATCTCGGTAGCTGACGCCTGCTTCGGTCAGAGTCCTTACCGCCTGGTCTCGCCGGGTGCGATCCTCGTCGGCATGAGCAATCGCAGCCTTGGCCTCCTTGACGGGCTTAGC
The DNA here is from genome assembly GCA_027366675.1 of Acidimicrobiales bacterium. Lineage (GTDB taxonomy): Bacteria > Actinomycetota > Acidimicrobiia > Acidimicrobiales > JAMCQF01 > DAHXND01. The sequence goes on from DAHXND010000093.1 coordinate 772, forward strand.
GATATCACCCAGGCGCAGGTCCCAGTCGATCTCGAACTGGTCGGGTTCCAGGTCAAGCCACAAGGCCACGACCTCGATTCCGCGGCGCTTCGCCTCGCCCAATGACCTCCCAAACGTGTGTGCCCCGGGCTCGCCATCGACGTTCACGAGCCAGAAGCCATGGTCCTCCGGGTCCCTTCTCACGGTGACCTTGACGTGCTTCACTCCCACCACCTCTCTCCCAGGCAAGGCATCAGCGATGCCTTGATGTCGGCCCAGGTCCCCGGAGCCAGGTCCCTGGAGTGCATCGGCATGACCGTCCGGCACTCCCCGCACTGGACGATGACGTGCGAGCCCCGCTGCCGAACGATGTCACAGTTATACTTGTGGCCCGTCAGGAGCTTGAACAGAGCTCGGGGCGTCACCCGCCTAGTTTACTAGACAGGCGCTCTATCGGCCAGTCTGCACCCTGAGCAATCGCCTGCCGAGCGCGATCTACCTCCCACGTATTCCACCAACGCGCTGTCCCCCGCCAGGTACAGAGGGTGCCGCGGGTGCCCGTCCTTGGTCTGTCCGAGTGCCATGACCCCCACACCCGCCTCCCGCAACGCTGCCGCCACCGCCTCGCCTCGCCCATGCAGCGCCCCATGCACGCCCATTGGCGCAGCGCTGGCCGACCTCAGCCGGTCCTACTGGGCGCAGACCAGGTGGCCCCGCCATCGGTCGTGTAGGTGGTCACCCGCTGTCAAGCATTCGCCTGCCGTGGGATGGCGTTGTCGCGCCGACATGGCGTCACGCACGGCGCGCTCGATGGGCGGAAAGCGGCGTCTACCTGCCAGGTAGTTCCCGATTGCCTTCTCCACGACGCGCCGGAGCGGCACGTCGTCCACGGACGACACGACGGTCAGCGTTACGTCGTCCAGGTCTGGCAGGTCGATGGTCACCGCTGGCCCGCCTTGGGGTGGCGTGCGCGCCCGAGCGGCGCACACGCGTAGCTGGCTGCCCAAGCGTCTATCGCTGCGCGATCATAGCGAACGAGCCTGCCGGGGAGGCGGATGCAAGGTATCGTGCCAGCTGCCGACCAATGCTGGATCGTGCTGGTGCTGACACCGAGGTGTGTCGCTACCTCGGGCGCGGTCAGCCAGCGCCGGGCGGGGGCACCAGCGGGCGGGGCTACGTCATGCGACGATGGGGGTGCGGCGGAGGGTGCCGCATGGTGCGCACCCTCCTTGCGTGTCGCCATGCGAGACGCCGTTACGCCTGGCGCGGCCCTGGATCGTGGCTCACGGCCCGCCGACGCGGGGGCCGCAGCGCTACGGGCTGTGCCCGCCGCTGCGGCGGCGAGCGCAGGCGCTGCGATCACCGAGCTCACGACTCGCAGCGGCGCGAGCAGACCGGCGAGGTCGATACACGCACCGGAGCGCAGCGACCACGTCGCGAGGAACGCATCGACGACCAGTGCAGCCAGCCCGGCTGCGAGGATGGCTGGCCGTTCGGCGCCCGCCGCCGCCACCGCGGACATAGCAACTACCGCCGGGATCACGACGATAACAGCGCCAGCGACGAATCGCCCTTCGTTGTCGAGCCGGAGCTGCCGCGGTGCCAATTCGTCCAAGGCACCAGTTTTATTGCGTTGGACGGCAGCGGGGGTTGATTACCCGACCGCGAATCCCCAGGTCAGGGGCCTTTTTTGGGAATAGTCCGTGCGGGGAGGGGATTTCGGGCGCTCGTTGGACTACTGGTGGCAGGATTTCGAGCACGTCCAGCCCGTCTTACACCGCCTGGGCCAGACTTGTGTCTATGGACATGGCAAAACGAGCGCAGACGAAGGCTCGCTACAACCTGCCTCGCGCGCCAGCCGGTGAATTACTCGGCCCTGAAGTCCGAGTAATTCACGCCGTACTGGGACCGGAAGTGATAGCACGGTTGGGCGAGCAAGCCAATCGGTCTGTATGTTAGCATTCAATATGTGGCGTTACTCGAACAACGACATGCGCTGGATATCAAGCCGAGATATTTAGACCTCGTACCTGGGATTGTAGCGAGGATAGTAGATGAGTACCATCCGCGCTACGTAGTGCTCTTCGGATCGGTAGCACGCGGCGACTGGAAAGAATATTCTGATATAGACTTGTTTGCCATCATGGACGATGATGACCGCAAGATCGTTGCCATCAAATATCCCAGCAACTGGGAACCAGGTTATCCCCATGTGGATTTGTGGCGTGCAGGTGAGACTACATTCGCTGCGTCTAGCTGTATTCCAGGATCATTCTGCTTTTCCGTAGCGGCAGAAGGCAGGGTTGTATATGCCAGGGAAGGAACGCGAGATTTACAAATAGTCAGGAAGGAAGTAGCGTTGAACGAGATAGAAAGACGTAAGGCGCAGGACATAGATAACTATTTAACGCTGGCGAAAAACGACATACGGGGAGCCAAAAGGGATTTTCGAGCGCCTGATCTCACCAACGCCGTCTACCGAGCGCAGCAGTGCGCCGAGAAGTCCTTGAAAGCACTTCTGATCCAGACAGGCGTAGCTCCGATGCGGATTCACAATGTCAGGCAGCTTGTCGATGATCTCCCGCCTGATCTCCAGGGGCATTTTGACAGGGATGCTCTGGACAACCTGGTCGATCCAGTAAAGAGGGACGAGATAATTGTCAATGTCAGATACGTTGCTGATATACCTGAGTTAACTACTAGTGTTGTAAATACGGTGATAGACCAGGCATCAGAGATACTCAACACTTGCGAGCGGGAAATTGGCCGACTTACCAGGCCAGCAAGGGCCGAACCGGAGATCGGGCTTTAACGGCTATCTGCTTGAGACTGTTTCGGGGCACATACCTGCTTTATTTGCTTCGGGCGCTGTCGCATCATACCCATCCCTTCGCTCGCTCCCAGTACGGCTTAGCCACGATTTCGATTGGTTTAAGCCTGCGCTGAAAAAGCAACGCGTGGCCGACAGGGAGCGCCCGAATCTGACTCGCGAGCCAGATTCGCTCCAGGGTCGAGGATTCAGTCTCGGACGAGATACCTTCGCCCGTCGTGCGGTTGCTGAACTTGACCCGAACCTCGCCCGCAAGCCGAGAGAGCTGTTCCAAGTCCTCGGCATCGGACATACCCGGCAAGACAAGCTTGATCGTACTCGCGTCCCACATGGCGTCCATCTCCGCAGGCGACCAGCGGTGCCTTCCCTGGGCGAGAGACTGGAGTACGACGAGCACCTGAATCCCAGAACCTCCGCCGTCGCTCAGAAGCGACGGCAGCGACGGGAGCGGCGCAATGTTAGCGGCTTCGTCCAGGACCAAGGAGAGAGGCTGCGTCACCCTGGCGGATGGCGAGCATCCGGTAGATCTCTTTCATGCGAAGCTGTTCTTCCACGAGATCAAGCGCCCAGTTCCAAGCGAATCGTTTGGCACCCTCATGGGAGAAGATGGACGGATGTCCTGCGGGTCGGTCCACCT
>DAHXND010000106.1 GCA_027366675.1 Acidimicrobiales bacterium
CCCCCCCCCGCCAATACCCTGACTCACGCTAGCCGTCACGGTCGGTGTCACAGCAGGCGAGCCCGAGCCTCCTGATCCCCCCGTCGCGACGCCCAGCCTGCGCGCTGAGCTTCGTGACCTGGCAAGACGCAGCCAGACCCATAGCGCATAGACGAACAGAGTGGATAATGCCACGATGTATCCTGCGTCTATGTACCTCATGACTCAGGCTCCGATCCGGCCAGAGCTGGCGGTAATGCGCTACCAGGACCCTGCGCGCCTGCGTCTTCGCCGGGTACGCCGGTCATGGCGTATACAGGATTCCCCTGGAGCTCCTCTATCCCCTCGGCCCGGCGCTCCACGAGGACCAGGCCCATACCTTCTGTCTCCAGGCGCTCGTTTACGGTCTCGAGCCTATAGCGCACCACGAGCATCCAGCAGTATACGAGAGTGAACGCTACGAACCCGAGAAGCATGGTCCATGCCATGATCCCAGTTATCTTCGGCACAAGCGTAGCTGTGAGAACCGTGGGACCCTGGTGCAGGGTGTGCCACCACAGCACTGAAAAGTGATCCACGGGAATATCTGCGAATGCAATAATCGCTGCGATGGCAGCACGTCTCGATCGAACATGGAGCTCGCTCGGTATGCGCCGGAGAGCCAGGTAGCCAATGTAGAGAACTATCAGCAGCGCCGTCGAGGTGAGACGTGCATCCCATGTCCACCAGACTCCCCACGTCGGCCTGCCCCATATGGATCCGGTAGCCATGGTCAAGATGCCGAAGACCACTCCTATCTCCGCCGATGCCCCCGCCAGCCGGTCCCAGAAACGTGAGCGCGTCCTGGGCCAGAGGTAGAGCATGCTTGCCAGGGTCGCCACGCCGAACGCGAGGTAGCACACCCAGGCGATCGGGGGATGCACGTAGACGAGGCGGACAAGCTGTCCCATGTTCACATCGGGAGGCGTGACCCATAGGCCGAGCCAGACCGTGAAGCCGACGCCGACCAGCCCAGACAGCCCGAGCGCCCATACCCACCACCTGCGCGTATACCAGCGCGGCGTCTCGCCTGGCTGGCGGGAGGCCGGGCCATCGAGCCCTGCTGGCACATGGGCACCTGCCGGGGCGAGCTCAGCCGGAGCAGACCTCAGCTCCGTGGGATCCAGATCTATCGTATTACTAGACATTACGCTGCCTCCATTAGCGGACCGAACGACACCACACCAGCCACGAGATAGATGATGGAAAATACACCGAGTAGGCGGATCCAGGGCCATCCCTGGCTGACGGTCCCGGCGAGTGCTGCATCCCACGCCTTGGTCCCCGAAAGTAGCACGGGAGCCACGATGGGTAGGAAAAGAAGTGGGAGGAGAGTCTCCCGCACGCGAAGGCCTGCGGCCAGCGCGCCGTAGATGGTCCCGGCGGCCGCCAGACCGATAGTGCCGAAGAAGCACGAGAGCAGCACCATGACCATGCCATGCAACGCCGCACCGTAGAGAAAGACGACGCCAGCCCCGATGATCACCTCGATCAGAACCAGTTGCGCAGCTATAGCCAGCATCTTCCCGAGGAACACCCCGGCTGAATCGAGCCCCATGAGGCGCAGGGCATCCTGAGCTCCTTCACCTGTCTCCACCGCGAAGCTACGCTGTATCGCAAGAAGCGCAGTGATCAGGACAGCGAGCCAGAAGAGACCCGATGATGCAGGAGCAAGAACCTGGCGACCCGGACCGAGCGCGAAGGCGAACAGCATAAGGATGAGAACCGCGAGCGGCACGATCTGGTTCGTAGCGACCCGAGAGCGGATCTCGATCCGCAGGTCCTTCCCGGCCACCAACCAGGCGTCACGCAACATTGACGGCCTCCGGCGCGGGTGCCCATTCACCAGGGTCCGGCGGAAGAGCGAGCGGAGCCGGCTCTGCTGGCGCTCCGGCGACGGGAGCATCCTCATCGGGGAACAGCGCTGCCTGGCGAGGCACCGCACGCTCTCCCATGACCTGGCCTCCCGCCATCAGCACTATCCTGTCCGCCAGCGGTGCAGCCCTGTCATGCTCATGGGACGCGAGCAACACCGTCACGCCCCGTTCCCGCGCCTCCCGCACGAGCCCATCCACCAGATCCCGGCCACCCGCATCCAGACCTGCATGCGGCTCGTCCAGAAGCCACAGCTCTGGCCAGCGCGCCACCAGCACGGCCAGGGCTGCGCGCCTCCGCTGCCCGGTGGACAGCTTCGAAGCTGCAGTGCTCTGCAGCCGACCACCCAGGCCGCAACGCTCCAGCGCGGGAATGACCCTGTCCTTTCGCCCTCCAGAGGCACGGACGGCGAAGCGGACGTTCTCAGCCACTGTCAGCTCGTCATAGAGGAATCCCGCCTGGTTCAGGAACCCCACCTTGCGCCGGACCTCAGAGCGGTCTGCCACCAGATCGTGACCGAGCACCACAGCCTGTCCCTGTGACACCGGCTGAAGACCACAGCACACCCTCAGCAGGCTCGTCTTCCCTGCGCCATTCGGCCCCCTGAGCACCAGCGTCTCGCCGCGGCGCACGGTTAGGTCTACACCGGCCAGCACGGGGAACTGCCCGGCCAGCGCGATGGCTGAGCGGAGGTGAATGACGCTCTCCATCAGGATCGTAGCCATGCTAGGACCCTGAGCGGGAACTTTCCAAGCCGGGCCCGGCCATCCAGGAAGCAGGACCGTCACAGCTCTGCCCGAAAAGCTCCCGCCGCTCTCACCTGCCAGCGCACCAAGATACCGGCGGCGGCGGCTTCGTGGGCTGCCAGATCACATGAGAGCAAGCTGAGTGACAGGCCGGCTAGACACGCGATCCCACGAGCGCCATGTCAGCATCGACCATGCCGGCGACCAGGTCCTCGAAGCCCACGGTCGGCTCCCAGCCCAGCACTGTCCGTGCCTTCGTCGCGTCGCCCACGAGAAGATCGACCTCGGCCGGTCTCAGGAAGCGATCATCGATGACGACATGATCACTCCAATCCAGCCCAACATGCCCGAATGCCACCTCGCACAGCTCGCGCACCGAATGTGTGTCTCCTGTAGCGATCACATAATCGTCGGCAACATCCTGCTGGCACATCAGCCACATAGCTCGTACATAGTCCGGTGCATATCCCCAATCACGGCGCGCGGTCAGGTTGCCGAGTGCGAGCTTCTCCTGCAGGCCGTGCTTGATTCGAGCAACCCCATAGGTCACCTTGCGCGTGACGAACTCCAATCCCCGGCGGGGGCTCTCGTGGTTGAACAGCATGCCCGAGGAAGCGTGCAGACCGTAGCTTTCACGGTAGTTGACCGTGATCCAGTGCCCATAAACCTTGGCCACGCCATAAGGGCTGCGTGGATGGAACGAGGTGCTCTCGGTCTGGGGAACCTCGCTGACCTTGCCGAACATCTCACTCGAGGATGCTTGATAGAACCTTATCTCCCGGTCGGTCATGCGAATGGCATCGAGTAGGCGCGTGACACCCAGGGCCGTGGTCTCCCCCGTAAGCACCGGCTGTGACCAGGACGTTTGTACGAATGACTGTGCTGCAAGATTATAAACCTCGTGAGGACGGTGCTCGCGCAAGATCTCCAGTAACGAGACCTCATCCAACAGGTCTCCCGAGACCAGCGTCACCCGATCCTGGATCCCTGCAATCCGCTCGAAGTTCACGGTGCTGGAACGGCGAACCATGCCAATCACCTCATAGCCTTCGTCAAGCAAGAGCTCAGCCAGATAGGATCCGTCCTGACCCGTGATGCCGGTGATCAACGCTCGCCTACCCACGACGCCGGGACCACGCCTTCCTGTCACTGTATGACCTACCTCTCTACCCAACGGGCAACGTCGCCCTGACGGGCACTCGTATGAAAATACACCGATCTCCCATCAGGCTCCCGTGAAGCGTGCTTCACGCTTTTCCGCGAAAGCCTTCGATCCCTCTTTCGCATCATCGGTTCCCGCCGTCACGGTAAGGAGAGCGTGAAGGTAGGGAAGAGCCTCGCCTGGAGCCATTCCCAGTGCCGTATAGAACGATGGCCTGCCCAGAGACATGGCAGCAGGAGATTTCGCTGCCAGAGTCTCTGCCAGGTCGGCCACGGCACCATCGAGCATTTCGGGCTCCACCAGCTTGTTCACGAACCCTATGCGCTCTGCCTCCATCGCGGAAACCCGCCTACCTGTCATCATTAGCTCCAACGCGATCTTCGGCGGCATGGATTCGAGCACTGGAACGGTCACCATGTAGGGCCAAAGCCCTGCGTTGATCTCGGGGAGACCGAACACCGCGTTGGTAGAGGCAACGATCATATCGCAGGCGAGAGCCAGGCCGAAGCCTCCACCCATAGCGAACCCCTGGACACGGGCAATCACAGGCTTACCGAATCCTCTGAGGTCGGCGAGCAGGCCGGCAAGCTGGCCACGCCCCTCATGCATCTTCAGGAACGTGCCCTCGGCTGTCATCTTTCCCAGGTCTGCGCCGGCAGAGAACGCTTTGTCTCCTGCTCCAGCCAGCACCAGCACCCGCACCGCCGGATCCGCTCCCACCTGGCCAAGGCGCGCACGCAGATCTTCGATGACCTCCCACGTCATGGCGTTGTGTCGCTCGGGCCTGTCTATTACAAGGGTCGCCACAGCACCTTCTACCGCGTAGCGTACCTCGCTCGAGCGCTCGACATCTGGCACGCGGCAAGGCTATCGCAACGCACACGGGAAAGGCCCGTTGGGCTCCCGGTCTGCTGGCTGGCCGCTCGCCGCTATCCTGGCTGGACGCTCGCCGGTCTGCTGGCTGGACGCTCGCCGGTTTGCTGGCTAAGGCACCGGAAATGAGCGAGCAAGCTCTCGCGCCGAAGGAGCGAGCCGGAATCGCCGCCTAGCCCAGAGACTCGCCTCCGCCAGCTCCGATGCGGAGCGCCGCGATGCAGCCCGGATAGCCTCTACGAGAGCTCTCGCATCTCCTGGGGGCACGGGCGGGTTCGTCTCGTGCAACGCCTCCGGCAGCCCACCTATGGCGCTTGCCACGACGGGCACTCTCATGGCCTGCGCCTCCAGAGCGCTCAGGCCAAGGCCCTCGGGCTCCACGGACGGCACCACAGCTACGCTTGCCGACTCGTACCAGAGCGCCATCTCGCCAGGATCACTCACCGCGGGGACGAGCAGGGCTCTCTCGGCGGCGTTCACCGCGGCACGCAGGCGTACGTGCTCGGCAGTCGGTTCGCTCCACGGCGAATAGTTGTCGAAGAGCACAGCGTGCCAACCTGCTCCAATCATCTCCATCGCCTCCAGAAGCACTTCGACACCTTTCTTCGATAACAGCCGGTTCGGAAACAGTATCCTGCCGACTACGGTGCTCACTCGCCGCGAAGCATCTGTGGTGAGCGGCCGCTCCGCCCTGTCCAGAAACGCAGGATCGATGAACGGATACAGCACCTTCGGAACAGCAGCCAGCCCGAAATAGGAACTGACGGCATCAGCGAGCGCCTGACTCACTGCAAGGCATCTGCCCTTTTCGAGCAACCCTGATGCCTCTATTCTCTCAGCCTCCGATGTTATGTCCAGAGCCGAAGGCCAGTTGTGGAGAACATGCACGACGGCCCCCGGGCAAAGGCTGGCCCAGAGCGGGCGGTTGCTGAGAACCGTGACATCGGGTGCCAGGATCCGAAGAAGATCCAGAAGGGAGCGGGGGAACTCCAGAGAAAGCCGAGACGTCGCAACCAACCCTTCTCGTGAGAGAGCCACGGCTTTCCAGGCAGGGGCTGCTGCCGGCCCATCACGCTCGCCCCTTGCCCGGTCGCCCCTTACCCAGTCCTCTGGCGCGAAGCACACGTCACGCGTGCACGACACCAGGAACGCATCGTGGCCGAGAGCATGAACGCCCCGCGCCCAGCCGCAGGCAAGGCGCTCCAGCGCTCCTCCCGCAGGCGTAAGCGGGCACAGCTCGGTGCCCACCATGGCTACCCGCACCTGACGCCCAACCAAGAATTCGTCACAATCCTCCCTGTTGAGAGCCCTAATGGGTAGGCGCGCTGATAATTCTTCATGAAAGTGTCATACTAATTCACCATGATCCACTACCTGATGAAGCTGAAGCCCAGATTCGATAAGGACTCTCGCGAGGCCGCGTCAGTCCCTGGCCAGTCCCGCCACGGCATGGAACTGCTCCCGCTCGCCCTGGTGGCAGTAGCAGGGCTCACCCTCGCGGCCTGCTCATCGAGCACGTCCACCCCCGCGGCCAAGCCGGCCAAGACCACGGCGCCCGTCACCACGAGCGCGACTGTGAAGGCCGAGACCACCAGTAGCGGAAAGGTCCTCGTCACTCCCTCCGGCATGAGCCTCTACACCCTCACTGCCGACACTCCCACATCGAACGCATGCACTGGCGCCTGCCTGTCCATCTGGCCACCGCTCACGACGACCGGCACGCCGAAGGCAGGCACTGGTGTGACCCAATCCCTCTTGACCACCATCCCGCTCCCTGGCGGAACTACCCAGGTCGTATACGACGGTCACCCTCTGAGCACATTCAGCGGTGACACGCTGTCAGGCCAATTCAACGGAGAAGGGCTCTCGTTCCCAGTGGGATCCAGCTCTCCCAAGGGTCATTGGTACCTGGTCAGCCCAGCGGGATCTCTCGTGACAGCGAAGCCGACCGTCTCCAAGACATCCACCTCGACGGCTCCGAAGAAGACCTACAGCTCGTCGTCATCGGGCTACGGGTACTGAGCTCAGCCGTGGATGGAGCCAGCCATCTGAGCGACGATCTTCTCCAAGATGGAGCGCGACGTCGCGAAGTTCAGCCTGACGAACCCCTTGCCGGGCCTTCCAAACAATGCTCCCTCGTTCAACGCTACATGTGCCTTGTCGAGGAAGAACGCTGCTGGCTCATCCACACCTAGCTCCCGGCAGTCGAGCCATGCAAGGTAGGTGGCCTCCGGAAGATCCCACCTGACCTCCGGTAGGTACTGCCCTATGAGCTCGCGAAGGAGATGGCGGTTCCCATCCAGATAGGAGACAGTCTCCGAGAGCCATTCCCGGCCCTCGGTGTAGGCAGCGATGCTGGCTGCGATGCCGAGGGTCGTAGCTCCCTCCTTCCTCACCCACGACACGTCATCCCATGCCAGACGATCGCCCTCCGAGTACAGGACCGCCTGAGCGCACTTCAGTCCGGGCAGGTTCCAACCCTTCGACGTGGAGGTAAGGCTTATGCAGTGAGAAGATGCCTGCTCGCTCGCCAGCACGTACGGAACGAACGTGCTGGGCTCGTAGACGAGAGGAGCGTGGACCTCGTCCGCGATCACCCGCGCGCCATGCCGCTCTACCACCGCAGCCAGTCCAGCGAGCTCCTCGCGGCCAAAGACCCTACCCAGAGGATTATGTGGATTGCAGAGGATAACGGTCCCTGCTCCTCGCCCGAGTGCCCTGTCTATGCCGTCCAAGTCCAAGCGGTAGGACTCCCGCTCTCTCAGCAGCGGCACTTCGACCACATCACGACCTGCGACCTTGACGACCTCGAAGAACGGTGGGTAGGAGGGAGTGGGCACCACGACAGGAGAAGCGGGAGCGGACAGTGCCTCGATAGCTATCCTTATTCCTGCCAGGACATCGCCAACGAGCCTGACGCCAGCAGGGTCGACCGCCCAGCCGAACGCTGCCTGCAGCCAGCCAGCCAGCGCTTCCGGGATACCGCTATCCTCGTCGTGCGGCGGGTATCCCGTAAAACCTCTCTGCACCGCCTCTTCGAGGGCTCTTCTCACGGGCGGCGCAAGGGCAAAGTCCATCTCGGCAATCCACGCGGCCAAAACACCGGGCCCATGGAGCGACCATTTCACACTACCCCGCCGTACCAGGGAAGCCACGCTTAGGTCATCGAAGCTCGCCACGTCAGGCAACCTTAGAGGAATAACAGTCGCTGGCGCGTGAGTCCGCGACGATCAGCCGTTCCTGGGTAGGTCCCGGAAGGGTACTTGGCGGTCATCGCTCGGCTCCCTCGGTAGACCCAGCACCCTCTCGCCCAGGATGTTGTGCTGGATCTCGTCGGTTCCGCCATAGATGGAGGGGCCTTGTGCGAACAGCGCCAGCTCTGTTACGTAAGAAGTCTCCGGCCTTCCGGTTGCCCGATCCAGATCTGCTCGCTGATCCCTACCATAAGCATGAAGAGCACCATAGGGTCCGAGAATGCCAAGACCAAGATCGCGTGCGAGCCTGAGCATGGCGCTCATTGCAAGCTTGGCCATGTTGCCGAGACCAGGTATCTCCTGTCCCGAGGTATGTAGAGCCTTCTGTCGAAGGTTCGTGAACCTGGCCAACTCCCCCAGCGTGTAGAGCTGAGCCAGACCCTGGCGAATTACCGGATCCCCGAGCGCGTCATAGCGTCTGGCGAGATCTATGAGCATATCCGGTCTTACGCTGAACACACCCGCGCGCTGTGCCGATCGGCGTCCTGAAGACCCCAGGAAACCAGCTACAGGCTTATCCAGGTCCCCTGCGATCGTTCCAGGCATGGCAGCACCTCCAGCCGCAGTACCGCCGCCCGCGCCCAGACCTGCTCGCTCGAACTGGAGAGTGGTGTTGGCGACCTTCCATCCATTGCCCAAGCCTCCTATCACGGCGTCGGCTCCTACACGTGCCTCCGAGATGAAGACCTCGTTGAACATGGAGCGCCCGGTCATCTCCCGGAGCGGGCGCACCTCTACGCCAGGTTGACGCATATCGAACGCGAAGTAGCTGATTCCCTGATGCTTAGGGACATCTGGATCAGTGCGCGCGAGCAGCATGGCGAGATCTGCTATCTGCCCACCTGACGTCCAGACCTTCTGGCCGGTTACGACCCACTCATCACCATCACGTTCCGCTCTGGTCTGGAGACCGGCGAGGTCCGATCCCGCATTGGGCTCACTGAAGAGCTGGCACCAGGCACGGCGTCCCGTCAGGATGTCGGGTAGGTACTTCTCACGCTGAGCCGGGCTACCGTGGACAGCTATCGTAGGTGCCGCCAGGAGGAGACCCAAGCCTCCGGGAGCGCCGAGGGCCCCGTAATCGGCTATCGCCCGTTGCACCCTAACACTGTCTTCCCGCGATAACCCGCGGCCGCCGCATTCCACGGGCAGGCCGGGAGCAGACCACCCTGAAACCCCTAGACGCTCCCACCACTGCTTGACCGTGATAGCCGGGTCCCAGCTGGCCTCCAACCACGCGTTTACCTCTGCAACCGGGTCGGCCTCGCTCCCCATATCATCAGGGCTCTTCACTATCTACCTCCCTCGCCGCCATCTCAGTGCCGCAGGGTATCTGCCGCAGGGTATCTCGGCCGCAGGGTATCTCGGCCTCGCTGTTTCATCGGACATGGCGATTATGCCAAAAACTCGCCCCTGCCGGCAGATCCGTATCGTACGTGCCTGCGGATCCCACCATCAAGCGGCGCTGGAGCCATGAAGGCTGCCGGCACGAGCGAGCATGGCGGCTGCGCCCGTAACGACACAGTGCATGGGGTCGTCGGGAATGCTCACCGCCATCCCGGTCGCTTGCTCGAACCGTCGAGCGAGGCCCGGTAGAAGCGCTCCACCGCCAGAGAGCCAGAGGGAGCCCGGGAGCACCATGTCGTCAGCGAGATCCGGAGGCAGGGTCGACACCAGATCATCGACCGCATCGATGATCGACGCGACGATCCGGTCCAGGGCGTGGGAAACGAGATCTCCCGGGACCGTTACCGGACGCATCATACCCCTGGCCGGGTCTACCCCGATGACCTCCTCGCTCGTAGAGCCAGCACCCGTCGATGCAGCAAGTCCCAGCCTGATCTTCAGACGCTCGGCCGTCTTATGGCCAAGCAGCAGGCCCAGCTCGGTCTTCACCGCATGCACGATCGCCTCGTCCATATCCGTCCCGCCAATTCGAATCGACCGGACGCGCACGACTGCCATCCCCGCCACGGCGGCTGCTTCTGTGACGCCACCGCCCATCTGCACTACCATCACCGGAGCGCTGGCGTCCGGATCGGCTCCAACACCGAGTGCTGCAGCTACAGTCTGCTCCACGGGAACGAGCGAAAGATGAGGACGGCACTGCTCGATGGCCGCGAGCACGGCACGGCGCTCCACCGCCGTCGCCCCACTCGGTATGGCGACTGCAGCAGATGGGCGGAGCAGGCTGTGACGGCGCCACGCCCGGCGAAGGAATGCCTGGAGCATGAGCACGCAGGCATCGAAGTCCGCGATGACCCCGCCAACGACCGGTTTCACGACCTCTATGCCCAGAGGCTCGCGTCCAAGCAGGCGGC
>DAHXND010000184.1 GCA_027366675.1 Acidimicrobiales bacterium
TGGCCGCAGGGGCGACCCAGGTGGTGGCAGCCTGTGGTCCATGCGCGCACCGGGAGTGCTATCCGTTTTCCCAGATTGACCTGGAGCCGATGTGTGCGCGATTCGGTGCTGACGTGGCCTTCTCACTCGGAGATAATCGTAGCGCATTAGATCTGCCACTGGCTCTCGAGAGGGCGCTGCACGCCGCGGGGGTGGAGCTCGCCGGGATCTTCGGTGGCTGCACCGTGTGCTCCAGGATGCCTGCTCTCACACCATCCGGCACACCATCCGGCACCTCTGGAAAGGCATCGTCGTTGGAGGGTGGCGCTGAGCGCCCCCTGGTGGGCGAGCCGGACGCTGCCCGAGCGGGCCATCGTGTTGGCCTGGGTGAGACCGAAGGACCGCGCGAGCCTGGCGAGCCAGACGGCGGAGCCTTCCGTTGGTTCAGTCACCGCAGGAATGACCAGGGTCGCCAAGGCCTGTTCGTCTGGTGGTCTGGTGATTGACCGGTCGACCGTGGCGTCGAAGGTGGCCGAGGTGCGTTCCCGGATAAGCGAGCTCGGCCGCGATCCCGCAAGCGTGACGATAGTGGGTGTGACGAAAGGGTTCGGCTCCGATGCGGTGCGTGCCCTGGTGGAGGCCGGCATATTCGACATAGGGGAGAACTATTCAGGGGAGCTCTTGGCGAAAGCCGGCGAGATGATTGGATCAGGTATACGCTGGCACTATCTCGGAACTATCCAGCGTAGGAAGGTTCCCGCGCTTTCCAGAATGGTGGACTGCTGGGAGACTGTTTCCCGTAGCGTGGAGGGCGACGCGATCGCCGCCAGGTCGCCCGGAGCGAAGGTCCTGCTGGAGGTAGATTTCACGGGCGACGCCGGGCGGAACGGATGCCGCCCTGCGGACGTGCCATCGCTCGCGCGGGATCTGCAATCGGCTGGCTTGGATGTTCAGGGTCTTATGACGGTGGCACCCCTGGGAGGTGACGCGGGAATGGTCTTCGGTGAGCTGGCAGCTATGGCTGGCGAGCTCGGCCTTCCCCAGTGCTCTATGGGAATGAGCAGCGACTTCCCGCTTGCCATAGAACATGGAGCGACGATTATCCGTCTGGGCAGGGCCCTTCTCGGTGATCGCCCGCCGCGGACCTGAGATCCGAGCGGTCGCTCCAGCGGGATCAGGAGATCGGCGCTCACCTTGGCGATAAGGCGGCGGACCTGGAGAGTGCTCCGGGCTGGCATTCCTGAGGCGGCAGCTGGCATTCCTGAGGCGGCAGCAGGCATTCCTGAGGTGGTAGCAGGCATTCGGGCCGGATTGCCGCCACTGGAGGGCCTCATGGTAATAAGCTGTTGTGGTGAGTTCAGCTCCGGTCGCCGCGGCCCGATGCGGACCGTCTCATGTTACGGGATAGAGGCGTGAGGATGCTGGAGGGATCCAGGGAAGAAGAAACTGAGAGGCGATGGCCACTTCGATGATGCGGCGTGCAATGACCTGGCTCGGCTTGGCCGAGGAGGACTACGATGATTACGGGTACTACGGCGACGAGGAAAGCACAGAGGCGCCCCCGCCTCCCGGCGCGCGCCTCCGCGCTGCTGGGCAGCCGGCCGAGCGCGGCGGGAATGAGCCACCAAGACAGCCCTCGCAAGGAGGGATCTCAGGGACGATACGGCCCCTGCCTCAGCGCGACGGCAGAGCCACCTCCGAGATGGCTCGTGGGTCCACCCTGCGACCGCTTCCCGTAGAGCGTGCCATGGTCCATGTGGTGGCGCCAGCGCGTTACGCAGACGCCAAAGAGATAGCCGACCGGTTCATGGCGAACCAGCCAGTTATAATCAATCTTCAGGTGGCTGATCGTGAGTTGCAACGTAGGATGATCGACTTCTGCAGCGGAGTGGCCTATTCGCTGCGAGGATCGATGGAGAAGGTGGCAGACCAGGTGTTCCTGTTGACACCTTCTAACGTAGAGGTAACCGCAGAAGAGCGCGAGCGTCTCCAGCAACGCGGCCTGTTCAATTCATGACGATGATCTCAGGCAGGGTCGGCTGAGCCGGTGTCGATCATTCGCGATATCCTAGAGGCTTACGTTCTGATCCTGGTGGTGGCGGCTCTGCTGTCCTGGTTCCCCGAGCATCCCGGCTCTCCACTCCAGCCGGTTCGCCGGGTGGTCGGGGACCTCACCGACCCGCCATTGCGGGCGATAAGGCGTATCCTTCCCCCCCTGTCCTTTGGGGGAATGGGAATAGATCTGTCTGTGATAATCCTCATCATCTTGATCGAGATTGTCATCGTAATTATCTGACCAGCCTGTTCGCTTCCCCGGCCTCTCGGTATCCGCGCCCAGCGCTCTCGCCGGGAGTAGCATGATGGTCGATGGAAAGCCATGGTTCGAGTCTCGAGCATCTAAGGACTGTCGAGTTCAGGGAGTCTCTACGCGGCTATAACCGCGATGACGTCGACGATTTCCTGGAGCGTGTCGCCGTAGACGTCGATGCGCTCCAGCAGCGTCTCGTCCAGCTCTCCGAGCAGGCCCGCCTGGCAACGGAGAGAGCCGCCAGGGCAGAGCAGGGCGAGCCGCGCCCACAGCGAGTGCAGCCCGATCCGCAGGCATCGGAGGCGCTGTCCCGGACTCTCCTCATGGCTCAGGAGTTCGTCGATCATGTGAAGCGTGAGGCGGAGCAGGAGGCCGCTGCGCTTGTGCAACAGGCTGAGGGGCGAGCCCGTTCTCTTCTGCAGGAGGCAGAGGACACCGCGCATCAGATCACTGGATCGGCTGAGGCCAGAGCACGCGATGAGGTCGAGCGGCTAGAAGAGCGGCGTGCCGAGCTGGTAAACGATGTGGAGATGCTGAACCGGCATCTGGAAGGAGAGAGGGCGCGTCTACAGGCAAGCCTGGTAGAGCTCGTGAGGTGGCTGGACAAAGGGCTCAAGTCAGCAGGCACAGCCCGCCAGTCAGGGGCAGCTCAGCCTTCCCCCTCCCCTCGCCAGCCTGCCAACGGCAGCGTGCCGGCCGGTGACGACCATGATGCGCGAGATCTATCCCAGGGCACGAGAGATCCTGGGTCAGCTGCTGGAGGATCGGGCGAGCCAGGCCAGTCACAGCGGAACGCCTCTTCGCAGGGATCAGCTCCCGCGTACCAACCATCACCCAGTGAAGACCGCCAGGCAGCCCTGGCGGAGCAGCGTCTTCAGCCACCCGTAGACTTCTCCGGGGCGTCTTCTCCAGAGGGCATCGGACGTGTGCGCGAGCTCGACGAGGTCAGCTCTTACCGGCGTATCTGAAGCAGGCTACCCAGTCTCTGGTCTGAGCTGGTAGTCGAGCCCAGGCACTGCGAGGATCGCTGTGGATCGCATGCTCCTGCTTATGGCGTTTCATCCGGCACGGCAGCCTGGATAGAGACAGTGAGGCTCTCTCCTGCTGGCAGGGTGCTCGTGGATTGGAATATCCCTGCTCGAGGCGACTTCTCTGCTCTCGCGCCTGGCTCCTCGTTGCCTTCCTGGCCAGCGTCAGTGCTCGTGTAAGCGGTTAGCTCTATCGCCAGTGTCTGCGCCATGATGTCAGAACGGTGGTTCTCTATCGCCTCCAAGGCCTCTGGTCCAGAAAACAGGGATAGGCGGATGCGGTCTGTTATCTCGAGCGCCGCGCTCTTACGGGCGTTCTGGATGACTCGCACGATGTCTCGTGCCAAGCCCTCCTGTTCGAGATCGGCAGTCACCCTGTCATCGAGGATGATTATTCCAGCGTGATCGGGCAGGGTTCGCCCGAGTCTTTCGTCGCGGGGTGCCATCACCACATCGAACTCGTCGGGCTCCAGAATGGATCCGCCCGCGTCCAAGCGGCCGTCGGGGAGCTGTTTCCAGTCGCCACGCTTTATGGCCGCGATCACATGCTGGGTCCTCTCTCCGAGCCGCGGCCCTATGACGGAGGGATGAAGCACGCATCGCATGGTGGCGAATGCCTCCACCTCTGAGGAGAAGGCCAGATCCTTCACATTCGTCTCGTCCTTGATGAGCTCAGCGAAGCGTAATAGGCGATTGGCATCAGGGGTTACGATCGTGCATCTTGGCAGTGGCAGCCTTGCCCGGATGCCAACGTGCTTGCGAACAGAATGAGCGGCAGAGCAGATGGAGCGGACCAGCTCCATGTCTCTTACCAGATCTCTGTCGTCAGGAAGGGCCTCGGGGGATGGCCAGTCCTCCAAGTGGACGCTTCGTCCACCGGATAACCCGCGATATATGGTGTCAGTGAGCAATGGCAGTAGTGGAGCCGAGACCTTGCACAGCAGGGATAGGACCGTGTGCAGGGTGTCATAGGCGTCCTGCTTCCTGGTTCGAGATTCGGAGTCCTCTGAATCAGCCGGGCTCCAGAAGCGGTCGCGGCTGCGGCGGATGTACCAGTTGTTCAGGGCGTCCACGAAGGATCGTATTTCCTGGCAAGCCCCCGAGAGGTCGTAGGCATCCATGCATCCGGCCGTTCTCTCTATGAGCATCCGGGAGCGGGCAAGGATGTAGCGGTCAAGAAGAGCCGGCTGGTCGGTTCTCCAGTGCCCTACCAGCCCGTCTACGTTCGCGTAGAGAGTGAGGAAGTACCAGGCGTTCCAGATAGGGTTCAGGGCCTGGCGGACGGCTTCCTCGAAGCCACTGGCCTCTATCGTCAGATCCTGCCCGCGTAGGACGCCGGAGGACAGCAGGAACCAGCGCATGGCATCGGCACCGGAGGTATCGAAGACCTGGGCGGGATCCGGGTAGTTGCCAAGCCTCTTGGACAGCTTGCGACCGTCATCGCCCAGGACTATGCCGTGCGCTATGCAGTTGGAGAAGGCCGGTCTGTCGAACAGGGCTACGGCGAGGACATGGAGCGTGTAGAACCACCCCCTGGTCTGTCCGACGTATTCGACTACGAAATCGGCGGGGAAGTGGGCTTCGAAGTGCTCCGCATTCTCGAACGGGTAGTGAAGCTGAGCGAAGGGCATAGAGCCGGACTCGAACCAGCAGTCGAGGACGTCGCTCACCCTGCGCATGGTGGCCCGTCCCGTTGGATCATCGGGGTTCGGGCGTGTCAGCTCGTCTATGTCAGGGCGATGCAGGTCTCGTGGTCGCACCCCGAAGTCAGCTTCGAGCTCATCGAGGCTGCCGTAGACGTCCATGCGCGGGTAGGCCGGATCGTCACTCTTCCAGACCGGGATAGGCGCGCCCCAATAGCGGTTCCGGCTGATCGACCAGTCGCGTGCTCCTTCTAGCCACTTGCCGAATGCCCCGTCTCGGACACGTGCTGGTATCCACCTGATGCTCTGGTTTCGCGCGATGAGGCGGTCTTTCAGCTCGGTAACTGCTACGAACCACGAAGTCACTGCCCTGTAGATGAGCGGCGTGTCTGTTCGCCAGCAGTGAGGGTAAGAGTGCACGTAGGGCTCCGCACGCACCAGGATCCCGCGTTCTTCCAGGGCATGGATCACCCATGGGTTCGCGTCGAAGACCTGAGTCCCCTCCAGGGGTGGGATCAGGGACGTGAAGCGAGCTCGATCGTCTACTGGGCACACGACCGGTATCCCCGCTGTTTCGCACAGGCGCTGGTCGTCTTCGCCGAAACCCGGAGCCAGGTGGACTACGCCGGTCCCCTCCTCGGTACTGACGAAATCTGCCGCCAGCACCCTGAAGGCACCATGATCCCTCTCGGCACTGAAGAACGGGAACAGTGGCGCGTACGAACGCCCGACTAGGGCAGAGCCAGTGACCGTGCCAAGACGTTCGATCGGCCCCAAGGCATCCTCGGCTCTTGCCATCCACCCGGTGCTCGCTACGAGCGTCATCCCGCCAGCTCTTACCACCTCGTAGGCTATGTCGGGTCCCACGGCCAGAGCGAGGTTCGACGGCAGTGTCCAAGGGGTCGTGGTCCATGCGAGGAGGCGTAGCGGTCCTGCCAGTTCCGGAGGCAGCCCTTCTGGCAGCTCGGCTTTTCCCACCGGGTACAGCTCGAATGCCACGGTTACAGCCGTGTCCTCGCGGTCACGGTAGGCATCGTCCATGCGCGTCTCGAAGTTGGAGAGTGGTGTCTCGCACTCCCAGCAGTAAGGGAGGACACGTGTTCCCTCGTAGAGAAGCCCTTTCTCGTAAAGCTGGCTGAAAGCCCACAAGACGCTCTCCATGTAGGACAGGTCCATCGTCTTGTAGTCGTTCACGAAGTCGACCCACCGTGCCTGGCGGGTGACGTACTGCTCCCAGGCATCGGTGGTGCGCTGGACGAGACTGCGGCAGTAGTCGTTGAAGCGTTCGATCCCATAGGTCTCGACCCCAGCCCTGCCGGCTACCTCCAGCTCCTTCTCGGCCTGCATCTCGGCAGGCAACCCGTGGCAGTCCCATCCGAAGCGCCGGTCCACCCTTCTGCCTCGCATGGTCTGGTAGCGCGGTACGGCATCCTTCACGAATCCGGTCAGGAGGTGCCCGTAATGTGGGAGCCCATTGGCGAAAGGTGGCCCGTCGTAGAACACGTATTCGTTGCTCCCGCCGAGGCGGCGATTCACGGAAGCTTCGAATGTGCGCTCCTTGGCCCACAGCGCCAGCATGGCCTCCTCGAGGCGCGGGTAGTCGGGCTGCTGCGGTACGTCAGGGTAGCTCTGGGATGTCTCCACCATTGTCCCAGCGTAGACAGGTCGCTGGTGGCCGCACACGGTGAGCGTGCCATGGGGGGGCTACTGCAGCTATGCTGCCGATCTACTGCCATCGGGGCTCTGTGCTCCGGTGTCTCACGCTAAGGGTGGAAGTTGCGCCGTAGCTAGGACGATGCAGCGAATGAAGGGCAGGGAAAGGGCCAGACATGCCTGATGAGCGGAGTTCGGGAGGTAAAAGCGCCGTGAAGCAGAAGACCGCTGCCCCGGCAGCGAAGGCCCCGGCAAAGTCGGTGACCGCGAAGAAGAACCC
>DAHXND010000134.1 GCA_027366675.1 Acidimicrobiales bacterium
GCGGCGCCGCAGGCGGCGTGATCCCCCCGTGGCATCGATCCCGAGCAGGTACCAGCGCACCCTTGCCTGCGTGGTCTGGGTGCCTCCTGCCGGGCCGCCATCGCGCTCGCTCGCCCCTGCCTGGCCGCTTCTCGCCGGGCCGCCATCGCGCTCGGTGGTCGCTGCCTGGCCAGCTGGAGCTCTAAGCGGTGCGAGATACCCCGTCCGAGCTCCCCGGCGTCTCCAGCTTGCAGTGTTCGCAGACGACGTGCCGAGTATCGCGTCCTCTGCTCGTATCAGGCGGGGGCGTAAGCGTGAACGAACGTCTATGACGTTGTGGTCGAGAAGGTCTCGCATGATCAGGATCTCTCCTGGGCGCCTCTCGAAGGCGTCCAGCCGGTCCGGCACCCTATCGAGCAGGGCACCATCGCCATCCAGCCGTGAGATGAACCTGGCGGGGACGAACAGTGCACGCCTGCCGGGATCCGCAGCGGCTTCAGGTGGTTCGATGACGATGCCGGTCAGGGGCGGATTCCCCACCTCGAGCAGCCGGATCACGCAGTCCGCTACCTTCCCGATGGTGCGTTCCCCTGCGCGCACCGGCCGCTCGGGAAGTGCTGAGACCCAGATCCTCTCCGGCATGGCAAGCTTCCCTAGGGCGCCGAGGCTGGTTCGCTGGCGCCGCTGCCGGCCATGGCTCCGGTGGCGCCTGCACCGGGGCGTAGAGACGGCATCCATGATGCCCTAGATGTCTCGTAGGTAGAGATCTCCTCTGCGTGACGCATCGTGAGCTCGATGTCGTCCCAGCCGTTCACAAGGCGCTCGCGTGCTGAGTCCTCCAGCGTGAAAGGTGCGTCGAGCCCTATCCCCGGGGCACTGACGCGTCTCTCCCTCACGTCCAGCCGTACCTCGAGAGATGGATCCGAGATGCAGGCTTCGAGCAGCAAACGCGAGGTGTCGTGGTCCACCTGAGCCGGCAAGAGCCCGGACTTCGTGCAGTTGTTCCGGAAGATGTCAGCGAAGCGGGGTGACACCACGGCCTTGAACCCGTAGTCCATGAGGGCCCATACTGCATGCTCTCTGGATGACCCGGTACCGAAGTTCGGCCCGGCAATCAGGATCGAGGCACCAGCCCGCTCCGGCTCGTTCAGGATGAACGAGGGGTCCTCGCGCCACTCGGAGAACAGCCCTGCGCCGAATCCGGTCCGCTCGACCCGTTTCAGCCAGTCGCTCGGGATGATCTGGTCAGTATCGATATCGGAGCGATCCAGCGGGACAGCTCGCCCGGTTACCTGTGTGATGGGTTCCATGGACAGTCCTCCTGTGCTCTCGCCGACCCAGCCTAGATGTCATCAGGGGTCGCGAACCGGCCGGCAACGGCTGTAGCCGCCGCAACGGCAGGGGAGACGAGGTGGGTGCGCCCCCCCCGGCCCTGGCGCCCTTCGAAGTTGCGGTTGGATGTCGAAGCAGAGCGCTCGCCAGGAGCGAGCTTGTCGGGATTCATGGCCAGGCACATGGAGCATCCTGGCTCGCGCCAGTCGAATCCAGCGGAGCGGAAGATGGCATCGAGTCCCTCTCGCTCGGCCTGCTGCTTGACCTGGCGGGACCCGGGAACCGCCAGGGCTCGGACCCCGCTGCTCACCTTCCGCCCGTCCAGAACACGGGCGCCATCGCGCAGGTCCTCGATGCGTGAGTTCGTGCATGAGCCTATGAAAACCGTGTCTACCTCTATATCCCTTATGGGTGTGCCAGGAGCGAGACCCATGTACTTCAGCGCTCTGCGAGCGGCATCAGCCAGCTCGGGGTCGGCTATGCCATCGGGATCCGGCACGCTTCCCGAGAGGGGCACCACCTGGGAGGGATTCGTTCCCCATGTCACGTACGGCGTCAGGCCAGAGGCATCTATGGTCAGGACACGATCGAAAACAGCGCCTTCGTCGGTGGTGAGGGTGCGCCAGTAAGAGAGGGCCTCTTCCCACGCACTGCCCTGCGGAGCGTAGCGACGACCTTCAATGTAGGAGAAAGTTGTCTCGTCAGGAGCGACGAGCCCGGCTCGAGCCCCGCCCTCTATGGTCATGTTGCACAGGGTCATCCTGCCTTCCATGCTGAGATCCCGGATGGCTGGTCCCCTGTACTCGATCACGTGCCCTATGCCGCCGCCAGTGCCTATGGTGCCGATGATGGCGAGCGCCAGATCCTTTGCAGATACATCTGCGGGCAGCCTTCCCTCGACCTCTATTGCCATACTGGCGGGCCTTGCCTGTGGTAGGCACTGGGTGGCAAGCACGTGCTCTACCTCGCTCGTTCCTATGCCGAATGCGAGAGCGCCGAAGGCTCCATGAGTCGCTGTATGGCTGTCCCCGCACACGATCGTCATCCCGGGAAGGGTGAGGCCGAGCTCTGGGCCTATGACGTGGACGATGCCCTGGTTCGCACTTCCCATGGGGAAGTAGGTGATGCCAAACTCGGCACAGTTCTTGGCTAGAACCTCCAGCTGGCGTTTGGATACAGGGTCAGCTATCGGCTCGTCGAGGTGAGCGGTGGGTACGTTGTGGTCAGCGGTCGCGACAGTCGCGTCTGGGCGCCGGACCCGCCTTCCCGCCAGGCGCAGCCCGTCGAATGCCTGTGGTGACGTGACCTCGTGGACGAGATGGCAGTCGATGTAGAGCAGGTCGGGCTCACCCGCTTCTCCCTCCAGGACGCGGTGCTGATCCCAGATCTTCTCCACGATCGTAGACGGTGCCGGCATGGGTGAGAGTCTACCGGATCAGTGGAATCGTCTAACCGTTCGGTTGGGCGGGTAGCTGCCCGGTCGGAGTGGGATCCTGCTCAGGGCAGGTGCTCCCGTCCGACTCGTCGCCAGCCCCCAGCACATCATGAGCCTCCACGACCTCGTGCCACGCGCCTCGGACCGAGCTCGCTATCCCGGTAGCGTCGAGCCCGAGGCGTGCCAGGATCGCATCTGGCTTCGCGTGAGAGATGAAGGCGTTCGGAACCCCCAGGATCCGTATGGCCTGGAGGTGTTCGGGTGAGCGCAGGGAGCCCACAGCCTCCGCTAGGAAGGCTCCGGCACCACCTATGCGAGTCCCGTCCTCCACGGTTACCACGAGCCTGTGGCGCGCCGCGTCCTCCAGCATTCGATGGTCGGCCGGCTTCACGAGCCTCACGTCCCAGAGCGTTGCCTCGATTCCCTGGGCGCAAAGTATGTCGGCAGCCTCGCTGGCCGCTGTGACGAGCTTGCCCACGGCGAGGATGCACACGGTGCCGTTCCCGCTGCGGACGAGGCGAGCATCCATGCCTACCCCTGTCTCCTGGGGTAGCGCCGGGATGCCTGGGGTCTTCGGGAACCTGATGATGCTCGGTGAAGGGAGCTCCAGCGCAGCTTCCAGCATGTTCGGAACCTCGTCGGGCGAGGATGGAGCGAATACCGCCATGCCTGGTACCTGTAGGGCGAGGGCCATGTCGAGAAGGCCATGATGGCTCGGTCCGTCGTCACCCGTTATGCCTGCACGGTCGACGACCAAGACCACCGGGAGACCGTGGAGGCCGACGTCGAGGAGGAGCTGATCGAAGGCGCGATTCAGGAAAGTCGAGTATATGGCTACGACTGGGCGCATCCCCCCCATAGCCATGCCGGCAGCCGTCGTGAGCGCGTGCTGCTCTGCTATGCCCACGTCGAAGAACCGATCGGGGAAGCGCTCCTGGAAGGGTAGCAAGCCAGTAGGTCCGGCCATGGCGGCTGTGATGGCCACTATTCGCGGATCTCGTTGCCCGGCGTCCAGGAGTGCCGCGGTAAACCGCTCGGTATAAGAGACGGGAACAGGGCGGTTTGCCTGCTGGTCGTTGCCAGGGGCTGGAACCTTGAAGTCGTGAAGCCGCTGGATATCGTCTTGCTCGGCCGGCGGGTAGCCGCGCCCTTTCGCTGTGAGGACATGTAGAACGATGGGGCCGTCCCACTCTGCAGCGTTGGCGAGAGCGAGCTCCAGCTCTGCTATATCGTGTCCATCTATAGGCCCGGCGTAGCGCACCCCGAGGCTCTCGAAGAAGGTATGCGGTGTGATCACCTCACGAAGCGCAGCAGTCAGGCCATGTACGCCCGAATAGGCAAGATCGCCGACGCCGGGCAGGGAGCGCAGGAGCCGCCTGGCATGTTCGCGGGCCTGCAGATAGGAGGGGTTCAGCCGTAGGTGGGTGAGGCCTTCTGAGAGGCGGGAGATCGTCGGGGAGTAGGATCGCCCGTTGTCGTTCAAGACGACCAGGACGCGGCTGCCCGAATGACCGAGGTTGTTCAACGCCTCGTATGCGACCCCACCCGTTAGTGCTCCGTCGCCCACCACTGCCACGACGCGCCGGCGCTCGCCGGCTACGCCGGGGGTCCCTCTGGTTCCAGCGTTCCTGATTGTCCCGGGGGTCCCTCCGCGGGGGTCCTCGGCAAGGCGGAGCGCTGTTGCCAGGCCGTGCGCGTAGCCGATAGCCGTCGATGCATGGCTGTTCTCCACCCAGTCATGAGGGGACTCGGCTTTGCGCGGATATCCTGAGATGCCACCTTCCTGGCGAAGGGTGGAGAAGGATGCCTGGCGGCCGGTCAGGAGCTTGTGAGTGTAGGACTGATGCCCGGTGTCCCAGATGATGACATCTTGCGGAGACCGGAACACGCGATGGATGGCGATCGTAAGCTCTACTGCTCCGAGGTTCGATCCAAGGTGGCCGCCGTTCTTCGTTACCGTGGAGATGATGACCTGGCGGATCTCCTCTGCCAGGTCGGGCAACCGGGCAGGGTCAATCGAGCGCAGGTCTTCCGGCCCTTCGATCTGCTCCAGGATCATGATGAGTCGGTCACCTCCCTTTCTCTGTGCTGTGCTGGTCTTCCTGCGCCGGCTGGTCTTCCTGTGCTGTGCTGGTCTTCCTGTGCTGTGCTGGCGCCAATTGGCCCTGGTAGTGGCCGGAAGGTTCCTGACCCCTACCGGCCTGGCCCTGGCGCACCGGCTGGCTTGTCCTAACTACGCTACCTCGTGATCGTGCGCGCCAGGGCGATAAGCCCCATCGAAACTGCGGCCACCCCCACCAGTAGGAGTATGCCTGCCTGGAGCCCGAACGTGTCGGCCGTCCATCCCACGGCCATCGGGCCAATGACGATCCCCAGGTAGCCAACGGTGTTCAGCCCGGCGACCGACTGCACCGGGTCACCTGGAGCCCTGGCGGCAATCGATATTGCCAGGGGCCAGCAAAGGGAGATACCACCCGTCGCCAATGCCAGGCCTATCCCTCCCACGAGGACGCTCGGCGCCAGCGCCTCCAGGAGAAGCCCGAGGCCTGCCGTCCCTGACCCGATGGCTATGCCCACTAGCGCTCCTACGCGGCCCATGGCCGGTGCAGCAGCAGCCCGCGTGGTGGCAGCCATCGCCTCTCCGGCAGCGTAGGCGGCTGAGCCGATGAGAGCGCTGGCAGCGAGCGCTTCTCGCAGGTAGAGGACCCCCCAGGTGCTGATGGCTCCTTCCAGCAGTGCAGTCGCGAGCATCACGGCGCTGAGAGCCCAGAGGCGGCTTCTCTGCAGGGCGAGAAGGGCGGAGAAGACGGATGAGGTGGCTGCCGGCAGCCGCTCCGCAGTCGCAGTCGCAGGCGCAGGCGAAGTCAGGCTCGCAGTGCTGAGCCCCTTCGAGCGCGCGGTCGCTATTCCTATGGCGAGCACGAGGCCGGAGCACACTGCCCACCCGAATCGCCAGGTAAGGTCCTCGTGCAGGGCAATGCCGGTTAGAAGGGATCCCGCCAGGGCCCCCAGGTTGTAGATGGAATGGAAGCGCACCAGGCGCCTCGGGTGGCCTGCTAGGGCGTGCGCGGCGCAGGCGTTCATGGTCGCATCCACCGTTCCGGTCGCTCCGACGGCTACCGCGAGCGCCAGGGCGAAGAGCAGCATCATGGAGGCACCTCCGGGCACCATCAGCATGCATGCAGAGAGCACGGCCCAGCCAACAGCGCCGAGCGCCAGGGTACGGCGAGGGCCGAG